>JAKFFN010000213.1:0-11285 GCA_036675025.1 Candidatus Sumerlaeales bacterium | reverse complement strand
TTTTGTGGTTTTTGTGGTAAATGCTTTTCTCGCCCTCACCATCACTTTCATCACCTCCATCCCTCCCCGCACCACCCTCCTCAAAATTTTCTCTTTACACCCCTGTCTTACCTCCTTGACCTGCAACGACAATAGAATCTACTGGTTATCCACCCATGAAACTAAGCGTCATTATTCCCGTCTACAACGAGCTGCACACCCTCCGCGAACTCATAAACCGCGTCCGGGCGGTTGAGGGCATTGACAAAGAAATTATCCTTGTCGACGACTACAGCACCGACGGGACCCGCGGCATTTACCCTGAGCTGGAATCCCTGGTCGATAAAATCGTCCTTCACGACCACAACCAGGGCAAGGGCGCGGCGCTTCGCACCGGCATCCAGTATGCCACCGGTGATTTTACGATCATTCAGGACGCCGACCTCGAGTACGATCCCAACGAATACCACATCCTCCTCGGGCCCGTAATGGAAGGCAAGGCCGACGTCGTCTACGGTTCCCGCTTCCTCGGCGGACGCCCCCACCGCGTACTCTATTTCTGGCACAGCGTCGGCAACAAGTTCCTTACCCTGCTATCGAACATGTTCACAAACCTGAACCTGACCGACATGGAAACGTGCTACAAGCTCGTGCGTACGGACATCTTCAAGGCCGTAAACATCGAACAGAATCGCTTTGGTTTTGAACCGGAGATCACGGCCAAGCTGGCCCGGATGGATATCCGGATTTTCGAAGTCGCCATCAGCTATGATGGCCGCAGCTATGATGAAGGCAAAAAGATCGGCTGGAAAGACGGCTTCCAGGCTCTCTGGTGCATTCTCAAGTATAGCCGTGGTCGCTACAAAGATTACGGCAAACAGACCCTCAAAACCCTCAGCAAGTTTGACCAGTACAGCCAGTGGATGTACAGCCGCATCAGGCATCACCTCGGCAAACGGGTTATGGAAATCGGCTGCGGAATAGGCAACAATCTGGACAACCTCGCGTCATCGCCCAATTCCGAGATTATCCTGACCGACCCCCGGGAAGATTACCTGGAAGAGCTTCGCAGCAAGTTCGGTGAGCGGCCAAACGTCAGCTTCTTCCAGTATGACGCAACACAACCGCCGCCGGACGGGCTGAAGAATCAACCGCCCGATACCATCGTGATGCTGAACGTGCTGGAGCACATCAAGGAAGACGAACTCGCCCTGCGTAATCTTTACGACCTGGTAGCCCCCGGCGGACGCCTGGTCATCCTTGTGCCGGCCCACCAGGCTCTTTATTGTCGCATTGACGAGAACCTGGAGCACTTCCGCCGTTACAGCATGAAAGAACTGCAGGACAAGATGCTGCAGGCGGGATTCCAACTGGTGGAGTCGTTTCACTTCAACACAGTTGGCGCCGCCGGCTGGTTGTTTGCCGGCAAGGTTATGCGTTCCAGCGAGATCAAAGAGGGACACGTAGCCGGGCAGAAAATCATGATGCCAGTGGCCAAGTTCGTCGACAACTTTAAGCTGCCCGTTGGCTTGTCAGTGGTATGCGTAGGCCGCAAACCCGATCAGCAGCAAGCCGCGTCCCCAGCGCAACCTGAGCAGGTAGCGTAAACCGCAGGCGTCAAAAACGCAATGTCCGGCATTCGACGGTGCTTTTTGGTCAAATCTGTCCGATCTGTCCGATCTGTCTGATCTGTCCGATGGATCAATCCGTCTGATCCGTCCGACACGTCCGACACGTCCGACACGTCCGACACGTCCGACACGTCCGACACGTCCGACACGTCCGACACGTCCGACATGTCCGACACGTCCAACGAACCCCTGCATTTTTTAGTTGATTGTGCTTGTGCCCGTTCTTGAGGTGAGCACTCTCCAATCAAACATGATCTCCAGGCCTAACATAAGATTGTCACCCGAAGACGGGGGAGGGGAGGGTTCGGATTCTGTACCGCGCCTTGACCGCATCCCCGCCGCCGTGGTTCGCCGCCTCGCCCTGTATAGCCGCCTCCTGAGCGATCTTGAACTGAACAGCGTCGAGAAAATCAGCAGCTCAGACCTCGCCGAACTCCTGGGCATCAACAGCGCCCAGGTGCGTAAAGACCTGGCCTACTTCGGCCAGTTCGGCGTACCGGGCTTCGGTTATTACGTCAGTGATCTCCGAAACAATCTGAAACGAATCCTCCGCACCGATCGCGAAGTGAAGGTCATCCTGGTAGGCGTAGGTAACCTCGGTTCCGCCCTTGTGTCTTACGGCGGCTTTCAGCGCCAGGGTTTTAAAATCACCATGGCTTTTGACGCAGACCGCCGAAAGGTTGGATCAAGCCGCGGAACGCTCGAAGTTCACCACATTGATGAGCTTGAAGCCCGGCTGAAAGAAATCGGCGCCGACATTGCCGTGCTGGCTGTTCCCGGCGATGCCTGCCAGGGGGTGGCCGACCGACTGGTTTCGGCTGGCGTTCGCGGAATCCTGAATTTCGTGCCCCGGCGCCTGAGCGTGCCCGACCATGTTAAGGTACATTACGTCGACTTATCGATTGAAATGGAAACCCTGTCGTATTACCTGCGATCTCAAGAGTAATAAATTAACACGAATCAGGAAGGGAGAATGAGGATGATTCCTCGTGTAGACACCAGGATGTACACCAATCTGATGCTCACAATTATTGCGTTGGTGCTGGTAGCAATGGTCGCCCGTGAGTTCGGCTTTGGCGTAGTAGGAACGGCCCAGGCCCAGCAGCAGTCTCGCGATAGCATAGCCCGGCGCAACGTGCCGGATCTGGAACGTACCGATACGGGCGTGGTAATTGATTCACAAATCCCGCAGACGCAGGACGTGGCTGTCGCCCAGGCTACTTCGGAAGTCGCTGCATCTAACCGCGAGATCGCTGCGGCCATCCAGGACCTGGCCAGCGCCGTCCGTGAAGCCGGTAGCGAAATGCGCGCAGCTGCCCAGCAGCGCAATACTGGAGCTCCGGCCGGGGCCACACCAGCAGCGGCTTCAGAGCGCCCTGTAATTGAGGTCGCCCCCTAAGCGTGTCCCGAAAGCCGTACGACCAGGAAAAGGTCCAGAAAGCCGTGACGATGTTTGAAGGGCAGGGGCTCAGCGCCTCCGAAGCCCTGCTGGCATCGGCACGGCTTTTTACTGACGCCTTGGCCCGATTTAAAACCGAAGCACAGGATTTCCGGCAACAGGCCGGGGAGGAATCGACCCGACAGTTCGCCACCGAAGAACTCAACGAACTCATCTACGACATTCAGGATTCCGTTCCCGTGGCAGTCCGGGTGTTCAACTCACTAATGCGAGACCCCGACCAGAAGCCAGGCGAAAACCCGGAGTGAAAATCACCATTTAGAGCTAAGAAGTCTGGAAGTTAAGTAAGCCCGGTCACCGCTGTGGTTTTCCGGCTCCTACTTTCTCCGTTCTACATTCTACTTTATACTTTTTTAAGGAGTCCCATGCAGTTTCCTTTTCGCCAGGAACTAGAAAACCTGCAGCCCTACCCGCCCGGCAAGCCCATTGAGGAAGTTCAGCGCGAGCACGGCCTCACAGATGTGGTCAAGCTTGCCAGTAACGAGAACCCCTACGGTCCTTCGCCTATGGCCATTGAAGCCATAAAGGCGGAACTGTCCGAGCTGCACCTCTACCCGGAAAGCGGCTGCTTCTACCTCCGAAAGAAACTGGCGGATCGCTTGGGCGTTCCTGCGGAAAACCTGCTCTTTGGTAACGGGTCCGATGAAGTTGTCGCCCTGATGACTATGGCCTTTTTGGACGAGCAGACCAACATCGTCTGCTCCGAGCGCACGTTCATCCGCTACGAAATGGGAGCCACCAGCATGGGTGCCCGGACGATCCGGGTGCCAATGAAAGACTGGCGCCACGACGTCGATGCGCTCGCTAAAGCCATCGACGCCAATACCAGATTCGTTTTCGTCGCCAATCCCGACAACCCCATTGGCTCCGGCGTAACCGCCGCCGAGATCCGCCGCCTTCTTGAGTCTGTGCCATCCTCCGTCATTGTGGTCCTGGATGAGGCCTATTATGAGTACGCGCGCGCGTGGAGCGAGTATCCCGACAGCATAGCCCTTCTGTCAGAGTTTCCTAACCTGGTTGTTTTGCGTACCTTCAGCAAAGCCTACGGGCTTGCAGGAATTAGACTTGGCTTTGGAATTGGGCATCCTCAAATCTGGAACGCTGTCGATCGTGTGCGCCCACCGTTTAACGTGAACCGTCTGGCGCAGGTTGCGGCCCAGGCTGCCCTGGATGATACCGACCATCTGCGCCGCACAGTAGACGGAAACCGGGCCGGATTAAAGTACCTTTATACGGAGTTGGAGCGCCTGGGTCTTGAGTTTGTGCCATCTTACGCGAATTTTGTGCTGGTGAATATGAAGCGTCCTGCACTTCCGCTGTACGAGTCCTTACTGCAGCGCGGTGTTATTGTGCGTCCGATGGGGATTTATCAATTGCCGGAGCATCTTCGCATTAGTGTGGGGCTCCCGCAGGAGAACGAAACTTTCATTGCCGCCCTATCAAAGGTGCTGCATAGTTAACGAGTTACCAGCCTGCCCGGCTGTAGCTGAAAACAGAGAGTTTCGGAAACCATGATTATCGTAATGAAGCCGGAAGCAACGGCGGAAGAGATTGATCACCTTACGGATGTCATCCGCGAGGCCGGTCTGCAGGCACATATCAGCCGCGGCGAAGAGCGCACAGTTGTAGGCGCCATCGGCGATGAGCAGAAGATTCAGCAGATTCCCTTTATGGCGATCCCCGGCGTTGAAAGCGCCATGCCAATTGTTAAGCCCTATAAGCTGGCTGGCCGCAGCTTCCGCCCCGAAGGCACCCGCATTAAGATGCGTGACTTCGTAATCGGCGGCGATGAAATTGTGGTGGCCGGTGGCCCCTGCAGCGTTGAGAAGAACGATAGCCTCTTCGAGACAGCTCGCGCCATCAAGGCTTCCGGAGCAAAGATTTTGCGCGGCGGCGCTTTCAAGCCCCGCACCTCTCCCTACGACTTTCCCGGTCTGGGCGAAGAAGGTCTCAAGATGCTGGCCGATGCCCGCGAAGAGACTGGTCTTGCCATCGTGACCGAAGTCATGGATACCCGCGACGTTGAACTCGTGAACAAGTATGCCGACTCATTTCAGATCGGTACCCGTAACGCCCAGAACTTTAATCTGCTTCGCGAAGTCGGCAAGTACGACAAGCCGGTTTTCCTTAAGCGCGGCATGGCGATGACGGTCAAAGAGTGGTTGATGTCAGCCGAATACGTTATGTCCCAGGGCAACAAGGACGTTATCCTGGTTGAACGCGGCATCCGCACTTTCGAAACTTCAACCCGTAACACCCTCGATCTCTGCGCCGTTTGTGTGGCCATGGCCGAGTCTCACCTGCCTGTCTTTATCGACCCGAGCCATGCGGCCGGCGATTTCCGCTATGTCAGCCAACTCTCCAAAGCCGGCATCGCCGTCGGCGCTCACGGCCTCCTGGTCGAAGTTCACCCGAACCCGGAGAAAGCCTGGAGCGACGGCGCGCAGACGATCAAGTTCAGCAAGTTTGATCGCCTTATGGAAGAGCTTCGTCCCGTTGCCGAGGCTGTTGGCCGTCACGTGCCTGCTTCCGCCGCAACTGTCTGATCTAAATAAGTCTAAATGTTTGACGCCCGGCGCAATGCCGGGCGTTTTTCATGTCTGCCGTTCCCGATAAAACTTGAATCACGTAGAGAGAGCAGCGAGTTAATTTTTAGTGACCGAGCCTTTGTTTAAACGGATAAGTATTGTTGGTGTAGGGTTGCTGGGTGGGTCTATAGGCATGGCCGCCCTGGAGCGACACCTGTGTGAGGAAGTCGTAGGCATTGGCCGCACCCTCACCAGCCTGCAGGAAGCTGAGCGGCAGGGCGCTATCAGCCGCGGAACGGTAAGCCTGACTGACGGCATTGCCGGGGCGGACCTGATAATCCTCTGCACGCCCGTTCGGCGAATCATCGAAATTCTGCCCGAGATTGTCGCGGCCGCCCCAGGCGGTGCAATTATCACGGATGTCGGCAGCACAAAAGCTACCATCTGCCAGCGCGGTGACGATCTCACCCGTGGTACAGAAAAATACTTTATAGGCAGTCATCCGATGGCCGGGTCGGAAAAAAGCGGAGTCCGCTTCGCGCGCCCCCGGCTCTTCGAAGAATCTACCTGTTTTGTCACGCGTACTGCTGAAACAAATACTGAGGCTTTCGCAAAAGTTACCGCCCTGTGGCATGCCCTGGGCAGCCGGATTGTCGTCAGCCGACCGGAGCGTCATGATCGCCTGACAGCCATTATTTCGCATCTGCCTCACCTGGCAGCCGTTGCACTGATCCGCGCCGTGCAGAATTTCAATGAAGACCGTAATCTCATCCGGGGCATTATCGGAAACGGCTTCCGCGATACCACTCGCATCGCTGCCGGCAACACGGAGATGTGGGAGGATATCTGTATGGATAACCTTCAGGAAATCGCAGGAGCACGCCACGTACTGGAGCAAAGCCTTGCTGAACTCATGGAAGCCTGCAATCCCAACTCTCAATGCGACAAGCTGCATACCATGCTTGAGCAGGCGAGAGAGTTTAGGGAATTCCTGGATTTGCGCAAGGAAGTATAAGTCTGGATTTCGCCTTTAATGGGCTGCCGCGCTGTTGCATTTACAGGTTTTGCACTTTCCTGATTGCCCCGCTGGTTTCGATTGAAATCGCGTAGACGGGATAGTTAATTCTGTATATGAGCCTGTCCCACCAGATCGAAACCGCCCTCGCCCAGGATCAGGGCACGCGCGCTGCGGAACTCCTGACGGAGCACCATGCAAGCGGCCAGATTTCTGAGCCTGAACTTCAAGCTATAGGCGAAGCCGTCACGCGCCAGTACCGCGATTTTCACACGCACCCGGTCCATGAGTTTTACGCCCGCCTTGAGCGCGACTGGCCGACCGCCGCGTACCGTGCCGTTTATGCACCCATACAGGCAGAGTTCGAGGCTACCCGCGAATGGGATCGCCGGCTGGATGAGATCGCCAGCGAGCGCTTGGTAAACGGGCTTATTGATAAGGTTAAGGCAAAGGACGCTGAAGGGGCAGAGAAAGCTGCGGCGACTTTGATTACCGGAGTCCCGGAAGAAATGCGCCCACAGCGCGCCCGTTTCATCGGCAATATTCTTGGCGGGCTCATTCACGAGAAAGACCGCGCCCACGCCCTGGTAAAATCCATGTCGCGCAATCCCATGAAGTTTGGACTGGATCCGCTTTCCGTTACCGATGTAGAAGAGGAATTCGCCCGTGGTGCCGTGGCCGCTCAGAAGCGCGAGCGTCCGCTGACCAGTGCGGCTCGCCAGAACCTGACAGAAGCTACGGTAGAATTGAGCCGGCGGCTCCCCGGCCGAAACGTACTGCATGCCCCCACCGAGGAAGAGATTCATGTATTCGATCGGGCCGTCAGGGCCATCCTCCGCTCTTGCCTGCTGAGTCCCGATCACGACAAGTTCAATGAAGCGACGCTACTTATAGTAGAGTTCTCACCCAAGGAAGTATCAACCGCCGGCGCCCTTGCCGGCGTTGAAGAGCGCCTCTATGCCACCCTGGGCCGTACTGCCCGCCTTATCGCCGACCGCGTCTTTCAGTCTCTGGGCCGGCACCCCCGGGTTATCCAGCCATACCTGGACTTCTGCAAAGACCACCTTTACGATAAAACCGGCCAGTACGGCGTGGAAGTCGTGGGGATTTTCAAAAACCCGGATACAGTGCCGTTTCTCCAGGAGGCGCTTAAAGACAAGAATGCCGACGCCCGAACAGAAGCACTGTTTGCTCTCGGTGCCATTGGCACAGAAGGAGCCTTGAATGACCTTACGCAGGCGCTGCAACAGAACGTCTCCGGCCGCATTATCGAGGGCGAAGCGAGACGTGAAGCTTTCACCATCATTTCTGCCCTTGGCCGGCTCGTCCGCTCCATCAGCGATCCTGCGAAGCGCGGCCGCATTATCGCCCAGATTATTAAGATCCTTCCGAAAGATGATCTCGAGTTTCCCGTACGCGCGGTACTGAACTTCTTTACAGGCAAACAGGATGGCATCGATCCAAACATCCTGCGCTGGGCGGCACAGGTTGCTGTGACAGCGTTGTGGAGCACCGACAGGCCGGAACTTGCCCGCGCCGGTCGCTCCCAGCCCCTGGGCTTTCGTCAGCCGCTCATTGATCTGCTCGGGCGTCTTGCTCCGTTCGCCATGGGTACTATTAACGAAACCGCAGCCAAGTACACGAAGATGTACAGCGGCGCTTACCTGGCCATGGGAGAATTCTACGCCAAAAATCCGGACCCCAGCCAGGTGCCGGTTATCAAACAGATGCTGTTCAACACGGCGTTGCACGATGACACGAAGAAGTCCGAGTATGTAAAGCAGACAGTCTATGATGCGGCCACGGAAACGCAGCAGGAACTGACTAAAGACCAGGTTATTGCATCGCTTGCCGGCGCGCTGGACAAAATTGATTCCGACGAAGCCCGCCAGGCCATGGCTGAGATGTTCCAGCAGATCCAGTCGGGACAACTACCGCCCGCGGGCGCCGAGACTTCTGCCATTCTAATGAAGGCTTATATTGCTGCCCAACGCGCAGCCGGTAAGCCCGTCATGGCTCCTGGTGGTTCGGCTGGAGGCGGGGCAGCCAGCCATGCAACACCTGTAGGTACCGCAGCGCCGCTTATGGACAGTCCAGCAGATTCGCAAATAGCGCCAGCTCAGGTCACTGAAGAAGACCTCCAGCTTATCGAAGATCTGCAGGCGCGCTACCTGATGGCAAGCAAACGGCGCACTAAGAAGGTAGCCGCCATGAATGCCCTGGCCCAACGGAAAATTACCCCGGCACTGAAAGCGATTATTTCTCATGTAGCCGACAGCGATATTATAATAGCGTCGGCTGCCCAGATGGCCCTGCAAGATTTTGCAGCACCACCAGTTCCCCGGCAAACGCTTGATACCTACTACGACGCCATTCTCGACGCCATTGATACCGCTGAGAATCCCGTGAAAGTGAAACTGGGTGAACTTCTCACCAAACTGGGTCCGCAGCGGTCTCCGTTGAAAGAGAAGATCGAAACCCGGCTCTCCGGCGGAAAACTTTCTGTAGCTGCCACCGCCATATTGCAAAAAGCTGCAGGACCTAAAGCGCCCGGTGGCACTTCCCACGGCCGCCAGGGGGTAGTAATGGACGAAGAGAAACTGGGCGCAGCCGCCGGATATATGCCAACTGCTGGCGGAGACAAAGGTGCTGATTACGTTTCGGACATGGATAAGAAACGCGCTTACATGCAGGCGCGTCAGGATTGGATTCGAGGCGGCAAGCGTGGGCCTGAACCGAAGGCACCGGAGTAACCGATGATCCCCTACGTTAGAATGAAATTATTACTATGGCAGTGAAATGCCCATTTTGCAAAACAGAGTTTGATAACCCCGACGCGTGGTGTCCGCATTTCATCGGAACGCAGTCCGATCTCACCCTCGATGATTACAAAGATTTCATCAGCGGCGAGTGGCCAGCCGAGGTCGTTTCTGATGAAGATGATCTCCCATTTTATTTCCTCCAGCGAACCGAAGACTGATTGACTCGCGTACAGCTTTTTGGCTGGTTTTGGGCTGCCGTCGTCGGTCCGATACTTGCTGATAATCACTGTTTGAGAGGAACGTCTGGTAATTTGTTCACACGGGCAGTTTTTCGCCCTGCACCCGCTACTTTCCGGGGAACCTCTTGTCTAAAGTAACCACGGAGGTACATCATGACGTCACTTGCTAAACAGTTAGCTAGTCTGAAGTTTGCTTTGCAGGAACTGGAATCTGCGGTTCAGCAACCTAGAGATGAGCAGTTTAGTGTAGAATCCGTGGTGGAACGGTTTCCAGTTGTGCTTGCCTTGATGCACAATATCATTCGCAGTGTGCTTGAAACCCAGGGCATCTCAGCTCAATCTTCTGAAGAAGCGTTTGTGGAAGCTCATCAGCGTGGCTGGATTAAAGGGGAAATCTCATTGTGGTTACGCCTTATATCAGATTATGAGCAGCTCGAACTAGAAGACGTCACCGGCAGTCGGGCAAAGGCTGTAGCGCAGGATGTTCGTGCGTGTTCTTGCATTTTATGGGAAACTTTCGAACTGCTTACAGCGCGGTTCCGCTACCAGACGCAGGTACAACCGGTTCAGAAGGCCAGTGGCAATAGTACCAATCCCCGGTTTGCTTCTGTCCAACCCATGTAACGTCCCTCTGACATAAAGTTTCTTGAGAGCCCGGACGCACGTTCGGGCTTTTCAATTTTTTAAAGCACCAGGAAGCTAATCGCATGCAAATTTTAGATGGCGTCCCGATCTGGGGCACAGCAGTAGACGAGGGAGCGCTCTCCCAGATAAAAACCTGCGCGCAAACCGCAGACCACGTCGCCCTTATGGCGGATCACCATAAAGGTTACGCCGTACCAATTGGCGGCGTGGTGGCTTACAAAGATGCGATTTCGCCGTCCGGTGTGGGCTTTGACATTGGTTGCGGGAATAAAGCCGTTCTCACTGATTTGACCTACCCCCAGGTGCAGCCGCGCATTAAGTCTATCATGGACGATATTTTTAAAACCATATCCTTTGGTGTCGGCCGTAAAAACGAAGAACGGGTTAACGCAGCGTTGTTTGACGAGCCCCATCCCGGCTGGAATATCGGGTATGTTCGAAATCTGAAAGACCTCGCCCGCCAGCAGCTGGGAACGGTTGGCTCGGGTAACCATTACATTGATATCTTTCGCGACGAAAAAGACCGCATCTGGATCGGTGTGCACTTTGGTTCGCGCGGCTTCGGTCACAAGATTGCCAGCCATTTTTTGAAACTAGGCGGCGCCCGCGATGGAATGGATGTGCCGCCGCTTGTGCTGCCTGCAGACTCAGACCTTGGAGAACAATACCTTGCAGCGATGGACCTGGCAGGCAAATATGCCTATGCGGGGCGGGACTGGGTTTGCGAGCGCGTGGCCGAGCTCATGGGGGGGAAAATCCTGGAAGAGGTGCACAACCATCATAACTTCGCCTGGCGTGAAGAGCACGATGGGGAATTACTCTGGGTCGTACGCAAGGGCGCGACGCCGGCTTTTCCGGGCCAAAAGGGCTTTGTCGGCGGCAGCATGGGCGAAGACTCTGTTATCCTGGAAGGGGTGGAGAATGATCGCGCTAATCTCAGCCTCTATTCCACGGTTCACGGATCCGGCCGCGTGATGGGCCGGATGGAAGCCAAGGGCAAACGCAAGGGCGGAGTGTGGGTTCGAGA
>JAKFFN010000215.1:0-11293 GCA_036675025.1 Candidatus Sumerlaeales bacterium | reverse complement strand
GTGAAGGAGCTTTTACGCGCTGGCATTCCCGCCTTAATCATTGCACTTACGATGCTCCCGAGCGCTTTGAGTTTCTGGGAGAGCAGAACCAATCCGTCTCCCAAACCAGACTTTGCGGTTGTTTATGAGTCGATGCTGCCGCCGCCGTTTCCGTGGTGGGTGAGGCTGCAGGATTCAATAAAGTTCAGTTTCTGGAACCCCAGTGTAGAAGCAGCACCGGGCATGGTTGTGCTTTTGGAGAACACTGTTACGGAGTGGTTGACGCTGTCGACCCTGCTGGACGCGTTCATTACCGGTATCGCGGCGGCGGGAACCATAGCAGCAATCGCTATTGTGTTGAGAAGAAAACGCCGGTCTCCGACTGACGAGAGCCTGACTCTTGCTACCATCCTGCTGGCGTGGATTTTTGTGCCTGCCGTGGTTGGAGGGCTGCTGGTCCAGCGGATAAACGCGGGGTACTTCCTGGGAAGCATGGCTGCGCTTTGGCTGCTGCCGTTGTGTCTGCCGCGCCTGAAGGGGAGAGCAGCAGTTGCATCATCAATCGTAGCAGCGATTTTCTTCTGCTGGGGAGGGGTGGCTACCGGCGTTTTCCTGGCGCTTATCAAGCATAAGGAGTTTGTGCCCGGAAACTACTATATCCCGTTTGGAAAGCAGATGGAGGTTGTCGATTATCTGCGGGAATCAGACGTGAAGCCGGGGAATCTCATCCATTTAAGCGGTGGCTGGTATCAGCATTCCTATGATTACCTGCATCGGTACGTGGGAACTAGTGGAAAAGCTGAGCGCACGAAACCGGCAGGGCAGCCGTATGCCGTGATGGAAGACAGGAACCTGCGGCTGGACGAGCCGGGAAGGATGCGATTTTTTGAAAGCCAGAACCCAGTTTACTTTGATAATGAAAACGCTGTCGGGGTGCTGATTTTCAGCGGTCGCGGATCGGCAGAGGTATTTGTGCAGCAGTATTATGACACGCAGGAACGGTGAGTTTTGGCATCGGTTTAAAGACGGTAGCATTCAAACGTGGTTTGCCATTGTGATGTGGCACCCCTGCCGGGGTGCGGAACCTTTTGGGTCCGAAACCGGTGGTGGCGGATCATGGCCGCTGACGCGTCCATAATCCTGACCACCGGCTACCACTGTGTTTTCCCTCCGGGAAAGGCCGGTGGTGTAGGGCACGTGATACGGCGCTTCGCGGGTTGGGGAGTTGGATGGCACTTGACGGGTTGGATATGAATGTGCCCTTTGCATTGCCCGGGTGGGGGCACCCGGGTTACCTGGTTAGGGTGGCGCAGGATGGCGTTTCGTGAAGCATCGGGAAGTTGCGTCGTGTCGGATCTTTGGGACCGGTTTTGGGTGCGGGTTCCAGCGCTGTATTATCGCCCCAGGATAGTTATGACTGGAGACGAATTAACCATTTGGCAAAATATTGCTAGTCACGCGGTACGGCGGTTGTGCGTGTGGTGATAACTTCAACAGGCGACGTGGTAAACCGGGCGTTATCTGTGGGTGCGGGCGGAACGAAGCGTGGCATGGTGAGGTAGCCGAAACGCTTGTAGTTATGAAGGGAGATGCCGGGGTTTACCCACGCGCTGGTTTCTTCTGCGGCATTTGGCCGAGCCGGACGCACGCGGGCAAAGTTTGCGCGCCAGTAGGGGAGCTCATAGGGAGCTTCAATGGAGGTCAGCGGAATAAAGAATTCCGCCTGCCAGCTATTGGCGCCTTTCTTTACTTCAGCTTCCCAGGTACCAACAACTTCGCCGGTGATGAGGTGATTGCTGTAACGGATTCCTTCAGGATTGATGGCGAAGTGGTAGTAAGCATCCGCCGCAGTATCCAATGATGGGGACAGTAGCACCTGGACCGAATCATCGTTAAAGACCGCGCCGTTAGCCTGGGTTGTGCTGGTAACAAGAGAATCCATAACAGGTTCGTTGGCAACAAAGCCAACGTAGAGGCCTTCCAGGGTGGCAGCTACATACACTTTTGTATCAAAGCGGGGACGGTCGAGGCCGCCGATGCGGGTCATATCCAGGGAGGCTGCGGCCTGTTGTTCAGCAGCGGTCACATTGCCGTCGATGGTTGGCTTTTTTTCGACCAGGGGAACGTTGAGCTGTATGCTCCATGCGCAGATTGGCAGCAGACAGGCAGTCATGAGTATTATAATGCGCTTTGCGGTTACGGGCATAGCAGTCTCCGTTAATTAATTAAAACAAAGCATTTCAGTGAAAACCGTTTTTTCAAGTAAGTAAACACCTGTGGTGAAAGAGCGAAAATCCGGCCAAAAAAAAAAGCCGCCCGGCTTTCGCCGGACGGCTGAATCTGGTTTATTTTGTTATCAGGTTGTTGTATCTGCCAGGGCGTCGGTCGGGGTAAACACAAGCTTCTGTTTATCCTCGTCAAGTTCAGCAATCAGGTCACCTTCAGGCGAGTTGCCTTCGATGATCAACTGGGACAGCGGATCTTCGATGTGGCGCTGGATGGTTCGCCGCATTGGCCGTGCGCCGTATTCACTGTCGTATCCCTGCTCAACCAGGAACTGGCGGGCAGCTTCGGATAGCGTGACGTGAATGTTGCGTTCGGCGATGCGCTTGTTGACCCGGTCCATCATGATGTTCACGATGTTCTCGATGTCTTCGCGTTCCAGTGCACGGAATACAATGGATTCATCGAGGCGGTTGACGAATTCGGGGTTAAACAGCTGCTTCATAGCGCCGATAACCTTCGTCTTGGTTGCCTCGTAGTCTTCCATGTCGCCGTCTGCGAGGAAGCCCATGGTGCCACCCTTCTTCAGCTTGCGGGTACCAACGTTAGACGTCATGATGATAACCGTGTTGCGGAAGTCGACTGTGTGACCCCACGAATCGGTGAGGCGCCCGTCGTCAAGAACCTGCAGCAGCAGGCTGAAGACGTCGGGGTGAGCCTTCTCGATTTCGTCGAGGAGCACGACCGAGTATGGACGCTGACGGACTTTTTCTGTCAACTGACCACCCTCTTCGTATCCCACGTATCCCGGAGGCGCGCCAAGGAGGCGGCTGACCGAGTACTTTTCCATGTACTCACTCATGTCGATGCGGATGAGAGCATCATCGTTGCCGAACATGAAGTTAGCCAGGGCCTTGGCCAGCTCTGTTTTACCAACACCTGTGGGGCCGAGGAAGATGAACGAAGCCGTAGGACGGTTCGGATCTTTCAGGCCGGCACGGGCGCGGCGGATAGCGCGGGCCACAGCGGAAATGGCTTCCTTCTGGCTGACAACGCGTTTCGCCAGTTCCTCTTCCATCTTAAGCAGCTTCTGCATCTCGGCTTCTTCCAGCCTTGAAACAGGGATGCCGGTCCACTTGCTTACGATTTCTGCGATGTCGTCAGCAGAGATGATGATGTTGTTGTCGCGGTTGGTCTTGCGCGTCTGCCATTCTTTGGTCAGGCGCTCTTTTTCCTGCACCGCTTCATCCCGCTCAACCTTCACTTCCTGGCACTTTTCGAACTCGTGCTGGTTGGAAAGAGTGCGGAGGTCTTCATCGAGCTCTCCGATCTTTTTCTCCAGCGATTTGATGTCGCCAGGTTTCACGTTCAGTTTCAGGCGTGCGCGGCTGCCAGCTTCGTCAACCACGTCGATGGCCTTATCCGGGAGAAACCGCTCGGTGATGTAGCGGTCGCTCAGGTAAACTGCCGCCTCAATGGCTTCGTCGCTGATGATTACGCCATGGTGCGTCTCGTAGCGGCTGCGCAGACCCTTCATGATTTCCACCGTCTGCTCGGCAGTTGGCGGATCTATGGTGATGGTCTGGAACCGGCGTTCGAGAGCGCCGTCCTTCTCGATGTACTTGCGGTATTCTTCGAGAGTGGTGGCGCCGATGCACTGGATCTCCCCGCGGCTAAGGGCAGGTTTCAGCATGTTGCTGGCGTCAATGGCGCCCTCAGCTGCACCTGCACCTACCAGGGTGTGCAGCTCATCAATAAAGATGAGCACATCCTGGCTGCGACGGATTTCCTGCATGATGGCCTTGAGGCGTTCTTCGAACTGGCCACGATACTTTGTGCCAGCTACGACAGCCGCAAGGTCAAGCGACAGGAGCCGCTTCTCGAGCAGAATATCCGGAACGTCTTCCGTGATGATCTTTTGCGCGAGCCCTTCTACGATGGCGGTCTTGCCGACACCGGGCTCGCCCAGCAGGATCGGGTTATTTTTAGTACGCCGGCAGAGGATCTGGAGGATGCGTTCGATTTCATCCTCGCGGCCGATAACCGGATCCAGCTTGCCCTCACGGGCGAGTTGGGTCAGATCGCGGCCAAAGGTATCCAATGCCGGTGTCTTGGTCTTTTCCTGTGACTCTTTGGATTTTGGAGCGGTGGAATTGCTTCCGTCGATGACGTTGAGCACCTCGCGCTGTGCTTTGCCGAAGTCCACATTGAACTGGCGCAGACAGCGGGCCGCCACAGTGTTCTCCTCCTTGATAAGTCCAAGCAGAAGATGTTCTGTGCCGATCCAGTTGTGCTTCATCTGGCGGGCTATTTCCTTGGTTGTTTCAAGAACCTTCTTGGCGTCTGCGTTAGGGGAGAACAGGTTAACGTTCGGTCCTTTGCCGACTTCAAGCATCCGCTCGAGCTCAAGTTTCAGATCTTCCAGATCAATCTCCAGGTTATGGAGGGTTTGAACGGCGAGACCATCGCCTTTGCGGATGATTCCCAGAAGGTAGTGCTCTGGCCCGATATAATCGTGGCCCAGTCGCCCAGCCTCAGCTTTGCTGAGTTTGATTACCTCCCGCATTCCCGGGGTGTATGGCGTTTTATCGTACACGGTGCCTGACCTCCTGGCCTCTTTCGAAGCCCTGCGTGTGTATTTTATATAACTAACCGGGTGCGGTAAAACAGTTTCTTTTATCCACGAACCGTTTAGAGTGACAATTACGGATGTGCGGAAAGCTAACCGCGCACATTGTCACGCGAGACGGCCCCGTGGGGCCGGAATGGAGGCGAACCCTATAAGAATTCAGACCTGTGGTTGAAGTCTATTACAAGCAGCGTTGGTTAGATACTCATTTTCCAACCTGGTCTGTCAACTTCCAGTTCCGTTATTCTCGAGAATTCCACCAGCGATACGGAGCAATCTCTGTGCCGGTGCGAAATGGGTGACGGAGTGGGGATCAGTGGTCGTTATAAAGATCTGTATGGAGGGGTCGAGATGCTTGATCAGCGCTGCTTTTCTGTCGCTGTCGAGCTCGCTCATCAGGTCGTCCAGCATTAGCAGCGGAGTTTCGCCGGTGTGTTTTTTCAGGTAGTCCATCTCTGCAAGCTTGGCGGCTAGGACAGCGCTGCGCTGCTGGCCCTGGCTGGCGAAGTGGCGGGCTGGGTATTGCTGGATAATAAACTGGAAATCATCACGATGAGGGCCGCGCGAGGTGGATAATCTTTTAAGATCATCGGCACGGGCGGCAGCGAGGGCAGTTGCCAATAGGGATTTGAAGTCTGCACCTGCAGAGACAGGAACATCGGGTTCGTAAAGCAGACCCAGTGATTCCTGGTCCTGGGCAATTGTGGCATAGTGTTGTGTAGCAAACTGCGCCATTTCCGTCAGCGCCTGGAGCCTTTCCTCCATGATGGTGGCCCCTGTGGACGCCAGTTGTTCGTCGTAGACGTCCAACTGGTGGTCACTCTGACCCCGAATGGCGATCTGCTTCAGGAGAGAGTTGCGGTTTTTCAGGACGTACTGGTAGGTTTGGAGCGCATCGAGATAGACGGGATTCGTCTGTCCGACAGCGATATCAATGAACCGGCGGCGCAAGGCAGGGGCGCCGCGCACGAGGAGAAGATCAGCGGGGGTGAAGAGGACCGCGTTCAGGCGGCCGATGAGGTGTGCCAGGCGGGAAATGGGTTTGCCATCAATGGAGATACGCTTTTGTTTGCCGTCGAGGTAAAAGGCAAGCTGCTCGATGCCGGAGGCCTTTGAAATCGTTGCGCGGATCAGGGTGCCCTGGTAATCTTCGACGTTCCAGGGGATCAGCTCGGATTCGGTGGAAGTGCGGAAGCTGCGGCCCGTCACGAGCAGGTAAACGGCCTCAAGCAGGTTGGTTTTTCCCTGGGCGTTCATTCCATGGATAACGTTGATGCCGGGAGCGAAATCCACATCGATGCGGCGGAGGTTGCGAAAGTCGCGGAGCTGGAGGGAGTGGACCAGCATCAACCGGTAACCAGGAAATCGAAGGCCGTTCCGGCAAGGATGGCCATGCCTACCCAACTGTTGATTGTGAAAAAGGCTATGTTAATGCGGCGAGTATCCGAGGGATCTACAACGATGTGTTCAGCCAGCAGCAAAAGCGCTGCAAGGCCGACGCCTGTGTAGTAACCGGGGCCGGTGTGGGCTATTAAACCAGCGAAAATGAAAAAGAGCAGCGCGCTTATGTGGAGGCCACGGGAGAGGTTAATGGCTACGGATGTGCCCCATCGGCCGGGTACGGAGTATAAGCCTTCCTGTCGATCCACTTCCACATCCTGGCAAGCGTAGATCAGATCGAACCCGGCGGTCCAGGCCATAACGCCAAGCCCCAGGAAAATCGCGGGCAAGGCTATTTCTGAGCGTACGGCAACCCAGGCTCCAACAGGAGCAAGGGCCAGCGCCATACCGAGGACGAAGTGAGCAAAGGAGGTAAAGCGTTTCGTAAAGGAATAGCCCAACAAGATAATCAGTGCAAGAGGGGACAGCCACAACGCGAGGGAGTTCAGCATGCCTGCGGCAAAGACAAACCCGGCGGCGGCCGCGAGGGCAAATACGAGAACAAATTTTTCGCTGAGATGACCGGCGGGAATGGCCCGGTCGGCAGTGCGAGGGTTTCGTTTGTCCAGTTCTCGATCTGTCCAGCGGTTAAATGCCATGGCTGCCGTGCGCGCGAAAACACAGGCTGCGATGATCCAGAAAATCGTGCTGGCTGATGGTAATCCGTCAGCCGCCATCAGCATGGCGACAAAGGCAAAGGGCAGCGCAAACACAGTGTGCTGAAACTTTATCATTTCCAGCACAATAGCCGTCTGGCGTATGACTGCCTGCATCCCGGGCTAGAGGACCAGCATGGCGAGAGTGGTGCAAAGGCGATCCTGCACGCCGCTTACGGAGCCGCCTTTGATCTCGTTAACCAGGAAAGAGAAACTGAGGGTCTTGTCGCTACTGAGGGTCAGGTAGCCTGACAGCGTTTTGACGCCGTTGATGGTGCCTGTTTTGGCGTGTACGCGGCCTGAAATACTGCCCATGCGGCTGCGCAGGGTTCCTTCGCGGCCGCTTACGGCCATGGAATCATAGTACTGCTGTGCGAAACGGTGGCCCCGCATGAATGTGAGGAGTTTGCAGACATCTGTGGGGGAGACACGGTTGGCTTCGCTCAAGCCGCTGCCATCATAACAGTGGATATTGCGTACATCCACGCCAGCGCGGGTGAGCAGGTCTGCCTCAAGACGGCGGCTGTTACCGTAGCTGCCGCGGCCCAGCTTTGCATTGCTGATGGCCACATAAAGCTGCTCGGCCATGTGGTTGTCGCTGCGCTTCATCATGTAATCTACGATCTCGATGAGAGGCGGTGACTGTACCATGGCGATTGTATTTGTGCTGTTGGCCGCGGGAAGAACACCAGCCAGCGTGTGAAGACGTACGGAACCTTCGATAGGTACCTCGTTCTCCATAAGGTGGTGACGGAAGTTGGCTGCTGCGTATAGCGTGGGGCGGTCAATGGGGAACGACCAGATGGTTCTTTTTGCTGATACGCCACCGCGGAGTTCGATGTGGGAGTTCACTATCCGCTTTGCAATGGGCGAGCCTTTTTTGCCGGACTCGGTTTTATTGACCGTAGGATAGCCGGTTGCTGAGGGGATAAAACTTACCGAAGCTGGCTGACCGGAATCGCCGGGGGTTAAAACGATATTAGTAAGGTTTTCGTTAATGGTAAGGGGGCTTGTCTGGGGAGCATAGGAGTCATTGATAACGCGTGACGGCCAGCCGTAGGGGGTCATGTCGTTCATGTCCCAGCCGCTACAGTCTACAAGGAGATCGCCCTTGATATATTTAATGCCCGCGGCCTTGACCTTATCGGCCCAGTCGCGGAATACCCAATCGGGGTGAGAAGCTTTGTAGAGGGTCTTTGAAAATGTGGGGTCGCCGCTGGGGATAATGACAAGGTTGCCGTTGAGCGTGCCATTGGCGTCGACAGTGCCGGTGTGGTAGAGGTAGGTGCGGAAGGTGTAATCGGGGCCGAGTTGATCCAGTGCGAGGGCACCGGTAAAGAGCTTTCGATTGGAGGCGGGGATGAAGCCTTCATCAGACTTGGATTCAAAGAGGGTTTCCCCGGTCTCAGCGATGACGACCTTTACGCCCCAGTCTGAGCTTTTGCTGACACTGCTGAGGATGCCGCTGAGTTTTTCGGGAAGTTTCTCTGGAGTAAGAGCAGACGGCGTTTCTTTAGACGAGGTGGTTTCGTCTTCAGATTTTTCTTCTTTATCTGCGTCAGACTCTTCGTCAGAAGCTCCGGACTTATCTACATCTTCTTCATCGTCAGCAGCAGAACGAGTGCTTTTGTCTTCGATGTCGCCTTCAGACTGCTTTTCTTCTTTTTCGCTGCTCTTGCTTTCAGACTTTTCCGACGATTTGGAATCAGTTTCTGATGAAGACGACTTTGCATGAACAATAGTCGTGGGCGTGATTGCCCACATGCTTCCGGCGATCAGTGCCAGTGAAACGAATTCTTTCGCGAACTTTCCAATGCAGAGGGTATTAATACGCACTCCTGCCAACTCCTTAATTCTGGTGGTTGTAGCCCCGCCGCCGCGCGAAAGACGGACGGCATCTCCTGTTGTTGAGCCTTCTACAATAGACAATGCAAGCCCGGCAAAATTTGTTGCACGCCCATCACCTGGGAAGCCTGCCTACTGAGCGGAATCAAATAAAGAGTACCTGCGTCTTTATGCCCATTGTGAAGCACATAAATTTCCCGGGGTTTAATCGAATGCCTGCTACAGTACAGAAATTAGACGATATTCTCGCGGCAAGTTCTGCTACCGATGAGTTTAAGGATGCTGTCAGAAAACTCGAGCGCGGCCAGTCATCGCCGCTGATTAAACACAACCCCGGTTCACCAGCCGTAAAGGTCCTTCGCACGCTCTCGAAACTGCTTGAGGCGGAGCCGCAGCTTGAGGTGAATTCTGTTACGTTACAGGGAAGCAGCGGCTGCAGTGATTACGCAGGTACGGTTACTGTGAACGAGGGCGAAGCCAAATTCGATTTTGTGTGGGACTGCAGCTGGCGCGCAAAGGAAGAAAAATATACGGATCACTTTGGATACCCTGACCAGATCCGTGCGGCCCGCGAGTTTGGTTACCAGTGCTTCCAGCAGTTTAACAGAATCGCCTGATACCTACAAACATGCAAGACGGCAGCGGCGGCGACGGCCGTGAGGCGATTTACGCAGAAGTCGCTGTTCATGAGCCGGTGTTTCAGTTGTACACATACGTGTTGCCGGCGGATCTTGCGCATGTGCCTGTTGGGGGGATTATAGAAGTTCCCTTTGGCCGTCGGAAATCGCGCGGGGTGGTAGTGCGTGTCTTTACGGAACTGCCTGCTCACCTGGCCCGTGTGAAGATGAAAAAGGCGGTGCGTGAAGTAACGCCAGGTTACGTGATAAGCCCGGAAATTCTGGAACTCGCGCTGTGGATCTCGAGTTATTATATTTCGCCGCCGGGCGACTGCTGTTCGTGCGTCTCTTTTGTCGGCATGAACGACATTGCATCGCAGACAGTTAAGCGGTACCTGATTTCTGACGAAGGCTTTAAGGTGCTGAAGGGGGTAAGGCCGGCAAGAGCGGGACAGAAGCAGCTGCTGGCGCTGGAATACCTGGCCGGGCGCGAAGGCGACCTGGTGACGATGGACGATATCAGCCGCGGGTCTGGGGCAAGCCAGGCGACGATTAAATCAGCGGTGGGGCGGGGCTGGGTGGAGGAGTTCATCCATGTGGTGAGCCGGCGCGATGATTACGACAGGCACGGGGGATCAGAGGCCGAGCTGGCGTTTTCGGGGGAGCAGGAGATTGCGTTTAGCCGCATCGCACAGGCAATGGATGAGTCGCGCGCGGAGACGTTTCTCTTACACGGAGTAACTGGCAGCGGCAAAACGGAAATCTATCTGCAGGCCATACGCAAGGCGCTGGAAATGGGCGGAGAAGCTATTGTGCTTGTGCCGGAGATTTCGCTGACACCGCAGACGGTGGACAGGTTCAGGAAGCGCTTTGGTGATGTGGTGGGTGTTTATCACTCGCGGTTGACGCTGGGGCAAAAATTTGATCTATGGAAGAACGTCGTTTCGGGCCGTGTGCGTATTATGATCGGGGCCCGGTCGGCGCTGTTTACACCTTTTAACAACCTGCGGGTCATTGTGGTGGATGAAGAACACGAGATGACCTATAAGCAGGACAGCAGCCCGAGGTATCACGCGCGAGATGTCGCGATTAAGCGAGCAACGGACCTGGATGCTGTCTGCATTCTTGGCAGCGCCACGCCGGCTATAGAATCGTATTATAAGGCGCAGGCAGGGAAGTTTCATTTGTTGTCGCTGACGGAGCGTATTGACGCAAAACCGCTGCCGCCGGTGACGGTGGTGGATATGACGCAGGAGGTAAAGGAGGAGGGGAACCCGGAGTTTCTGAGCAGGCAGCTGCTGGGGGGGATATCGCAGGCGCTGGATCGGGGCGAGCAGGTGCTGTTGTTTTTAAACCGCCGCGGTTTCTTTAACTTCGTTATCTGTCTGCAGTGTCACGAGGCAGTGAAGTGCAAGCACTGCGATGTAGCACTTACGCATCACCGCATCTGGAACAAACTAATGTGTCATTATTGCGGCCGGGAATACGTGATTCCGAAGCAATGCCCGAGTTGCGAGGAAGATGACCTGAACATGATTGGGCTGGGGACGGAACGGTTGGAGGAGATTGTTCAGCAGATTTTTTCGTCGTCGCGGGTGATGAGGCTGGACCTGGATACGACGCGTAAGCGTAACGCCTTTATGGAGGCGTGGAAGACGCTGGAGAAGGGCGATGTGGACATCATCCTGGGGACGCAGATGATTGCGAAGGGCCACGATTTCCCGTCGGTGACGCTTGTGGGGGTGGTCTCCGCGGACGTGGGGCTTGGTGTGTCGGACTTCCGCGCGTCCGAGCGGACGTTCCAGCTGTTGACGCAGGTCGTTGGCCGCGCCGGCAGGGGAGACATGCCCGGCGAAGCGATTCCAGTCCTTGGCGCGGGTCAGCGGCCGGTCGATGCCGGGCGA
>JAKFFN010000231.1:0-1796 GCA_036675025.1 Candidatus Sumerlaeales bacterium | reverse complement strand
CGATGCAGGACCTCGAAGGCCTGGCCGCATTAGTGAAATCGATCAATGCCACCCGCGCATCCGGGTCCGCATCAGATAAGCCTTCCCCCCAGATCATCACCATCTGCGATAACAGTTATTGCACCCCCCTCTACCTGCAGCCGGTGCTATTGGGGATCGATATTTCACTTCAATCGGCTACTAAATATATCGGCGGACATTCTGATGTGGTGGCCGGCGTCATCAGCGGCAGCCATGCCATGATGAAAAAGATCTTCGATTCCGAATACCTGAATATCGGTAGTGGTATACAGCCTTTCAACGCATGGCTGCTGATCCGCGGACTGCGAACCCTGCCCATGCGCCTCCAGCAGATCAGCGCCACCACCCGCACCGTCATCGAATTCCTCAAAGCACATCCCAAGGTGGAAGAACTGCTCTTTCCGCTCGATCCCTCCTTTCCCCAGTTTGAGCTGGCTCGAAAGCAGCTCTCTGGTGCCTGCGGACTGCTCACCATCGTGTATCGCACCGAAGAGCGCGCCGAGATCGTCCGATTCTGTGAATCATTGAAGCATATCATGATGGCCGTTAGCTGGGGTGGTCACGAGAGCCTGGTGATTCCTCGATGCGCCGGTATCAAACCCGAGCTTTTTGATGCTACCATCCGCGAACACCGCATGGTCAGACTCTATATCGGTCTCGAATCTGCCGACTATCTTATTGAGGACCTGCGGCAGGCGCTGGAGGGAAATTCATAGCGATCAGCCGTTCCCGTAACTGGGTGTTTTCACGATAATTATATGGCCGGTCAGTTAAACAAAATCAAAAGCTTTATTTTTAGCGCCTTAACCATTATTCATGAGCTTGTTGAGAAAGCGTTTTTCTTTGCTTTTTACTGTTGGATTTTTATTGGTCACATCCCTACCCACGGCCTTTGCACAGCAGCAGCCCGAAGTGTGGGATCTCCGCCGTTGTGTGGATTATGCCGTAGCCAATAATATCTCTGTTCGCCAGTCGGATGTCCAGAAGCGCCTCGCCGTGCTGCAGTACGAGCAAAACAAATATTCCAAATACCCCAACGCAAATTTTTCCACCAATACCGGTTTGCAGTTTGGTCGATCCATTGACCCTACCACCAACCAGTTCACCAACCAGCGCCTCCTCTTCCAGGGCTTCCAGTTCAGCACCGATGTTACCATCTACAACTGGGGCCGTATCAGTAATAATATTACTGCCGCCCGCCTCGAAGCCGAAGCAGCCGGTTCTGATGTAGACAAGGTGCGCAATGATATCGCCCTGAATGTGGCAACCGCCTATCTGCAGGCCCTGCTCTCCAAAGTGCAGATCGATATCTCCGCCGTTCAGGTGGAACAGAGCAAAGGGCAGCTAACGGATACACGCAAACGCGTTGATGCGGGAACACTTCCGGAACTGAATGCAGTTGACCTCGAGGCCCAGCTCGCCCGCGATTCGGCCACCCTAATCGGTGCCGAAGCTACCTATGAGCAGAACCTCCTAAACCTCAAAGCCCTGCTCAACCTCGATGCGGCGCTTCCTTTCACCATCTCCGTTCCGCCGGTTGACCAGATCCCTGTTGAACCCATGGCCGAACTGATGCCTGAGGTTGTTTATGCGCTGGCCCTGCAGAACCAGCCCGCTCAAAAGGCTAATGAAACAAGGAAACAATCGCTCGAATACGCGGTGAAAGCTTCAAAGGCCGCATTGTATCCAACGATCTTCGGATCGGGGGGGCTCGCATCCAACTTCGCCTCCACAAACCGCAAGATCACAGGATTTAATTTCCTCGGCTATAGTGA
>JAKFFN010000399.1:0-11356 GCA_036675025.1 Candidatus Sumerlaeales bacterium | reverse complement strand
AAAAAAACGCAGAGTTATATGATTCGTAGAACTTCTTGCACGAAAAGTAGACGACGGCCTCATGGATATAGTTATTTGAGGTGTCTGGGAAACAGCGAAGATTAACGTTGCGGATTGCGACGTGGTCGCTGTCCCCGACAACCTTAATAATTGCCTGCGTTCCGATGCCAATCGCCGCTCCGGGGCCGGAAATTTTCTCAAGCGTAAGTGCTTTCCCGCCGTCGTTGCCTTCGGGTGAACCATCAAAGACGATTCTATTGGTCGGGATGTTCGGCACGTTGTTATTATTATTGTTCCTTCCGATAATCACCTGTGCATTGTTTGTTAAAGTGACGGTGGTTTGTGAACTCGACGCCGGACGAAACGTGATTGTGTGACCGTTGGTGTGATACGCGGCAATATAGCATGGTTCCGTCTGGACTAAATCGCCGCTGAGCAGGAAAGTCCAGTCGCCGCCGGTGAGGTGTCCCACGTCGGTAATAGCTGCGCAGGCGTCCCCGAGGGTTGCATAATCACCGCCCGTGCCAATGGTGCTTTGTCCAGGGCCGTGGCCGGTGAATGCACCGTGATTTACAGTCGTGCGCGGTATAACCCCGGTGCCGGTAAGTCTGATTGTAGTAGTGGTAACAGGATTTTTCGTAATAACAAGTAGCCCAGCCTCCATGTACTGAAGTTTCGTGGGCTGAAAAGCTACTCCCAGTTCCGTGTATCCGCGGGGTATCCACGGAAGTGGGTCAAACGATGGATTGCTGGTTATCTTGAAATTGGAAGCAAACTGCCCGACAAGTTGCACATCTGTGATTTGCAGTTGGGAAGATTCGCGGTTTGTGGCAAGAGTTATAGTAGTTGGGCGCGTCGCAATTTCGGTGGTGACCTTTTGCCCAAAATCTACGCGAGTGTGACTGACGAAAAGATCCTGTGCGCATGCTACACCAGGACACGCAACAATGAGGAGCGCGTATATAACCGTCTGAAAAATGTTTATCACCTAGTGAAACCCCCTTCGGACCAATCAAATCGTCAGGCAGGATTGTTCGCTGGCATGTACAGGTCAAGCCGGAAGTTTTTGAAGCAGCTGATGCAATTTCTCCGTTAAGTGGATATGGCTGACCACGCAATAAAGCTCCACTCCATGATGATTTCCCAGGGTTTGCGGTCAAAGGATGTTGCCGGCAGAATGCCCGCCAGGGTGTTGTTCAGCAGGCTCAGGGCCACGAGCACCATTGCAGCGCGGCGCCACCGTGGTCGGCCTTCGCTCCACTGCCAGAACCACGGCATCCCCAGCATCGCCACGGGCACTACCGGCACCATGTAGCGCGTGGTGTAGCTGGCCCCGGCCATCAGGTATTCGTAAGTAATATGGACAAGTGCCCAGGGCCCGGCACAGGCCACGGCAAGCCAGAACTCGCGCCGGCTGCGCCGGAACATCACCATCAGCCCCCCCGCAGCGACAAACAGCAGCGGGCAATGGGGAAACAGTCCCTTGTCAAAATCCTTGAAGAGTCGCTCCACGTTGTCGAGCACATTGCCCGGCATCCAGGCAATGGGAGCGCCGGCGCGGGCGATGGAACGCGCACGACTTTCCTGCGCCTCGGCCGTGCGCGTTACCCAGCTGGCGCCTTCAAAATAATGCAGGTTGAACGCGTAGACAGCGGCCAGCACGGCAGCACCGGTGAAGCCGAAGATAAAGAAATTTCGCCACCGCCGCCGGAGGGCCTCACCCGTGCCGGCCCCGAAAAACAGCACCATGGCTGGATATTTGAACCACGCCATGGCTATGCAGAACGGCAGCGCCATGAGCGCGCGGTTGCGCAGTACCGAGTACATGACGATCAGCATGGCTGTACCAATGTAGACCTCAGTATATAATGTGCGCGAGTAGCTCCACCAGGGCGTGGCGAAGGCCAGCAGAAGCGCCGCGTTTCTCGCCCGGGGCCAGGTTATCCCCATCGCCAGCAGCACCCGCAGAAACACCAGCACACCCATTGCGCCCCAGAATACTGTAACCCAGATCGCCGCCGGCTCCATCCAGAAGGTATCAGCCAGGGGCCAGAGCAGCATGCCCAGCAGCGCGCTCAGCCCCCACGGGTGGTTTCCTAGAAGGGTAAAGTTCTCATCGCGCGAGAAATGCTGAAAGATGTTATCGGCGCCGCGCCAGCGGTGGTACACCCCCATCTCGGGGCCACCCTTTTGCACATGACCATACTCGTCGGAGAGAAAGAGATCGCCGTCGCCGGCCAGGCTGTGGGCCATCATGAGGTAGTACATTTCATCACCGCGCAGGATCCGCGGCATACTGATTACGGCCCAGTAGTTATTGCGATGGCGCAGGCTGGTGTCGGAAAGCAGCGGCTCGATGGGTCGCACGGTGGTGGAAAAGAACGACGAGGCGAAGTAGACCAGCAGCACAAACCAGAAGACCCGGGCGGGCGTGGACAGGGCAGCGAGAGCGCGATGAAAGAATGCGGGCACAATGGGTACGGATGTCGGAGGTGGCAGCGGTGATTGTCATTAAAAAAGGAGAAACTAGGTGTGGAGGAAACGCGGGACGGGTTTTTGTCTGACAGGTCCGACAGGTCTGACATGTCTGACAGGTCCCAAACGCGGGAATTCTCAGAACGCCATTCACCAGCATTCTGCCCTGACACCACCCCCACAAAATTTTTTCTCAGGATGCACTTGACCGTTTTCGCAACCATGCGGGTATATAAATCCAGAACCCGATGAAAGGTATCGCCTATGTCTGCCGACGAACTGGCTGGAACCATACCGGTCGATGCGCCGGAAGTATTTGAGCACGATAACGGCCGGATCATATTAAAAGATGACGTTGTAGCCTTTATTGCCGCTATCGAGATGGTAAAAGTCGATGGTGTAACAACCATGTCGGGACGCAGCAGTTTTAGCGATTACGATGGCGCGCGCAGCAAGGATGTGGAAAAAGGCGTAACTGTCAAGATCGAGAACAACCACTGTTCTGTAGCCGTTGACGTTAATATTAAATATGGCGTGAACGTTTATGACACAGCCCGTCGCCTGCAGCGCGCCATTAAGGACGCTATTGAGAACTATACCGGGCTTGTGGTAGACAACGTGGATGTAACGATCCAGGGCATGATCAACGAATCCAGCCTCCCGCCGCCCCGCCCGAAAGCCTGATCCTCACGGAACAGAAATTGCATAACTCCACGGCTGAACATAATCCCGTGACTACAGGACCCCTGACTTCATGCTGATTCTCCGTAATATTATAATTGTTATACTTCTGCTTGTGCTGGCTGCCATCAGCGTAGTGGGCATCATGGTGGAAGCGCCGCAGGTGATTAACTACACGCCTGACCGCATAAACGCGCTGGGCCGCAGCGTTCTCACGGTAATGCGTCCCGACTACCTGCTGTTCTTTACCTGGATTTTGATATTCCTCGGCACGCTGCTGGTTTTCTTCATGACAGTCCTTCGCCCGCGCAAGCGCATGAAGATCGAAGTGCAGATGGGCGGCGGCCGGGTGGTCATCATGGATGCCGCTATAAAGAAATACATCCGCAATGCCCTTGCTGAAATTAACGAGGTCACAGTAAAGAAGATCGAATTGCGCGAGCAGCGGGGGCTTGTGACGACTGATATCTACGCCGACGTGCGCACCCGCGAGAATCTGCCGGTGCTTGAACGTCGCATTATCGGCAGGGTGCGTGGCGCCCTTGCTGAAGACCTGGGCATTACCAACCTCGGCGATGTGCATGTGTATATTCGCAACTTCGAGGTGACAGGCCGCCCTATCACGCCGGCTCCGGCACCGGCTAAACAACCGGAGACTTCTACTAAACCTGTTGTGGAAGCCGAATCAGCCCAGATCAACGACACTGGCCGCATTGCCGACATTGACACCGAACCTCTGACAGAGCCTTCTCCCGCCACACCTGCAGCGGCCATGGCATCGAGCAGCGGTGTAATTACTGCCGGCGCGCTGGCTGAACCCATCGAGCCGCCCGGATCAACCAGTCCGATTATCATTAGCGATACTGATAGCGATACTGATACGGACAATGAACCGGTTACGGAAGCAGCTCCTGCGTGGCAAGCCGGGCAGTCGGCAACGGAAGGATCATCCTACTCCACTCTTTCCAGCCACGAAAAACTGACAATACCGGAAGAAGAAGCCAAGTCTCCGACCAAAGATGAGATCGACGAGCCGCTGCCGTGGGGCGTTTACAAGCGACCGACGGCCCCGGACGACGAGAAGCGCGAAGATAAGGATCAGCTTAACCCGTGACCTTGCCGCCGCCTCGCGCTCATTCCGTTGAAGAAGTAAAACTTGCCCTGGAACCGCTAAGGTCCCGGGGCAAAACCGTGGTAATGACCAACGGCGTGTTCGATCTGCCTCACCCGGGCCACGTGCACAGCCTGCGCGCGGCCGCGGAATTAGGCGATATCCTGGTGGTTGCCATCAACAGCGACGAATCTGTCCAGCGGCTCAAGGGCAGCACCCGCCCCATCATTCCGGCGGTGGAGCGGGCGAAGATACTTTCATCTTTTGAAATGGTGGATTACGTAGTGTTTTTTGACGAAGACACTCCCCTGGAGGTCGTAAAAGCCATTCAACCCGATATAATAGCGAAAGGCGCTGATTATCGCGGCCGCGAAGTAGTTGGCTCGGATGTGGTAGAGAGCCGAGGCGGACGCGTTGAATATCTTCCCATGGAAGAAGGCATTTCGTCTACCACCATTATTGACCGCATTGTGCGGGCACATAAATAAGTCTACGTTACCTTAAAGAGGAAACCATGCAGGAAATTGAAAACTTTGATATTGGCGATAAAGTAAAGCACCCGAAATTCGGCACCGGCACCATCGTGTTCCGCACCGGTGAGGGCGACAAGCAGAAGGTCACGGTTAAGTTCGGCAGTGATGTCGGCGAGAAGAAGTTGCTCGTGAGCCTGGCTAACCTCAAGCTGATCTCTGAGCGTCCCACGCTTGCGCCGGAAGCTGCTCCCGAGGCTGTACCAGGTCGCACACGCCTTGCCAAGACCGACGAAGAAGATGAAGACGAAGATGCAGACGCGGAACTGGAAGACGAAGACGAGGATGCAGAAGAGGAAGAAGAGGCGGAGCCTGAAGAAGAGGAAGAGGAGTAATGCACGAGATTACTCCGCAGGTTGTGCGTCACGTGGCTTTGCTTAGCCGCCTGGAACTGGGCGAAGGCGAAGCGGAGACTTATGCGGCCGACCTCGACAAGATCCTGCATTATGTAGAAAAACTGGCGGAACTGGACACCACCAACGTTCCGCCGACGTCTCACTCATTCAGCATGCAGAATGTATTCCGTGAGGATGAAGTTCGTCCGTCGCTTTCGAACGAGGAAGCGCTTGCGAATGCCCCCGACTCAGAGGACCACTGCTTTAAGGTTCCAGCCGTGCTGCAAGACGGCGGCGGCGCCTGACCTAAATCTAAACAACTTATAGATTCAGCCCCGGCCTAACGGTCGGGGCTTTTCTTTTCCAAAGCGTCACGTGTGAACGCTTAAAATCTGATTTTTACTGGACAATTCCCTACAGCATTGCTACCCCAATTTCCATTGGGAGTTACGCCATGACTCTTTCCTACAAAAAAACGGCTCTCGCCGGTTTAATTGCCTTAAGCTGTCTCTTCGCTTCTGGTGCTGAAGTGACAATTGCTCCCACTAAAGATAACACCCTGTACGAAGACGCCGGCGGCACATTAAGCAACGGCTCCGGCGAGTACATGTTTAGCGGCCGGGTAGGCGTCGGCGGCGGCGGCGCTTTACGCCGCGGCCTGATTGCCTTTGATGTCGCCGGAGCCATATCGCCGGGTTCTGTAATTACCAACGCAACGCTAAGAATGAACATGAGCAAAACGGCATCAGGACCGGCATCTGTGACTTTGCATAAAGTTACCGCTGACTGGGGCGAAGGAGCATCCGACGCGGACCTGGACGAAGGCATGGGAACAGCCTCAGCGGCTGGAGACTCCACGTGGATACACCGCTCTTTTAATACGGTGCTCTGGACAAATGTCGGCGGCGATTTCAATGCTAGCGCCAGCGCGACAACCTCTGTAAATCTTCCAGCCGCCTACACGTGGAATTCTGCCGGACTGCTTGCCGATGTTATCAGCTGGCATACTACACCCGCCGGCAACTTCGGCTGGCTTGTTAAAGGCAATGAAGATCTCGTCGGCAGTGCCAAACGGTTTGATACGAAAGAAAACCTCGTGCCCGCAAATCGGCCGTCGCTCACGATTACTTTTACACCGCCCAGTTCTGTTAACAACTGGAGCGTATACTGACCCGGGGGTTTCGCTTGATGAACAGCAACCTTATGACTCCGCTTTTCCGCGGCCACAAAATGCAACTGGTTGCAGGCCTCGCGATTTTTGCGGCGGCTTCTGCGGTGCATGCCGATATTTTCGACCTGAGAATTACCGAAGTAAATGCCCTTGCCGGCCAAGTGGAAGTGACCAATTTTGCCGAGACGACCTTCACAGTGGCGACCAATCTGCCGTTTACCCATAAGGGCAACACGGCGTCGTTTGTTCCCGCCGCATCGACGTTCGGGCCGGGGCAGTCTGTAATGATTGCCGTCGCGGGTCTCGATCCGGCGGCTAGCGACCTGTGGCTTTATAGCGACAGCAATTTTGCCAGCCCCGCCAGCGTTATCGCAGGTCTCCAGTGGGGAGCCGCCAGCCAGGGACAGACCGCCACTGCTGTTACTGCGGGCAAATGGCCGGCTGCAGGCTTCTTTACTGCCGCGCAAACGGATGTCGCCATGTCACTGCGGGTAGCCAGCTACGCTGACGTGCCCGTAGATTGGGCCATTGGCGCTCCATCGCCCGGTGCATTCTTCGGCACAGGCACGCCAATTACTAACCCTATTCCGGAAACCATTCCGGTCGATGATATCCTCATTGGGCTTGTACCCATAGCAACGGGACTTGCTTCGCCGGTGACAGTTGTCCAGCCAGACGACAACTCGAACCGGCTCTTCATTGCTGACCAGGTGGGTCGGGTTCTTGTTCATCAGCATGGCGCCGTTTTACCGACGCCTCTCCTGGATGTGACCGGCCGCCTGGTTACGTTTAACAACTTTGATGAACGGGGGCTTATCGGGCTGGCTGTTCATCCGAATTTCGCCGCAAACCCGAAAATCTATACGCTCACATCTGAACCCAAAGGCAGCATACCTGCAGATTTTCCATCCCTTGTGCCGCCAAACGGTTTCAATCATCAGGGCGTTCTGGCCGAGTGGACCATCGACGCCAACAACCCGAACATTGTCGACGTCAGCACTCGCCGCGAAATTTTCCGGGTTGATGAACCGCAGGCCAACCATAACGGCGGCACCCTTCAGTTTGGCCCCGACGGCTTTCTCTACATTGCCCTCGGCGATGGCGGCAACCGGGACGACGAAGGCCCCGGCCACCTGCCCGACGGCAACGCCCAGAGCATCGACAATCCTCTTGGCAAGCTTCTCCGGATACAGATCGACGGCGGACCTTTTACTAATGGGAAATATGGCGTTCCTGCCACCAATCCGTTTGTTGGTTTGGCCGGCGCAATTCCAGAAATCTGGGCCTATGGCCTCCGGAACCCGTACTTCTACAGTTTTGACAAAGGCGGAACAAACCAGCTCTACTGCGGCGACGTAGGGCAGGGCAGGCTCGAAGAGATTAACATCATCCTGCCTGGGCGCAACTACGGCTGGCGGCTGAAGGAAGGGTCATTCTTCTTTGACGCCAACGGCGGCAGTCCCGGGTTTGTGACGAACATCCCCGTTAAGCCGTTGCCGCCGGCACTGGAGGAACCCATTGCCGAGTACGACCACGATGAGGGTATATCCATCATTGGCGGCTTCGTCTACCGTGGGTCGGCGTTACCCGCTCTGCAGGGCAGCTACATCTTTGGCGATTTCGGAATGAGCTTCAGCTCACCGTCGGGCCGGCTGATGTTTATGCAGGCGGACAAGTCCCTGCACGGTTTCACACCACAGGGCAAGTCGGAGTTCGGGTATTGGCTCAAGGGTTTTGGCCAGGATCAGGCCGGTGAAATATACGCATGCGGGTCACAGGTTATCGGCCCGGCTGGCAATACGGGAACGGTCTTCAAGCTCGTACCACCCCGCCCGGCAGCCGCAGCACTCTGGGAGCTTTACGACTGATCAAGACAGCCTGATCCTGCAGAATGACCCGGCGCCACTGTTGTCTTTAGAAAACGGGTCATGCGCAATGCCGTACATAAGCGGCCAGCAGCAGCTATTTTCTTTTTGCTCCTGATGGCCGTAAACTTCGCCGTCGAAGGCAGCTTGCTTTATGGCATTTACGCCCGGCCGATTCTGAGGTCCGCTGCCTTCGGTTCCCTGTGCTCCGCGAACTCTTCCTGCGCACATGGTGCCGACAAAGCTGAAGGCAAATCCTGCTGCGCGAAAAAGAAAGCAACTGCCGCGTGTGGGTGCCCCTGCTGCGGCGACAGTTGCCCCATGGGCGACGCCTGTAGGTGCACCGCTGACGGGAAACGTTCAACCTCTGCAGATGGACTGTTTTTCCGCGTGCCGGGCTGTCATCCCGCACAGTCGTCTGATGATGGTTCATACCTGCCGCTGTCTATGAGGCTGGTCTATATTCCGGTTGAAGCCTCGTCGACTGTATTCTCATCATATTTAATTGCAATGATTTCAGATTGCTCCGCCCCGCTGGCCGGCGCAGCGCCAGCACCTCCTGTTCCGCCGCCGAAACCTGCGATCGCCTGATCGCAGTTCGTTTCTGCAGTTTTCCGCTTTTTCTAAATTACAGGAGTTTTCACCATGCCATATACCCTGAAGAGGGTATGGATGCGCGTGCCTGCCCCTGCCTTGGCAATACTATTTGCCTGCGCGGCGACGCCTCTCCATGCCCATCTCCACTGGACCCGGGTTAACACCGTGAGTCCTGACACCGCTGCACTTTACCGCTTCGACAGCAACACTGTTGTGGCCTCACCCGCCGAAGGCCTGCCACCGGACCTGGGCCTGACACCCGCCAGCGGCACGGCCCTACTGGCGCCGGCCACCGACATTCCCGACAGCATATTTGGTCCCTTCTCGCTCGGATTACCAGCCGCGCAAACCCTCCGCAGCACCGCCACCTTGTCGGGGATGCAGGGGGATGTTACCATCGAGTGCTGGTTCAAGTGGAACGCTTCCATGTCGACTTCGTCCCTCGAAATTGGCCTGCAGTCCGGAGCAAAAATCCTGCTGGCGCGCGACATTACAAACCCTGCCAACGATCACTTCGGCATCTCCGGCACCCATGGGTCTTTTGTTGCGGCCCCGGGATTTACCAACTGGCAGGATGTGGGCGAGGAGGAAGCCGGGCTGAACGAATGGCGCCACCTGGCCCTGGCTATCCACTCAGCAGGCATCCATTACGACGCCCTTTCAGCCCATGACATTTATTCGACTGGTACAGTCGGCCGGCTTTACCTTAACGGGCATCCGGTTGGGTCGTTTCCTCACTCAATCGATCTCAGCGGACTTAAAGTCCACGACGCATCGCGGGTAACCGCCATCATGGACGGCGGCGGAATGACCATTGACGAGTTCACCGTTTGGAAACGGGACTGGTCTGAGAATGGCAATAACACAAACCCGTTCGCTGACGGCCGCGGCGCTTCGGCCGGCGTTAAACAGTGGCGTATGTACGATGACTAAAGTCAAAAGGGTCCGGCGCGCACAGCGCCGGGCCTTTACCCTCATAGAACTGCTCATTGTGGTAGCCATTATTACCATACTGGCGGCCATTGCGGTGCCGAATTTCCTGCAGGCGCAAACTCGCACTAAAGTCTCCCGAGCCGCTGCTGATCAAAGGTCCATTGCCACGACGCTGGAACTGTACGCCACCGATTCTGCCAATCGATACCCGGCCTACGGCAATCCCCGTGACCGGGCCCTTTTTGCGGGCGAACCCATCGTGTTTGTTCCGGTGCGCATAACCACGCCCGTCGCATACATTGCTACCCTGCCGCCCGATATTTTTCCGGGCAGCCGCTCAGGCGTTGATGATGCGCAGGAGGATACGTTCTTCTACATGCACGATTACGCCACGGTGTACCTGGGCAAAAGCCAGCCGGAGGGCCACGTGCGGGAACATTATCGCGCACTAACGGGGAGCACCCGCCCAGCCAGGTGGACACTCTGGAGCTACGGCCCCGATCTGAAAGACAACCACGGCACTACGCTCTACGACGCTACCAATGGCCTGGTCTCTACCGGGGACTTGATGATCTTCGGGCCGTAGTCTCTTTGCTCCGGCATAACAAAAAGCAAAAGCGGGACTCGATCTGAGTCCCGCTTTTTTCAATTTTTATTGTCGCAGCTTTACCCCTAAGTATCAGCTTACGGGTTTCAGTACCACATCCATCCGTTGACTGATGACGCCAGGCTTTCTAATGCGTTGTGGGCGTTGACAGCACCCCAGCCGTAGTTTGTGTCGTATCCCGGTGCGTCTTTGTCGACCGATGTGCTCATTAGGATCTGCTCAACTTCGCCAGGAGAAAGCAGAGGATTTACCGAGAGGATTAACGCTGCCACACCGGCTGCGTAAGGACTGGCAAAGGAAGTCCCGTTAACCAGGGTATAGTCGGAACTCGCATAGCCAACGGAGCCGGTACGGTCTGTAGTGTAGATGGATTCGCCTGGTGCCGAAAAATCCAGACCGGGGCCATAGTTACTGAAGGAAGCGCGGCCTCCGTTACGGTTCAATGCTGCTATCGCATTAACCGACGGCAAGCTGCCTGGGTATGACAAAGAACTTGTTGTGTTATTACCGGCAGAGGCAAAGTGGACCATTCCGTTTTGCTTTGTCTGCGCATACTTGTCTGCTATGCTGCTCGACGTAAATCCGTAATAATTGCTGTTGTTGGATACGCGCGCCCCGTTCAACTCGCCCCACGCCAGGCTATTAACGGTCCAGCTTGCGGCACTTGTCCAGGAACCTGAACAGTTGGTGGTGCTGATAAAGGTCCTGGCAGACAGCACAATGCATCCGGGCGCAATGCCCGCGCCACCGATTCCATTGTTCGCGACTCCGGAGATGCACCCCGCCACCGGTGTTCCGTGTCTATCACACGAATTTACAGGCCCGCCGCTTGTGCCGGGGGTTTCGCTGGTCGTGTCCGTACCCGGCAGCTGATTTATGTCGGGATGATCCTGCTGCACTCCATTATCCAGCACAACTACCTTAATGGATGAACTCCCCAGTGTGATATCCCATGCTTCCGGTGCGTCCATATCTTCATCTACCGTACCGCCGGATTGGCCATAGTTATGCAGCCCCCACGACTGCCCGAAACCCGGGTCATTCGGTGTCA
>JAKFFN010000125.1:0-1801 GCA_036675025.1 Candidatus Sumerlaeales bacterium | reverse complement strand
ATGGCCATTACGGTCGTCAGCCCGACACGGGACTGATCTTGCTCGCTGCCTTGCGGGCTGTGCGCAAGACCTCGACCGGATGCGCCGCTGCGGCTTTACTGCGCGTCTTTCCCGCCCTGGGTGGAGGGCGGCAAATGGCACAGACGAAATCATTCTGAGGATCGTGGGCGTGGGCCACAAAACCGCCTTTGCAACGCGTGCAATGCGATAACTGCACCATATTGCTGTCGAAAAACCGGACCAGCATCCAGGCGCGAGTAAAACTCAGAACCGGCTCTTCTGTGGAATCCGGCGAACGGCCAGTAGACGACTGCTCAAGATACAGTTTGTAAGCTTCGACCAGCGCCTTCGCTTTCTTGGCAGGCGTATGCGCGTCCATATACTGGTAGACACTGTAAAATACGCTGGAATGTATGTTGGGCAGCCACGTCATGAACCAGTCGACCGAAAACGGCAGCATGCCCTTCGGTGGAGAACAGCCCCTGACCTCTCGATACAGCCGTGCCAGGCGGTCATAGCTTAGACTGGTTTCAGCCTGCAATACCTGAAGGCGGGCGCCCAATTGGATCATTTCGGTGGCCAGAAGAATCTCTTCCGCTTCCCTGGCTACGCTTTTTGTTGCCATGATAATTATTGTTTAGGCGACAGCCGCTTACGCGGGCTGTTCGCTGGCTTTCTGGGAAAGGAGAATGGTGGAATGCGCCTGCTGAAGCACACCGCCAAGCACGTCTTGCGTCAGCGAGGACAGCAGATCGTAGTCATTGAGGCGGAACTTGCAGATCAAGGAGCTTGAACCCGCCAGCTTAACCAACTGCGCGGGCGACAAACGCATCACAATGTCCGCAACGTCGGTATCGAAACCCAGGCGGAACATGCCCGCAGCGTAATTTTCGCGCAACATACGCTGGGCCAACATCAAGTAAGACAAATTGACTTCTTGAATGTCGCTTAATAACGAATTATCTGTGACGGGCATTTTGCCCTCCTAGTTGAAAACCGAAACAGGCTCGATGCAGAAACCATGGTTTTGGTTAAACGCTAACAAATGTTAATGAATTAACAAAATCTTATTAATGTATCTACAGCCGCCACGGTCAGCAGTCAGCTGGTAATTTACAAAAAGCCATCGAACTGCTTACAACCATGCAAATTCTGTATAAATGACATAGGCATAGTATCAAATATTTAAAGAAAATTACATGACAGCGCTGTCGTAGTTACACAATATTCCGGAAAATATCAGCGATAAGTTACATAAGCCTGTTAAAAAACAACGATAAGTGCCAAATATCTCCGGATTTATAACCGCAGGGCGAGAACATTATGCTTATTCCGATGCCTACACGTCGCTCATCATGCTTACTATTGATGGCGGCCGGCTTATTGTTACTGGCGGGCTGCGCCGGGCAGGCACCCGGCGGTTTCACATCATCAGGCGCCCATGTCCGCCCCGGCCAGCTTATCGTCCTGGCACCGGGGCAGCGCAGCGAAGTTGTGTTGACCGCCATGGGCTTGCTTGAATCGGGCTACCAATACGGCGGATCGCATCCTGATGCCGGCTTTGACTGTAGTGGTCTGGTGGCCTACGTATTCGGGCAGGCGACCAGCCAACCTTTGCCCCATAACACCGCCGAAATCGCCGGACTTAGCCGGCCTATTCCCAGAAATCAGCTGAAAGCGGGCGATTTCGTCTTTTTCAACACCCTGAATCGCCCTTTTTCACACATGGGTATATATATAGGCAATGCGCAATTCGTTAACGCGCCGTCCACAGGCGGGCGCGTCCGGGTCGACTCGCTGA
>JAKFFN010000002.1:0-1805 GCA_036675025.1 Candidatus Sumerlaeales bacterium | reverse complement strand
ACGGCTTACGAAGCATGTTTTCAGAATTCCGCAAAAAATAATTTCGCTACTTTTAACTGCTACTTCGCAACCGGTCTTCATAGTTTCCGGAATCATTTGTGTCTTCCTGATTTTAGTGTGATCCAGGAGCAACCAAACACATAAAATCACCCCGCGCCATTCCCGCATCGACCCTTACGGGCTCTTACAGACCCATAAACTTGCCGGAGAACGGAAGACAGGGGACGGAAAACTGACGCAGCGCCGCCCCACCACCAAGTGCACCTTCCAGGAGTGCGCCCGCTTGCCGGCGCTCTTGGAAAACTTCCCCACAGTCCCCTCTTACCCTGCTTCCGTAAAGACGCATAGACATCCACATTCCCGCCTGTCCAAACCCATTGACTCCCACACTCAGCCCCGCCACACCAACACCCATGCACACCCCCGCCGCCACCATCATCCTCCTCAGCGGCGCCTCCAGCTCCGGCAAAACCACCCTGGCCCGCCAGCTCCAGCTTCAACTGCCCCACCCCTTCCTCCACGTCCAGCTCGACGCCTTCATCCAGATGCTCCCCGACCATCACTCCATTGACGACTTCTACCGCATGGTCACCGTGTTCCACCACTCCGTGGCCGCCATGGCCCGCCTTGGCAACAACCTCATTATCGACCATGTGCTCCTGGATAACGACTGGCTCCACCAGTGCGTCCGGCTTTTTGTCCCCCACACCGTGCTATTTGTCGGCGTCCAGTGCGGCCTCGAAGAACTCGAACGCCGGGAAAAAACCCGCGACGCCCGCCGCCAGGGTTTCGCCCGCAGCCAGTTCCAGAAAATCCACGCCGGCAAAACCTACGACCTCACCGTAAACACCGAAACCGACACCCCCACCACCTGTACCGCCCAGATCCTCGACTTCTACAACACCCAAAGCCCCCGCGCCTTTCAAGTTTACCAATCAGCTCCGCATCCCCCGCAGACCCCATAACCGTAGGGCAGGCGTCTCGCCTGTCACCGTGAGACCCAAACCCGTCAGGCCCCCAATACGCCGGCGTCCCGGCGCCGCTCTGACTGTGCGCGCAGCGAACCGCCCTCTGCAAAGGGCTAGTTGCACTCGACAAAGCCGCGCAGCGCCAGCCATACGTCAGCAGCAACATGTAGGACGGGCACTCCTGCCGGTCTCAAGCCCGCCGAGCCTACCACTCCAACGTACCAACGCTCCCAGCCCACGCATTTTGCTAACGCTGTGTGCTAACGGTCTAGCTCAGTTAGTAGTAATAGTAACCAGCAATGCGATTGCTTAACATTGCCTGTGCTGCCTGCGCACGCGCCATTTTTTCCTGAGCGGCAGCCTGCCGGTGCATGGCATTGACCTTATCTTGCTCAAGCTTGGCCTGTGCATCAGCTTGTCGCTTTTCTTCTGCAAGCTTCGCTTCTTCGGCCTTAGCCGTGCGCCATTTGGCGACTGCAGCATCTACCGCTGCAGTCCTATCCTGCACCCGCTGCCTGGCCTGTTCCTTTTGAGCAAAGAATGCAGCCATGGCTTCCTCCGAGGGTTCAGGCACAGCAATTAGTAAATCCGTTTCGCTCTGCGAAAGGTTCTGCGCCCCCACCCGCTTCGCGATCTGCATCAGCTCTACAAACTGCGTGGCATATGCCACGGATTTGTTGTCTGCAGACACCGACTTTAAATACTCAGCCTGCTTTAACAGCGCAGGCTTCTCCGACTTCATGTTTCCAAATTCCAAAGTTATCGGTTCACTGGAACCCGCTTTGGATTTAGATTTGGCATCCTGCGCATTTCCTAACAGTGGGATACAAAGTAGTA
>JAKFFN010000363.1:0-11470 GCA_036675025.1 Candidatus Sumerlaeales bacterium | reverse complement strand
GACACTCCGGCATTTACCGGAAAAATTACAGAGTGGCCCGTATGGGGCGAAACCGAAGAGCGTCTGCTGCTCGAGCCCTTCCGCAGTGGTAACTGGTGGTATGGAGAGCGCGTGAAACAGTTTGAGGCAGAGTACGCCCGCTTTCACGACGCCAGGCACGCCATCACCTGCACCAACGGCACTGTCGCCATCGAGCTCGCCCTCAAAGCACTGGGCGTCGGGCCGGGTGATGAAGTCATTGTTCCAGACTACACCTTTATCGCCACCGCCGGCGCCGTCGCCACCATCGGCGCCATACCGCGTTTTGCCGACGTCGATCCCATCTCCGCAAACATCGATCTCGCTTCCGCCGCCGCCCTGGTTAACTCGCATACAAAAGCCATCATCGTTGTGCACTTTGCCGGCTTGCCTGTTGATATGGATGCAGCCGTGGCTTTTGCCCGGGAACACGGCCTGGCCATTCTCGAAGACGCAGCACACGCCTGGGGATCTCAGTGGAAAGGCACCGCAGTAGGCGCCCTTGGTGATGTCGGGACTTTCAGCTTCCAGGTCTCCAAGAACCTCTCCGCCGGCGAAGGCGGAATTATGCTGACCAACAACGACGACCACGCCCGCATGTGCCGCTCATACACAAACTGCGGCCGCCTGGAAGGACACGAGTGGTACGAACACTTCAACATGGGCGGCAACAACCGCATGACGGAGTTCCAGGCTGCGCTACTTCTCGGCCAGCTTGAGCGTCTGCCCGCACACATTGATCTTCGTGAACAAAACGCTGCCTATCTCGACGAGGAACTCTCAAAAATACCCGGCTTGCGCGTACCAAAGCGCGATGCCCGCGTCACCCGCCGCTCTTATCACCTGTACGTTCTAAACTTTACGGCTGCAGAATTTGGAATGCCTCGCGCTGAATTCCTTCAGGCTCTCGAAGCGGAAGGCGTACCCTGTGGCCAGGGCTATCTCGTTCCGGTCCACGCGAATTACTGTTTCCAGACTCTTAACGACAACCCGCGTCCTGAACAGAAATGGCTTTCAGACCAGTGCAATACCCGCGGCATCCGCTTTGATGAGATCAACAATCCCAATGCGAAAAAGCTCGCCGACGAATCCATGATATGGCTATTCCATACATTGCTCCTTGGTTCTCGCCAGGATATGGAACAAATTGTCGAAGCGATCCAGAAAATCCATCGCACTGCGAACGGCTGATACTACAAGCAATTAAAGCCCGGAGCGACGGCTCTATCCGCTTCACATAGATAGCTCGAAGCTCCGGGGGCCTTCCCATAGCGCTCGCGCGTAAACCTCGTTCCATAAAAGGCATGCAAAATTGATTAATCTGGCTTACGCCGAAGCAGACATCACGCCGGAAAATGGGGAAGACCTCTGCGGTTTTACTTTGCGCAGCAAGGGAAGCCACGGCATCCACGACCGCCTCAAGGTCAAGTGGCTCGCCCTCAGCGATGCCGCCGACAAAACCTTCCTGCTCGGCTCCGCCGATATCATCAGCGTCTCCCGAAACACCTTTAACGCCCTCCAGGCAGGCATCACCTCCTCCGCCGATATACCAATTGCCGGGGTTGGCTTTGCCACCAGCCATACTCACTCAGGCCCCGTCACCGTAACATTGCGAAACTGCGGCAAGCTTAACAGAAGCTACATGGATCGAATGAAGCAGCAGATTCAACAGGCGGCCACGAGCGCGGCAGGGGAGAAGGGCGACCCGGTAAAGCTGCTCGTGGGTCACTCCACATCCGACGAAGGCATCAACCGCCGCCAGGGTGAAAGCGGCCCCATTGACCGGACAGTTACCGTTATCAGCTTCGTTGATCAGAAAACCAGAAAGTCCAAAGCGACCCTCGTCAATTTCGCCTGCCATCCCGTAGTACTCGGGCACATCAGCAATCACGTCAGCGCCGACTACCCCGGTTATCTGCAGCAGTATGTGGAAGAACACACCGGCGCCCCCTGCATTTTTATTAATGGCGCCTGCGGCGACGTCAATCCGCGCCACGGCGACCACAGCGCCGACCCCAACGACGCCCGAAAGATTGGCCACAGTGTTGGCGCTTCCGCCATAAACGCGCTGCAAAACGCGGTAGAAGTTCCCGTCGACCAGATCCAGTGGTACACCCGCACCGTCCAGCTTCCGGTCTATCAGCCGAAATCCGAAGCCGAACTGGAAGACCGCCTTGACATGATCCATAAGTGCTTCGGCCTCGACCGCAACCTTTTCGCTGATCGCGTCCAGCGTGACAAGCGTCTGCTTGCCGATGGGCGATACCCTGAAACCGTAGCCTTGCAGCTAAGTTTTATGGCACTAGGGTCTGCCCTTGGCATTCTCTTTGTCCCCGGAGAACTCTTCGCCTCCCTCGGCTTGAAGTTCAAAGAGCTGTTTGCCTCCCGCCAGGTTATAATTTCGGCTTTCAGCAACGGCTCTGTCGGCTATTTGCCCGACCGCAAGGCCTATGCTGATGGCGGTTACGAACCCCACTTCGCCAATTTCTTCTACGATTTTCCCCAGTTCGATCCGTCCCTTGAAGACGCCCTGCTTGACGGAGTTGCAGCCCTGGCAAAGACAGTTAACCATGCTGAGGCAATGAAATCCGCCTGATCCGGTAGTCCTGCGGTATATGGTTAAGGCAATTATCTTCGATTTTGACGGGACGATTCTCGACACAGAAACCCCTGACTTCCACTGCTGGCAGTCAGTATTTGAAGACCACGGATCACAGCTAGAGCACGACGTCTGGTGCCAGGTAGTCGGCACCACGTGGGATCACTTCAATCCTTTCGATTATCTCGAGGAAAAGATTGGCCGCCAGGTCGACCGCGAAGATATCCATAAGATCCACAAACAGAAATTCCATGAGCTCATCGCCAGAGAAGTCCCCATGCCCGGCGTTGAGTCGGCCCTGGCCACTGCCCAGGAACTGGGGCTGCGCCTTGCCGTTGCCACCAGCAGCCAGCGTTACTGGGTGGAAGGCCACCTGGATCGGCTCGGCCTGCTCCAGCACTTTGAAGTACTGATGACCGCCGACGACGTGGAACGCGTAAAACCCGATCCCGCTCTCTACGTGCAAACTCTTAAGGCTCTAGGCGTTGAAGCCGCTGAAGCCGTGGCATTTGAAGATTCAGTAAACGGCGTAAAAGCCGCAAAAGCTGCCGGAATCTACTGCATCGCGATTCCCAACAGCGTCACCCATCGCATGGATTTCTCCCACGCCGACCACCGCGTCAGCTCACTCTCAGAGCTCGATATCAAAGAAATCCTGGCGCGCCTCACTCCGCTGGAGTAGGCTTCTGCTGCACAATCAGGCTCGTTAGCTTCGCAATTTCGCGTAGATAATCAGCCCTATTCCTGCCGCAATGAGCACCCAGCCGGCTGTGGTAGACCACCAGATAGCGGCTACAATTCCTACTATAAAAAGCAAAACGGCAATCCAGGCAAGGCTGTCTGAGCTCAACATTTCTCTCCCGTTAGTCTGATGTGAAGTCCTACCTGCTGCAGTTAAGTTGCTGGCGATTTCCGGCGCACGCGCGTGCTCTTGACATGACGGCCATGCATGCCCTCGCGGAAGTCCGAAGGCACATAACCTTCAATACATACATCGGTATCAAAATGACGGAGTGTCACATCTTCCAACGCAATGGCCTTGTTCATGGAAGGCATTCCCCATCCCATTATCGGGGTCTTGCCGTCCTCACCGCCCACCACTTTGGGTGCAATAAAAGACACGATTTTATCCGCCAGTCGCGCTTCAAGCAGCGACCCATGCATAGTAGAACCACCTTCGCAAAGCACCGACTGGATTTCAAACTCCGTCAGGCTCGATATCAACTGCTGCAGGTCAATCAGGCCCCGGCGGCCCCTCATAACCAGCACATGGTGTCCGGCATCCCTAAGCTTCTTCACCTTGTGCAGCGGCGCAAAATCACTCGTCGCAATAATACAATCACCAGGCGTAGTTGCCGTCAATACTTTAGCCTTGCTCGGTATGCGCAGATTGCCGTCAACAATTACACGCCGCGGCTGGCGTTTCTCGTAGTTCTGTATCCGGACATTCAGCATAGGGTTATCCTGCAGGATCGTTCCAATACCCACCATGACCGCGTCAACATTTGACCGAAGCTCATGTACGTAGTCGCGGCTCAGCTCATTGCTGATCCAGCGCGACTGACCCGTCATCGCCGCGATCCGGCCATCCATCGTCATGGCCCACTTGAGAATCATGAATGGCCGCTTCAGCGTGTGGAAAGTCAGGAAAGCTTCATTCACCCGCCGCGCTTCCTTATCCATTAACCCCACGTCTACCTTAATTCCCGCTCGACGCAGGCGCCGAAAGCCCTGCCCCGCAACCGTTGGGTTTGGATCTGCATGCGGCACCACCACGCGCGCCACGCCGTGTTCAACCAGCAGGGGAGCGCACGGCGGCGTTCGGCCCTGGTGGTTGCACGGTTCCAGTGTCACGTATAACGTCGCGCCCTGAACCTTGCCCTTGGCTGCCGCCAGCGCATCGGCTTCAGCATGTGGGTTACCCACTTTTGTGTGATAGCCCTCGCCTATGATTTTTCCGTCTTTGACATAGACGGCGCCCACCAGCGGATTCGGGCTCACCATGCCGCGGCCTTTTTCTGCCAGTTCCAGCGCCCGCTTCATAAACCGCCTGTCAGCTTCGCTGAACCGGTTGTCGCTAACGTTTTTACCCATGACTAACTCATGCGCCATTTTCACTCAACGGAATCAAGCAGCTTTATCCAATCCGCATTATTTTAAACTTTTCATAAAGGCGCGCCGCTTCGGGCAGATAGCGCAATGATCCAGGTGACACAGCAGCAGCGTCGGTTTCTCCGCGAGTATCTCCATCGCCGCGCTCACCAGGTCTTTCATCATCAGCACCTGGCACGCGGCATTGCCGATCTTACAACTCTGGAGTACCCCTCGGCGCTGCAGTTCCGGCTCGATGGCGCGAAACCCGCGGCTGCACCCCGGCACCTCCCGCACTGGCACGAACTCAATTTGCCCTTCGGAATTATTAAACCACGCCACCTCAAAATCCGAGTTCTCAGTAAACGGCACATTTACATAGGGCAGATTCGCGATCACCTCGCAAAGGTGCAGGCTTGAGTTGGTATCCTGCCGCGTGCCCAGCATCAGGATGGTCGCATCCCGGTCCAGCATCCGGCTGAAAGGCGAGCCCACTCCCAGCGGCGTTGCTTTCAAATGATCTTCCGTAATCTCCCGCGCCTCAGGGCCAATGGCAGCAGCGCTATGCGTAGGGTGAAAGCTGCGGAAGGCATCGCTCCGCTTGCGAAAATACTCAGGTATTGCGCCCGTCCGAGCTGCGCTTTTTTCATAATCAAACGGATCGCCTTTCCACCCGGGCAGGGAATAGGTAAAAGTCGGAACCATGAGGTTACCCATCGGACCAATAACCGAGAGTAGCGCCTTCACCACAGTCTCCGGCCCGTATTCCGTTTTCCCAACAGATCTCAGCGAACTATGTACAACCACGTTCTGCCCCGCGCCAAAGCCAGCCTCTCTGAGGTGCTCCGCCAGGTCGTCGCTTTTCCAAACTTTCGCTTCAAAAAACATGATCATCAATTACCGGCCGCAACTTGCATTGGCAACACTTAGCACAAATATCTTTTGCACCATAATGCATTGCTCCGATAACTCCCATGACCATGACCCAAGCCGAGGATACCATAGTAGCTCTTGCCAGTGGCCGGGGCGAGGCCGGTGTCGCGGTCGTTCGCCTGAGCGGTTCCGGCACGTTCGGTGTGGTATCGGCGGTTTTTCGGCCGCTCAATAACTCCCAGATGCCGCGCAGCCGCCTGGTGTTCGGTTCCGTGGTCGCCAGCACTGGCGATGTTCTCGATGAATGCCTCGCCGTCCGCATGCCCGGCCCCGCAAGCTTTACAGGCGAAGACGTAGCCGAAATCCAGTGCCATGGCAGCCCTGCGGTCGTTGCCCGCGTTATCGACCGCTGCATTGAAGCCGGCGCACGCCTTGCCGAACCGGGCGAATTCTCCCGGCGCGCCTTCATGAACGGCAAGATGGACCTGGCCCAGGCTGAAGCCCTGAGCGATCTCATCGCGGCCCGTTCCGAAGCGGCCCGCCGCCTCGCCCTCAGGCAGCTCCGCGGCGGACTCAGCGAGCGCCTCCGCAGCCTCTATTCCGAACTGATCGATGCCGCCGCCGAGATCGAGGCCCACATTGATTTCCCCGAAGAAGACATTCCCGAGATGGCCAAAGGCGCCATCAGGCAGCGCATGGACACTGCCTCGCGCGAAATGGAGCGCCTGCTCGCCGGCCACGAGAAAGCCCGCGTTAAATCTGAAGGTGCCCGCGTAATCCTCGCTGGCGAACCCAACGCCGGCAAATCCAGCCTCTTTAACGCCATCCTCGGCCGCGACCGCGCTATCGTCTCTCCTCACCCCGGCACCACCCGCGATACCATCGAGGCAACCGTCGAAATGGAAGGCCTCGCCATCACCCTGGTCGACACCGCCGGCATCCGCTCCGGCGCTGATGAAGTCGAACAAATTGGCATCAACCGCACCTACGAGGAAATCCAAGACGCCGACGTCGTCCTACACCTTGTCGAAGGAGATGCGCTCTTTCCAGATCTCGTTCTGCCCTCCGGTCTCGCCCCGTCCCGCGTGATCCGCGTCCGAACAAAGCACGACATCGCCGCGCCCGACGCCATGGCTGGCGCCGACATCGCCGTATCCTCATCAACAGGTTCCGGCCTGGCTGCCTTGGAAAAGCTGATTCACCAGCGCCTGCTTGGCAGCGGAGAAGACCACGAAGAAGTAGAAATGAGCCGCGTCCGCCACGCTGAATGCCTCCGCCGCGCCCTCGATAGCCTTGCCCGCGCCCGCCAGGCGTTTGAAATCGGCGAATCCGGCGACCTCGTAATGGTCGACCTGCGCGATGCCCTTTCTTCCATCGGCGAAATCCTGGGCGAACGCCTTGACGAGCAGATCCTCGACCGTATCTTCAGTACTTTCTGCCTTGGAAAATAGCAGCGTGAGCCGTTATATCAAAGTGAAGGTCAACCCGAAGGCCAGGCTCAACAAGGTTCAGGAAGAAACCGACGGCAGTTTTACTGTCTGGACAACAGCCCCGCCCGACAAAGGCGCCGCCAACGACTCCGTGCTCCGCGCCCTGGCTAATCATCTCGGCCTACCGCGCCGCATGCTCTCCCTCAAATCCGGCGCCACATCCCGCCAGAAGCTTTTCGAGATCACCGATGCCTTAAAATAAAAAAGCACCGCCTCCAACCACGAGACGGTGCTTAAACCTATACCGGGCTTACGCCGCTTCAGGCGTATCCTCGTTCATATAGCAGGGCAGGTATTTACCGGCCCAGGTCGTTGCCGCTGTTTCAAAGGGATCCTGAACTGTGCATTCCGACCAGATATCCCGGCCAACCTTCTCAGCTTCAATCCATTTAAAGTCATGGATAGCTTTCAGAAGATTCCGCGCATCGCGCTCCGGCAGGTAAAAGCCAAACAGCTCGAAAACTTTCCTGCGGTTCGGGTTTTTCTTTGCCATGGCAGAAATTCCGCGCGAACTGGGGCGGAACTCCGTCTGCGGAATCGCCCGCGCCTTTAGCAGTTCCTGTGTTGCGGCGTTAAGGTCAGCGGCTCCGGGACGAAATTGCCGCGCTCTTTCGACTTCTTTATTGTATTCTTCCCGCTGGGTGTTACAAACCGGGCAAAAGTTCTCGCCGCGGTTAAAGTGGCTTAGGCAACAGCCGGGTATAGACATCATGCTCCTTAAAGAAATGTGCATTTACTGCGGCACATATACATCAAGGGACACTTAAGTCTTTGTGGCAGAATGGTGAAATCGACAGATGTGTTTTAGCTACTCTTCTCGGTTTTGACGCGGTGACCTCACGCGCACCGGCGGCAGCTCGTCGTACATTGACTTGATCGGCTGCTGCCCCTGCGCTTCCCCGGCTGGCTCCTCCTGCTGATCAGCCGCTCCGGCTTCAGCAGGCTCCTCACCAGGCGGCAAGGTATCGGGTTCCGCAGGAATTGTAGTGGTTATAATCGGCGCCAGTTCTTCCGTTTCCGTGGTGCCCGCATACAGGTTCAGCCGACCCGCAGGCTCGCCAGCGGGCGAAATCTCACCCGCAATAGGCCTTGGCGTAGATACAGCACCCGACGGCGGCAACTGTGACTCGTCATATTGCGGCGTAACCGGCGCATCTTCTGCCGCGCCACCCCCCGGCGTTGGTTCAGGTGCAGGCATTGCTCGTCCGGCAACCGTACCATTTCCCGCTTCCGATGTTACTTCAGACTCATCCTCAGCGTCACCGGCCTTATTCCACGGCAGCCAGTCCCACAGGCTTGATCCATTTTCAGTCCCGCCCGCAATGCCACTCTTCAGCGCCGCCACCTCCCGCTGCAGGGCCCGCGTCCGCTGAAAATAGTAATACATCAGCGCGCTGCTGATCACCAGCATCACGAAGATCACCATCGTAAAGAAGGTTCCTCCGCGAACACGGGAACTGCCGGGGTGGCAGGTATGGTTTGCAAGCTTCAGCATCTGGGGGTACGCCCCATAGACAGCAGTTTGCCGCAAGTGTTCACTGCTAGAAAGCGCCTTTACCAAAGATAACCGCAGGAATCGTTTTGATCAGGATAACGATGTCAAACAGCAGGCTCTGGTTCTTGATGTAGTAAAAGTCATACTCCATGTTGAGCGAAAGCGGCAGATTCTTCCGCCCCACAATCTGCCAAAGGCCCGTAATTCCCGGCTTCACGTCCAGCCGACGGGTCTCCCACACCGAGTATTTTTCCACCAGGAACGGCATTTCCGGCCGCGGCCCCACCATGCTCATCTCACCCAGCAACACGTTGAGCAGCTGCGGAAACTCGTCCAGGCTGAACCGTCGCAGCCAATATCCCGCCCGCGTTACCCGCGGGTCGTTGGCATCCGATGGCGCCATGGCATAAGGCTGCGAACTTGTCATCATCGTGCGAAACTTAAACATGTGGAAAGGCCGCCCATGCAGCCCAATCCGTTCCTGCCGGAACAGCGCCGGACCACGGCTGTCCAGCCGGATAATGATCGCGATAATCACCATCGGAATGGCAAACATCCCAAGGAGAGCCAGCGACACAAAAATATCCAGCGCCCGCTTCATCGCCGCCTGCAACGGCGGCAGCGACGCATTGCGCAAATGCACAACAGGGATTTCGTCGATCTCATCAATCTGCACCTGGCTGCTGATTACTTCAAACAGGTTGCCAACAATCTTAAACTGAACTCCCGAATGCTCGCACTCCGCTACCAGCGTCAGCACCTGCTCTTGCGAAAGAAGCGGCGCCGCCAGGAACACTTCGTCCACCTCGTGACGCTGCAGTATCTCCGAAAGTTCCGTCACCTGACCCAGCACCGGGTGGCCGAGCATCTTGCTGGTTATCTTTCTCCGCAGGTGGTGGTCAATAAAGCCGAGAAACTTGTACCCCCCATGAGGATGACAGGTAATTCGCCGTGCAGCCCGCCGCGCCGTGCGCCCGACCCCGATCACCACCACCCGTGTAATTCCCACGCCCTGCCTGAACTGCTTCTGTTTCCAATGACGAAACAGCGTCCGCGAGAAATAGAACCACAGGCACAGCAGGGGAGGGGTCAGAAGCAGGATGAACCGGCCAATGTCCCATTGCTTGAACAGGTAGGCAATCGCCAGGGAACCGGCCAGCCCGATGATAAAAACCTTCACGATAGAGCTGATCTGATTCAGGCTGGTCAGCCGGCCGTGGTGAGCGTACAGGCCGTAATACCAGCCCACGGCAAACCAGAACGGCAGATAAACCAGCGGCGCCACCAGGTAACTTTGAATCGGGTTAATGGGCACGCCCACGATCCCGCTGTCTGCCAGCCAGTCTCTCAGGTGGTAGAGCCCGAACCAGATCAACAGGAATACGATAGCATCGCCAAGCGCCATCAACAGGGTTAATCGCTGACTGTTCATCGGCACGGCGCAAGGGCCTTTAAGGCTGGTGTATTATTTAACTTCATTATATCGTTGATGATGTGTGAGAACGCGCAGTGCAAAACTTTTTATCGTATGTCGATTTTGCTGGCAGGCGGGTTGATTTATTCGGTTTATGTGCTTGACCCGAAGCATCACAGGTCATTTGTATTGCGTTGTTTGCCACGTTGACGAGAGGACCGGACATTGATTTCGCGACGCCGGACATTTGTTGCTACCCTGCTGGGTTGTTCGATAGTATTATGGAGTGGAGCTGTGCAGAGCCAGGGAGCGCCCCCCGCGGGCACTCTCGATGCTACCGTTGCAGCCACTAATTCTGCCAGCCTGCCGCCCCCTGCGCCTCTGCCAGCGGGCACGCTCCAGGCCCTTGGCACCCCGGCTGCCCCTGCCATGGCTCCACTGCCGCCGCAGAACGCTGCTGCCGCTTTGCCTGCATTGCCCGCAGCGCCCATCCAGGGCTCGGCGGCTCCCCTGGTTACTCTGCCGTCCTTGCCGACCACTGTGCCTGCCGCACCGGTAGTGCCTGTAACCGACGTTACGATGCCCGTAGCCGCCACCACAGTTACCGAGGTTCCGGCTGCCGCACCTTTTCTGTCAGATGTTCCCCCCGTGGTCATGCCGCCTGCGCCAGCCCCCGTACCTGATGTGATTGAGCATGCAAAAGCCATCGCCCCCGGGGAAAATGCTCCCCTGGTAAGCACTGCCTCCGGCGGACCCATTCCTCCGACAATCCCCAACTCCGAGATTGTTGCGATAAAGAAACACCCTCTGCCTGCCATTACCCCCAGCTCGCCCCTCATCCCGGCCACAAGCCTGGCCAACACCGTGAACCAGCGCCGGCAGATCACCACGCTGCCCGGCAGCGGGGGCGATACCAACTATGCCTATGCCACCATAGGCGGCCCTGATGGCCCCGCAACGCCCCTGATTACACCGCCTACTGTGCTTGAACCTCAACCCGGTCACGACATCGGTAAAGATTATCCGCCCCTGCAGGCCGTCATGCCTCAGCCGGAAGCCACACCTCTTCGCTGGGACGAACCGGAAAGCGCGTTTGGCACTCCTGTTCCTTCTGATAATCTGAACTATTACCTTTCAAAAGACATTCACCAGGCGAAGGATCTTCCGGCCATTAATCCCATGCCTGACCTGGCAGAGGTAATTGTACTGCGTGGTGGGCAGGAGTTCCAGGGCCTCATCCTCGAGCGCGGCGACATTTGGCGTATTGAGCTGCTGAACGGCACCATCATAACGGTACCCGGCAACAAGGTCTCGCACATGAGGAAAGTACTCGCCGCACCCACCAGTACCCCTAGCGCAAGGAACAAGGCGTTCCCCGTAGAAGAGCTTTACAAAGAGAGACCAGCAGGCAACTTCTACTTCTAAAAGATCAAGGTTTATAAAATCCTGTGGCAGCGCCCACAGACAAAGGGATTGCCCCATCAGGCAAT
>JAKFFN010000004.1:0-11510 GCA_036675025.1 Candidatus Sumerlaeales bacterium | reverse complement strand
CGCCCCATGGGGCCGGATCAAAAAAAGGTACGACGCGGAACGGACGCTGTGCAACCTGTCGCAAACCCTCGCGCACCGCTACGCCAGTAGCCAGCCGCGGCTGACCTGGCACATTGGTGTCGAGCACGTAATCCCACCGGTCCATCGTGCGCTTCTTCAGCCGGTCGGCCACGCGCCAGTCGACAAAGTAGGCGCGCTTGTACTGCAGCGACCACTTCAGCGTGTGATTATCTACGCCAAGGTTTGCAATGGCATCCCGGCGGAACCGCATCTGGGCTTCCCAGCGGGCTATGTCTGCGAACACAAGAAGGTCGGAATCGGTTACGAGTGAAGCGCCGAATCCGTACACGAGGACAAGGTCCTCGGTAAGGTCCTGAATGGTGCGACCGGCCTGCAGCAGTTTGCCTGCATCAAAAAAGTCTTCAGGCTTCAGCAGCGACAAGTGGCCAAACACCGGGTCATCGGTAACATCAATTTTAACCAGCGCATCAATCTCTGCAGCCGGCAGCATCAGCTCTCGCGTGTTTATGATGAGCGCCGGCTGAAGCGCAGCCTGCAGTTCCGTCAGCACTTCATCATCAATCACGCCGGGGTAACATTCTACCGCGATGATCTTCTTTCCCGGCCCGGTTACGGCGTCACTAAGCCTGCTGCCGACGGCTCCCCAGCCTTCCCATGCAGCATCTTCAAATCCGCGCACAGTGTACGCAGGAAACTTATCGTAATTGGAATTCCGCATTATTCTCCGACTTCCGGCCGCTTATAGTCGTCTTCGTAGCGTTGGATGTCTTCCTGCTGCCAGTTGCCAAACGCCACTTCCAGCACGCGCACCGGTTTTTCGCCGGCGCATGCCAGACGGTGTTTCTCGTTCGCCGAAATCCAGATCTCATCGCCGGAATTATAAACGCGGACGTCATCACCCACCTGCACCTGCGCGCCGTCATCCATCACAATCCAAAGCTCTGCGCGTCCCGTGTGCGACTGCAGGCTCAGGCGCTGGCCCGGGTTCACAGTCATAAGGCTTACGGTGCAGTCCTGGTTAAACGCGTACTGCAAAAAGCTGCCCCACGGCCGCACAACTTTCGCTACATCGGGCTTTGTCGGCGGAATGGGTTTCGTTACGTAACTACTCATTTTCTTCTCTCTATTAAAGTCGGTGTGCCGTCGTTATCGATCAGCTGCATTTTAAAGTTCTTTTCGGCAATGGGCGCGTAATCATGCCCTGCGGCGCTGGGGTAAACGCCGATATACTTCAGCGGTTCGCTGCCGGTGTTTATCGTGCGATGGGCCGTATGGCCCGGCACGTACACCACCGTATTTTTCGCCAGGATCTCCACGCGAGTCTCGCCGGTGTTCTCATCTTCCAGCAGCATGACACCTTCGCCTTCAAGGCCGATATAAACCTCGGCGGCCGGCCTCCACGAGTGAAGATGTCCCTTTGTCATGTAATACTCGTCGCCCACTTTGCCGGGCATCAATACACCCAGGCCGTAGTGCATTTGTCCGTCACCATTAGCCGGTTCAACGGAGGAAACCGTGTACAAGACGGGATCGGCCTGGGCCAGCGCTTCGGCATACGCGGCCTGGTCGGCGAAGACTTCCTTGAGGTCGCTCAGGCGACGCACGGTTTGAGGAGCGCCATCGATTTCACCTCTTTCAAGGTTGATACGCGCAAAGAGATGTTCAAGCATCACGAACTGCCTTTCATGTTTACTGCAATAGCGGCCGCGTTTGCGGCGGAATTATGCTGAGTAATGGCGATGATCGCCGCGCCGGCAGCGGCATCCAGCTCCGGCTCGACAACACGGGCTGTCGGTAACAGGCGGTGGATAGCGGCACGGATCATTGGCCGGTAAGGCGAATCCGCAGTGCCGAGTCCGCCGGTTATAACAATTTCTGGTTCCGCAGCAGTTGGCAGCTTCGTGTGATTAGCCGCAACCATTTGGGCAAGCTCATGGGCGCCGGAAGACAAAATCTCCAGCGCTGCCAGGTCTTCGTCTGAGGCCAGTTTCAGCAGCGTCGGCGCAAATGCCGCAATTTGTGGACGCGTAAGCTCCTGCTCATATATCCGGCATAAAATATCAGAAACGTCGGTTATGCCCAGCCATTGGAAGACTGCCGCCCTCAGCGCTGTTTCCGGCTGGCGACCATCGGCCATGCGTACGGCAGCCGTCATGGCAGCGCGCCCCAGATAGTAGCCGCTGCCTTCATCTGCAATAAGGGCTCCCCAGCCGCCGGATTGCCACGTCGCCCCTTGAGCATCGCGTCCATAGCAGGATGATCCGGTGCCGACAATGAGCGCAATGCCGGGCCGCCCGGCCAACCCGCCGGCCAGAGCCACGCGTATGTCGTGGTCTACGCCAATGGCTGCATGCTCGAGTCCGACGTCGCGAAGAATGCCTTTAATCCGAGATGCCGTTTTCTCACAAGTGACGCCAGCCATTCCAGCAAATACTGCAACACAATCACTCGCTGGGGCGCCTGCAGTGGCAAATAACCTGCCTGTCAGATCCGAAAAGTGGTCGCGCAGTTCAGCGTCGCTTGCATGGTTAGGATTCCCCACGCCACCTTCTGCACGGCCAATAACCCGCCCCTGCTCATCTGAGAGGCAAGCCGTGGTGTGTGTTCCTCCGCCATCTATACCTATAAAAAGCTTCATATCGCGTCACCTGGTAGATACGCCTGGGTAGTTTCACCAAATGTTATATATCATAAATTATAACATCTTATCACCGGTTATAACATCCTTAGAGGATTTGTATTTTGAACACTCACGACAGGCACCAATATCTTTTGCGGCGCGTGGAGCAGGACGGCTCTCTACAGGTGGCCGGCCTTGATGCAGAACTGGGCGTTACGCCTATGACCATCTGGCGTGACCTGCGCCTTCTGGATGAACGTGGATTGTTGAAGCGCGTACGCGGCGGAGCCATCTCAATGACTCGGTTGCTTACAGAGCCGGAGTTCCAATTAAAGGAGCAGCAGGCCACAGAAGAAAAGCGGCGCATTGCCGCTTATGCCGCGCAGAAATACGTGCGCCCGGGCGATACGATTATCATCGAAGGCGGCACCACGGCTGCCGAAATCCTGAATCACATCCGCGTGGAAAAACTGGCCCTGATGACCAATAGCCTGCCCATTTTATCCCGCGCGTATGCATTACGAAAAGACTGGCACCTGCACGCCAGCGGCGGGGTGTTGTCTCCTGTGTCGGGCAATTTCGTTGGGCCTGAGGCTATCGAGTTTTTCGCCGACAAACACGCCCGAACATTTTTCATGAGCGCCACCGGACTTGATGTGGATAGCGGCACTGTCACGGATCCGAACCCGGTAGAGATTGAAGTAAAGCGCGCCATGGCGGCTTGCGCCCAGCAGGTTATACTGCTCATGGACTCCACCAAAATCGGCATCCGCTCTGTACAGGAAGTGCTGAAACTGGATCGTGTTACTGCGCTAATTACGGATACGGATATCGATCCGGCGGTGGTGCGAAAGCTGAAAAAGCAGGGGTTGTCTGTGGAGCAGTGCTGACGCAGAGAAGCAACGTTACCTGTTGCCGGGCCTTATAACCGGGGCCAGCTTTCTTCAATTTCTTCCAGCGTGCGCCCTTTAGTCTCCGGCACAGCCACCCACACGAAGATCAGGCTTGCGAGGCTGCAGCCGGCATAAACCCAGAACGTCGCTGCGGACCCAATTCCATCCACCATCATGGGGAAGGTCTGAGAGACAAGGTAGCAGGCGGTCCAAAGCACAAAGGTTGCAATCGACATGGCGAGGCCGCGCACGCGGTTTGGGAAGATTTCCGAGATGACGATCCATGCGACGGGGCCCATCGCCGCGGCAAATGAAGCGACAAACAGCAGGATGAACACGAGCACCAGGAACGGGCTACCCTGCGTCTGGAACAGCCATGCTACCGCCGCCAGTGAAATCACCTGGCCGGCCGTACCGCCGAGCAGCAGCGCGCGCCGGCCTGCCTTATCCACCAGGTAGATGGCGACAACGGTAAACAGCAGATTCACCGCACCGACAGACACAGTGTTTACGAAGGCTGAATCAACGGAAGTGCCAATCGCTTTGAAAATCTCGGGTGCGTAATACATAATGGCGTTGATGCCACTGAACTGTTGGAAGACGGCCAGTAGAACCCCGATGAGCAGGGGAATCCGGTAGCGCCCGGTGAGCAGTTGTTTGAGGCTTACATCGGCGTGCGAAAGCGACGTCTGGATGTCGCCCATGTATCGCTGCGCCGCGCCGGCGCCGGCAAACCGCGTAAGTGTGCGCTGTGCCTCCTCCGTACGGCCTTTGCGGGCAAGCCAGCGCGGGCTCTCAGGAACGAACAGCGCGGCCAGCCCGAACAGCACTGCCGGCAATGTTTCTGATCCGAACATCCATCGCCAACCGGTTGAGACGTTCCAGGCTTCATCACCCATTCGCTGGATAAGAGTGTTCACAAAAAACACGACCAGAATACCGGTGACGATAGCGAGCTGGTATAGGGAAACGAGCCGGCCGCGCATGTGTTCCGGTGCGATCTCTGCAATATAAAGCGGTGAAGTCATGGAGACGGCACCCACACCCAGACCGCCGATAAACCTGTACCAGACGAACTCGTTCAGAGTGGTGGGAATGGCCGTGCCGATGGCCGAAATGGCAAATAGAACAGCACAAATGATCAGGGTTTTCTTACGGCCGATGGCGTCGTTGACCACGCCGGCAAACATCGCACCGGGTATGCAGCCAATAAGAGCGCTGGAAGCCGCCCAGCCTTTCATTCCGGCGCTGAGGCCGAAATGCGTTTCCAGGAAACCGATGGCGCCGGACACAACGGCAGTGTCGTACCCGAAAAGAAGGCCGCCAAGGGCAGCCACGATACTGACAAGAATTACGGAACGGTGACTGACGCGTTCTTCAGAATCGGCAACAATTCCCTCACTCATACCAGGACAACCTCTAAGGCGTCAGGGGGAAAGCTATGTTACCCGGGATGACGCCGCCTCTTTCTTTGCGTTGTTGGATATAACAGGATCTAACAATTGATACGCGTCAAGAGGGAAGAGATTATCAGTAGAGTTTAGCCCGAGACGTGACACGATACTTGAGGTCACAGTTTCTGACCTCAAGCAAATCGAACTACTCATGATCTCCACTGAACGGCCGGCAGGATGCCAGGGCTCCAAAGGGATTACCCGATAAACAGCGGCGCCATTACCAGAGTCAGTGTCGCCAGCAGCTTGATCAGCACGTGCAGCGATGGACCGGCGGTGTCTTTAAACGGATCACCCACCGTATCACCGACAACGCTGGCCTTGTGGGCATCGCTGCCCTTGCCGCCGTACTGGCCTTCTTCGATGTACTTCTTGGCGTTATCCCATGCGCCGCCGGCGTTGTTCATAAACAGCGCCATCAGGATACCGGCCACGGTCGCAATCATCAGAAGGGCCGCCACTGACTCAGCCGCCACGGTTTTGCTGCCGGGGTAGAAATACCGGATCGTAAGACCCAACACCAGCGGGAACAGCACCGGCAGAATGCCCGGCAGTACCATCGCCTTGAGGGCACCCTTGGTTACGATGTCCACGCAGCGGCCATAATTAGGCGTCGATGTACCGGCCATAATGCCCGGATCTTCCGCAAACTGCCGGCGAACTTCCGTAATGACTGTCTGTGCTGCCCGGCTCACCGCTTTCATAGCCAGGGCGCTGAACACAAACACCAGCATTGCGCCTACAAGGCCGCCAACGAACACCGCGGGCTTGCCGATGTCCACACGCATAACTTCGTCATAGCTCATGTCAATCCCGCGGATCTGCACGTAATGCCACACCTGGTCGAGGTAAGCAGAGAACAGGAGGAACGCGGCCAATGCGGCGCTGCCTACCGCGTAACCTTTTGTCAGGGCCTTGGTGGTGTTGCCTACGGCGTCAAGGCGGTCAGTCCGGTTACGGATTTCACCATGGGCTTCTTCCTTCAGGCCCATCTCCACAATGCCGCCGGCGTTGTCGGTAATAGGGCCAAACGTATCCATCGCCAGGATGTACCCGGCCGTGCTCAGCATGCCCATGGTGGCCACGGCCGTACCATAAAGGCCGGCGCTGTGGTTGTTAAGCACCCCGTCAGCCACGAGCTGCTTCAGTGCTTCGGTGCCCATCCAGAAGCTGGCCAGGATGGCGGCACTGATAACAATGATCGGCATAAACGTGCATTCGAGACCCACAGACAACCCGCTGATGATTGTGGTGGCGGGGCCCGTCTGGCAGGAGCTGGCAATCTGCTGCACCGGGCGGTAGCGCGTCTCCGTGTAGTACTCGGTAATCCAGACAAACAGGAAGCTTGCGAGAATGCCAATCACGCCGCAGCCGAAGAACCAGAGGTAGGCATTGGGCGCTGCGTCATCGCGAAGGAGGAAGAAGCACGCAAAGAAGAAGCCGGCCAGTGCCACGCCGGTGGTCATCATGTAGCCGCGGTTGAGAGCTTTCATAGGGTCTTCTTCACCGCGCAGGCGTACCGACCATGTACCGAATATGCTGGCGAGCAGGCCAAGGGCACCGGCCACCAGCGGGAACAGGATTGCTTTAAGCCCGAATACAGGATAGAGAGCAATGCCGAGAATCATGGCGCCGATGTTCTCAGCAGAAATGGATTCAAAGAGATCAGCACCACGACCAGCGCAGTCGCCTACGTTATCACCCACGAGATCGGCAATAACCGCCGGGTTACGCGGATCATCTTCAGGGATACCGGCTTCCACTTTGCCGACGAGGTCAGCGCCTACATCGGCAGCCTTGGTATAAATACCGCCGCCAAGCTGGGCGAACAACGCCACGAACGAAGCGCCGAATGCAAAGCCCACAATCTGCAAAGGAACGGCAGTCACGCGGTCCCCATCCGTTGACAGTCCGCCAAACATGGCGAACATAATGGCCACACCAGCCAACGAAAGGGCAACCACAAGCAGTCCGCTTACGGCCCCGCCTCGAAGCGCCACCTGCAGAGCTTCATTGAGCGACCGCCGGGCCGCGCTGGCCACGCGGATATTGCTCCGGATCGATGTGAACATTCCAAAATACCCGGCGAAGCCAGAGCAAAGGGCGCCAACAACAAAAGAGACCGTCATTGCGACGGCCTTGTTTATGTCTCCTTCGAGAACACTGTATCCAAAGAAAATGAGTATCGCGAGGACAATGCTAAGCGCGGCGATGGTCATGTTCATTCGCCGCATAAATGCCTCCGCGCCTGCTTTAATGGCGTCAGATATGCGGCGCATACCTTCAGTGCCCATGTCTTTGGCCATCACCCAACCAGCCAGTTTAAAGGCAGCAGCCAACGCGGCAATCGCGACAGCAATAACAAAGAAATACGGCAGAAGCTCTAGGAATCTCATGGATTACACCTGTGGTTTGGGAAGCTCTCTCTCTTTTTCAGAGCCAACCGGAATAAAGGCCGAAGGGTGAACCGCAAACCCTGTTTCGCAAGAATTTTTTTCTTTCTATACGAATTAAAACCCTGATTTTACGGGGGCTAACTGCTTTTGAGACTTGCCCCTCGCTTTATCGCTAATTCCAGCCAAACTGGCCACGAGTAAAGAAGCCTTCTTTTTTTTAAGAAAGGCCGCAGCCCGGAAATGGTAAAGCCAGGCCAGCGTAATGAACTGGCCTGGCGCTTTTTCGATTACAAATTCATTAACTACCGATTAGACCCGCAGGTCGCACGGCTATTCTTCGTAAGGATTTCCGCCGTCGTCAGCGCCTAATGCCACTCCCGCGGTCGTGCGCTCCTCGTCGTGGTCACGCAGTTCGGTCAGCTTGATCGGCATCACAAGGTAAAAGTAAGAGTCTTCATCCGCGCCACGGAACACCGCCGGAGTCGTAGGCTGGTTTACCTGCAGCACCACTTCTTCCTTATCGATGGCCTTCAGCACGTCCTGGATAAACTTGTAGTTGAAGACGATCTTGAAATCTTCGCCCTGAACCACGGCAGGGATTTCCTCATGAATGCGGCCCTTGTCGTAGCTTTCGGCCTCCACGCTGACTTTGTCGCCTTGGAAATGCACCGTTATGGCAGAGTTCTTGATGTCAGACAGAATCGCGGCGCGTCGAATGGCGGCCAGCATGGGCGGCTTCTGGAAACGCAGCTCGCGGCTGAATTCCTTCGGCACTACGGCTTCGTAGTTCGGGTACTTGCCGTCGATCTGGTTCGATACGTACTCGATTCGGTTCAGGCGGAAAGCCACCTGCCGGTCATCAAGGCTCACGTTTACGGCGCCGTCATCACCCAGCGAGCGGATCAGTTCTTCCATGATCTTGTGAGGAATGATCACATTCAGGTCGCCCGGGTTGGCTTCGGCAAATTCGCCCTGCAGCGGAATCTTTGTGCGGGCGAGAATCTTGCCGTCGGTAGCCACGGCGGCAACGCTGTCTTTGCGAATCTCGAACAGGGAGCCCAGCAGCACTTTGCGCGGATCGCGCACCGGAACAGCAAAGAGCACCTTGCTCAGCAGCTGCTTAAGGTCGCGCTGCGGCACGTCAAAGGATGCCTTGGTCTGCATTTCCGGCCAGGCGGGGAAGTCGCGGGCGGGCATGGTGGCCAGCTCCGCGCGGATCTCGCGGCACTTGATGGTGGCGCCCTTGCCGCTGGCCTCCAGGATCACTTCGCCGTCATCGGGAAGCTCCTTGATCAGGTCATAGAATGTGCGGGCGGGTACAGTGATCTCACCGCGAGTTTCAACCGTGGCAGGCACATCAATGCGCACGCGGGTTTCATAGTCCGTGGCCCAGAAATTTGCCAGGTTGTCGTGCTCCGTGCTGATCCGCACATTGCTGAGAATCGGCAGGGTGCTCTGGGGATTGGCCACGCTCTGCACAATGGCTGCAGCCGGCAGAAGATCGGCTTTTTTAAACCGAATGCGCATTTGAAAAGCTCCTTTAAAGACAGAAAACGAACTAAGGCAGGCTGCCACAACGAGGGCGCCAGCCAGAATTGAAGTATCGCCTAAAGCGGGGTGCGCTCGGCAAGGGAAAAATACGGAACAATGCTGATTGTGAGGCAACGCCCTGGCAGCCGCGCCCGGGAATAAGATAGTTGCCCCGAAATCAGCACATTATTAGAGTGCGACCGCTTGCTGTCGCTCTTGGAAGGAGCGGTTGGGCGTAGTAGCTGGCGACCATGCGGGGTGGAAATGAGGCTACATAGATCGCATCTATAGGGACGACACCCTTATGTAAAGTCCGGTTAAAACATAGCAGCACGCTCCTGAAGTACTGGGCCTGCAGCGGGCATCCGCACGCGCTTTCCAACAGCGCCAGCAAGCGGGCGCGCTCCCAAAAGATGTCTCTTTACATTATGTTCCAGCTTGCCAGTTCAAGGCAGTTCTACATAAAGAAATCCCCCGGGCAACCAGGCGCCCGGGGGACTATTGCTGCTGGGGGTTGCAGCAAAGACTTACTTTAGGTTTCCAGATACGTCGCGACGATCAACTTCGCTGGAGGTTTCATACTCGTCCCAGCGGTTAACCGAGGCCGGTACGCCCTCGTACACATAAACGCGCGAGGTGGGGGCATGTGAGGTAACGTACAGTCGGTTACCAATCACGACAGCATCTTTAATGTCCTGCCAGCCAGCGCCGTGATCGGCTTCTTTAACGCTGTAGGCGAGGGTCATGGACGTGCCATTTTCAGTGATGTCCCATACCCGAATCTCGGAAGGAATTGTTGTTCCGCCAGAAGCAGCATGAATCTGACCGACGGTAATCAGCTGGTGCTGCGCAGCGTAGTAATAGCCATGCGAGTTGGGAACTCCGTTTGCGCCACCATCAGCGCCTGGCAGAGTCTTGTCAGCCACCATTGTGCCGCCGCCAGTCGATGTGTTTACACCAGTAACAATTGCTTCCAGACTTACGCTGGTGCTACGGCCATTCCTAAGCGGGTAAATGACGTTGTCGACACTGTTGAACTGAGGTTCGCGAGTGTTGCCCTGAGGCAGTGCAACTGGGCTTCCAACCTGGTTCCCGAGAAAGTCGTAGTATACAATGTGGGTAAGCGAAGTACACGCAATCAGCCCATTTCCTGCACTGCTGATAATATCCAATCCCAGTTTCCGCTGCGCTACTGCATTGCTTGTTCCAGTAAAGGTGGGATGCAGGGTATACGTTGTTTCGGAACCATTAACTAGAGGATCGAAACGGAACATAAGTCCGGGTGCGCCCGCATTGTCGCCGCTGAGAAAGAGCTTTCCAGCAGCATCAACATCCAAACCCTGGAAACCACGGCCTGCGGTTACCATTTCTGGAAATGTACGGATATGCTTGCCCGGAATGGTCTCACTTCCGACAGCTGCTACTGGATCTTCCACAACCCAAAGCTGGGAGTTTGCAGCCTGAAAAGTTGCATAAAACAGATGTCCCTGCGAGTTTGTCGCCACGGGAATCGGGGCAAAAACGGTTGGGAACGACCCCACATAATTCGTAAACTCCACGTCCTGCGCCGTGGCCACCGAGGCCAGCGCGGCTACGCAAGCTGTTGCACAAATAGATTTAAAACGCATCCATATTCTCCCACTCTTTAGTAAGTAAAACGATGCCTGCCTCTACCGAAATGGCTAGACAGGCTGCGACTTAGAGGCGGTTGTGCAATGCGTTGTTCCGCAACTCAAGGCAATTCTATGGAAAATGCAAGATTTTGCACGCGCCCCTGAATAGGCTGACGCACAATTTTGCAGCGACTGAACTTAGCTGTTTGCACTCCAATTACCTATCCGTTCAGCCAGGCCATCCCGGCCGGCGCGTACCTGTCGCCAGCACCGCCGCTCCTTGGAGCTATCCGGTCTATTTCGGCCAGTTCATCGGGCGTAAGTTCCACATTGAGTGATGAGGCATTCTCCTCCAGCCGCGCCTGGCTCCGCGTTCCGGGGATTGGCACAATATCTTTGCCCTGCGCCAGCACCCACGCCAGCGCCAGTTGCGCAGAAGTGCAGCCTTTTCGCTCCGCCAGTTCCTTCACATGTTCCACCAGCTGCAGGTTTTTCTGGAAGTTCTCGCCTTGGAAGCGGGGCATTGTTCGCCGGTAATCATCCTCGGCCAGGTCTTCGGGGTTCTTGATCTGGCCGGTAAGGAAACCGCGGCCCAGCGGACTGTACGCAACCAGCGAAATTTCAAGCTCGCGCAGCGCCGGCAACACTTCATCTTCCGGGTCGCGCGACCACAGGCTGTATTCGTTCTGCAGGGCTGTGATCGGGTGCACCTTGTGCGCTTTCCGAATCGACGCAGCAGAGGCTTCGCTCAGCCCGATATAGCGCACCTTACCCGCCTCCACCAGCTCCTTCATGGCGCCAACGGTCTCCTCAACGGGCGTATTCGGATCAACCCGATGCAGGTAATAGAGATCGATCACATCAACGCCCAGCCGCTTCAGGCTGCCGTCACACGACTCATGCACATAGTCCGGCTTTCCGCAGATGCCGCGGCGGTTGGGATCTTTGGACTCGCGGATAAACCCGAATTTCGTGGCAAGCAC
>JAKFFN010000295.1:0-11515 GCA_036675025.1 Candidatus Sumerlaeales bacterium | reverse complement strand
CGCCTCCGGCGTATCCGATAGCCAGAAGGTATCGCTCTTAAGCGGCTTCAGGCGTTTGGCATCATACATGATGGCAGAGTACTCGCCGCCTTCTTTTCCGTCAATCCGCCCCACACCCAACACATCATACTTCGGAAACTCTTTTTCCAGGTCATCAAGCTGCCCCTTTAGTGCCTCCTGCAGCCCTACAAGGTCGGGATCCATCCGCTTTATCATCTCAAACGTCCGCGGCTTCCTCACCTCCCACCGATCCAGGCCATCCTTTGGATTATCAAATCGTATGTTATACGTTACTACATCCAGTGCTGCACTTTCCGATGTTCGAGTTTCCGCACTCCCCTGTCCGCAAATCGTTAATGCCGACAGCCCCACAGCCAGAAACCCGCTCCCTCGTTTTAACTGTCGTCTTATCGCATCCGCTAATTTATCCCGGTTCATAATCCACCCTTTCAAATTTATCCAGAGTCACAGCCTTAGCGGCGCCGCAGGAAAAACACCAGATAAGTTTAACTCCAAAGTTAAGCCCCAAACAAATGCCCAAAAATTATGCACTTTTCCTTTGACATTTTCTTCCATGGATGGTCGAAATGGATACTCATACTTTCTCCATCGAGGTGATCCACCATGTTTAAGGTGCAGTTCAAAGCGGTAAATCCGGGAAATGCCTGGGCCGGCTACGGCAGTTTTGGCAACCAAAGCACGGCCCTGCAGGCCGCCGCCCGGATCAGCAGCAAGTACTTTATGGTCCGCGTTGTCGACGATAAAGGCTCGCTGGTGTGGTCAAATTAGGGATAGCCGGGGGGAACTATCCCTCTTCTGCGGATAGCCACGGGGGGAGGCTATCCCTGGTTTGTCTTTCTGCCCAGCTTTCAATTCTACTGTTCACGCAGAAATAGCCATGATGCTTTTTTCGAGTTCGTAAAACCCCTCTACAGCATATCCAGTTCTGCCCGAAACGCCCTCGTATGTTCCGGCGTCACCCCGCAGCAACCGCCAATCACGTTGGCGCCTGCGCGCACAATACCCCACACGCCTTCCGCCATAAACTCGGGTGAATCGGGATACACCGGCAGCGAACTCTCATCCTCCGTGGGATCACCGGCGCTCGGCCGCGCGATAATAGGAGCAGCCGTAAACTCCCGCAGCTTCGATACCAGGTCTGCATAATCATAAACATCCAGGCCGATTCCGCAATTAACCCCGTACCCGTCTGCCCCGATAGATTCCAGGCTTCGTCCGACATCATCCAGGCTCTCGCCCGGTTCTCCCGGCAACCGGAATTCTCCAGACCGCGTCTTCTGAAACACAAAACTCACCAGCACCGGTAACCGGCTGTCATGCGCCTGCGCAAGCTTCACCAGGTCCCGCGCCATCTCCACCGATACCACCGTCTCAATCCAGATGGCATCCACACCGCCATCCGCCAGTTCACGCACCTGTTTCCCAACTGCGTCCTCCCAGCCGTCGCCAATGTGCCACCACGGCCCCACGCTGCCCAGCACGTAGCGATCAGTACCCGCCGCCTGCCGCGCCAGTCGCGCCGCCGCCTCACACATGGCCTCACACGTCGCCGAATCCGCCGGCGCCTGCCGCACCACGTTCGCTGCAAAAGAATTAGTCGTCAGGCAGTCAGCCCCCGCCTCCACATAAGCCTCATGCATCTGCAGCACCAGGTCAGGATCCGTCAGGTTCAGCCGCTCTGCCACGTTCTCACTCCCGCCACACATCCGCCGCAGCGCCACACTCACGCCGCCATCCGCCAGCAGATACCGCGTCTTACAAGCCTCAATAAAGGGTGCTCTCACCGTCACTCACTTTCAAAACATTCACACCACAAATCACACATGCAGCGCTACAGCATACCCAAAGCCAAAAGCAAGCCGACATTAAAAACACCCCGGGAAGCACAACCTCCCGGGGCAGACTATTACCTTATACATTCTACTTTTCTACGTTCTACATTCTACGTTCTACGTTCTACGTTCTACGTTCTACATTCTACATTCTACATTCTACGCTTGCGAAGCAAGCAGCGCTCTGGGGAAAAGGATGTTGTTTTCCTTGTGCACATGCTGGTACGTATCAAGTTCCAGGTCACGCAGTCCCTCATACAGGACCCGGTACGTGTTACACGCTTCCGGCGGAGCCTGGTACCCGTTAGTCAGGCCTGCCATTGCCTCAAACGCCTGCGCCGTATGTTCGTGATCTTCTTCCATGCAGGCTACCGGCTGATTCATCTTCATGCCCGGAAACGGAGGTCCGCCCGTGCCGTTCTCAAGGCCTTTGATCCACGGAAAGAGCACGTTGTCCTCTTTATCCATGTGAGTCTCAAACTCAGCCTTAAGCCCCTTGAAGATTTCCAGCACCTTGATCGTTTCAGGATGTGTGGCGCCATGCACCGCCGCCACGCGCTCCGCCTTCTGCAGCAGCCGTGGCAGTTCATCACGCACATAAGCGTGATGCTTTGCCATGATGTGATCCACCAGTTCACCCAGCGGAGCTTCTTCCCAGCGCGTGTGGACGGTATCATCTTCCGCGACAGTCAGCGCATCATGGTCAGCCAGTTCCTTCAGCAGCTGATCCACCGCAAGCGTCTTTTTCTCGCATGCCTCTGACACCGGGATTTTCCCGCCGCAGCAATAGTCGATGCGATACTTCTCATACACCCGTGCCCGTGATGGCCGCGCCGTTACCGATGCCGCCACCTGCATATCCGCCGTCACCGGCCCTTGTGGCACTTCTACGTTCTGCAACCCATGTTCGCCCATGGTCTTTTCCTTTCCCATTTGTGGGGTTATATTTTTAATCGGGGTTATTTTCCAACCGGCTCATTAGCCAGGTTCTCACTCACAATCAGCGGCTCGTTTTCGCCATGGGTGCTCCAGCCAAACTTCATGCCGAACACGAAGTAAACCACCGCGCACACACCCACAGCAAAGATCGTATCGCCCAGCACACGCGCCCAGCGCAGGTTCTGCATGATGTCCGTCTGTAGGTACTCAGCCGACCGCGCATACCAAAGTCCGTGGTTCAGGCTCGCCCACGCCTGCATCAGTCCCACAGGCATCAGGCTCAGCAGCGCCATCAGCAGCAGACCCCAGTTCAGGCACCAGAAGCCTATCTTCATCGGCGTCTCTTTCCACCGCGCCCTCACGTTAAGCGCCCGCAGGCAGAAGAACATAAGGCCGATGCCCAGCATACCGTAAACACCGAACAATGCCGTGTGGCCATGCAGCGGCGTTGTGTTAAGGCCCTGCATGTAATAGAGCGCCACCGGCGGGTTGATAAGGAATCCAAAGATGCCGGCACCCAGCAGGTTCCAGAATGCCACCGACACGAAGTAGTAGATCGGCCACTTGTAAGCGGCAATCCAGTCCGACAGCCGCGTCAGCGTAAGGTTTTCATAAGCCTCAAACCCGATGAGTGCCAGCGGAACAATCTCCAGTGCGCTGAAGGTTGCCCCCAGCGCCAGCACCGCCGTAGGCGTGCCGGAGAAGTAAAGATGGTGGAACGTACCCAGGATGCCGCCAAACAGGAAGATCGTGCACGAGAACAGTACAGCGGCCGTCGCGCTGCGCGGGTTCAGCAGACCCAGCCGCGTAAAGAGGAATGCAATCACCACCGTGGCAAACACTTCAAAGAAACCTTCAACCCACAGGTGCACCACCCACCACCGCCAGTACTCCGCCATGGCCAGGTGCGTCTGCCGGCCCCACATAAGTCCCGCGCCCCAGAACAGCGCAATAGCCGCCGATGATACTCCAAACAGCAGCAGCAGGTGACGGCTTTCGTCCTTCTTCATCAATGCCGGCCAAAGCGCCCGACCCATCAGCGCCAGCCAGATAAACAGGCCGATAAACAGGAAGATCTGCCAGAATCGGCCTAGGTCTACATACTCGTAACCCTGGTGACCAAAGTAAAAGTTCACTTCGTAGCCCAGTTTCTGCATCACGCCAAACCACTGGCCGATCATCGAACCCAGAACAATCACCACCACGCAAACATAGAGCAGGTTCACCAGGTGCTTCTGCCCCTTTGGTTCATGCCCGCTTACCGCCGGCGCCACGAAAAGCCCCGTCGCCAGCCATGCCGTCGCAATCCAGAAAATACCCAGCTGCGTATGCCAGGTACGAGTTAGAGAGTACGGTATCCATTCCTGTATCGGGATGCCGTAAAAGCCGCTGCCCTCCACACCGTAGTGGGCGGTAACCACACCCATACCCACCTGCAGCAGGAACAGGGCGCCTACAGTCCAGAAATACTTTATCGTCGCCTTCATGCTTGGCGTCGGACGCAGGTTCAAAAGCGGATCCATCTGCGGCACCACCACGTGGTCATGCTCACGGCTCTTCACCACGGCATAGTTCCACGCCAGTGCTCCAATTCCACCCAGCAACACGATGAAGCTGATCACCGACCACGCTATAATCGAAGAGGTTGGGCGGTTGCCCACCATTTCATCCGGCGGCCAGTTGTTTGTATAGGTTATCGCGCTGTCCGGCCGTTCCGTTATACAAGCCCACGACGCCCAGAAAAAGAAATCCATCATGTGATTCAGGCGTTCCGGATCCTTGATGGTATTGTCTTTCAGTGCATAATGGTGGCGAAGCTCCTGGTACTCAGGATCATCCGTAAACAGTTTCTTATAATGATCCGCCACCTGCGCCATCGCCGCTGCGCGGTCCGCGCTTACGGTTATAGTTTTGTTGCCTTCGTTGTAAGTATTGGTCCGTAGTTCTCTTTGCAGATCATACTCCACCGCGGCTTTTTCCGAACCCTCTAGCTCCGCAAGCGGTTTTCCATACTTGTCCTGGGCAATGGTGTCTCCCAGGATTACAGCCTCGCGATGAAGCCAGTCTGCCGACCAGTCCGGCGCAACATACGCCCCATGCCCCCAAATACTGCCGACCTGCTGCCCCCCCATCGACTGCCAGACATTCTGGCCATCCTTAATTTCCTGGGCCGTCATCAGCTCCCGCCCATCTTCCGTTACCACGCGTTCCGGTATGGGTGGAGCCTTCCTGTAGATTTCAAACCCATAGTATCCCAGCACTGCAAAGGAAACGAAAACGACACCGAAGAACGCGAGCCATAAGTAACGGAATCGCATAACCTTGCTCTCCTAACTGCAAAAATTTTTACAATCCTCGCCACGTTCGCGCAGATTGTGTACCAAAACGGTATTATTTCGCTCTCCATATATTTGGATATTTTTATCCGATTATGACTATTTTCTCTTAGATCGCGGTTTTTATCAATATCATGTTCTCAGCTACCATGGAATACGCCCTCAGGGCCACCGTATATCTCGCCGCTCAAACCGGCCGACCCTGCATCAGCCAGGAAATTGCAGAAGCCATGCAGGTGCCCGCGGGCTACATGGCAAAAGTTTTGCAGGGCCTGCGCCGCGCAAACATCCTCAACAGCCAGCGCGGCCTTCGGGGCGGTTTCGTCCTCAGCCGGCCCGCAAATAAAATTACCATCCTAGACGTTGTCAACGCGGTCGATCCGGTCCCGCGCATCAAGCAGTGCCCCCTCGGCCTCAAGGAGCACCGGCACCAGCTCTGCCCTTTGCATAAACAACTCGACCTCGCAGCCGAAAGCATCGAAAAAGTTTTCGCATCCCACACCATCGAAGAAATGGTAGTAAGCGCCGGCCCCGGCGACGATCCCAAAAAGAAACTAGACGTCTTCGCCAGAACCCTCCCCCGCACCGGCTGACCTTAGTGCTAAGCCCGCCTAATGCGCCCCGGAAAAGGCAAATGTGTGACCGTTTGCCATCCTCCGTATAACCAGTTGCGAACGAGAGATACGTCACCACCTTATCGTACTAATAAGTTCTTAAGAAATGGTTTAGCTTTTTTTGCGCCTTTTGCGCTTTTTTGCGGCCCCTAATATTAGCTGGTTTGGCCGGCTTTTCGCACTAAAGAGTTTACTTATACGTGTCTCGCGCTTTGTATAATGCTGTGAGTCTGATTTCTTTTGTGTCTCCTGTGCCTTTTTGTGGCTGATCTCACACTTCCAGATAGGATCCAAACTTTCTGGTTCCACCCAAGCTTCTGTTTTGTGTTTTTTGTGCCGCGAGAAGCGCTTTGTGTTATTTGTGGTTCTGCTTTTGTACCCTCTGCACCTTTAGTCTTATGCATTTGCCTCTCCAATCTAACCGGCGCACTCTATGCTTAGCAGTCATCTGGTAGATTCCTCAGCAGAAATCCATTAAGGAGCCAATCGTGACCAAGCCTGTCTCCCCTCCCCCGCTTAACACCGCCTTTTTGCCCTCCCCCGAGGTTAACTCCGCCCTCGCCACCCACGATCCCATCGTCGCCTTTGAGACCACCGTCCTCAGCTTCGGACTCCCCTGGCCATCCAACTACCAGCTCGGCCAGCGCTGCGAAGAAATTGCCCGCCAGTTAGGCTGCACCCCGGCCACCCTCGGCATGATCGGTGGCAAAGTCCACCTCGGCCTTACCCCCGAACAGCTCGAATCCTTCTGCCGTCCCGGCGCCGACGTCACCAAGGTCAACCTGCAAAATATGTCCGCCGCGCTCCTCAGCCACAAGCACGGCGCCTTCACCGTAGCCGCCACCGCCCAGATATGCAGCCTCGCCGGCATCCGCACATTTGCCACCGGCGGCATCGGCGGCGTCCACCGCGACTTCGCCCAGTCCCACGATGTCTCCAGCGACCTCATAGCCCTCGCCCGCTACCCCGTCGCCGTCGTCTGCGCCGGCGTAAAATCCATCCTCGATGTCCCTGCCACCCTCGAATACCTAGAAACCCTCGGCGTTCCCGTCATCGCCTACAAAGCAGAAAACTTCCCCTTGTTCCATGCCTGCAAAAGCACAATCCCATGTGAAATCCGGACCGACGACATTAATGAAGTCGCTGCGATGTGCCAGGCCCACTGGAACCTTGGCGGACGCGGCGTGCTCGTAGTAACCCCCGTGCCCGAGCAACACGCCGTTGAACCCTACGAACTCGAAGAATGGATAAACCAGGCCACTCGCGCCGCCCAAACCGGACGCGTCCATGGCAAAGCCGTCACCCCTTTTCTTCTCAAGAAACTTGAAGAAGTCAGCAAAGGCAAAAGCATCACAACAAACATGGCCTTGCTCGAAAACAACACCCAAACCGCCGCCGCACTCGCCAGCGCCCTTGCCAGTCTCCCCGAAACCGACGCTTAAAATCACCCCCGCATCCACATCCCCCACACAAAATAACAAACACAGCGCCCGCTACTCGCACCAACAATTCCTCCCGAAAAACCCACACACCACCCGCCACTCGACAAGTCCGAAATGTCCTATCAGCCTATCCGCCTATAGGTCCTATAGGTCCTATTCTGCCCATAAGCCCCATCCGCCCCATAAGCCCCCTCTCCTGGAAAACCCACACACCGCCACTACCCGCACCTAAAACCTCTCCCGGAGGGAGAATACAGCGGTAGCCGGAAGTCAGGATTATGGACGCAACCGCGGCCATGATCCGCCACCTCCGGTTTCGCCCGCAAAAAGGCTACGCACCCCGGCAGGGGTGCCACAAATAACGTCCAAATAGAGACAGGTTTAGCTTAAAAACTACGCACCAGCTCACAGAGGTTAAGCTTTCTTGCTAACCGACGCTATAGAGTATCAGGCGAATCAGCAGGGCCAGCCATGGCCTTCTTCTTTTGAAGCCAGGCCTTGCCAAACTCCACAATCAAAGGCAGGATCGACAGGAAGATCACCAGGATCACGGCCTTCTCCAGGTTCTTCTGCACAAACTCAATCTGGCCGAAATAATAGCCCAGGGCCATCATCCCAAAGATCCACCCGATACCGCCAAACACATTATACCGGATAAAACGCCCATACTGCATGTCGGCGGCACCCGCTACGAGCGGCGCAAACGTCCGCACAATCGGCACAAACCGCGCATATACGATCGTCTTGCCGCCATGCTTTTCATAAAAGTCATTAGCTTTCACAAGGTGTTTCCGGTTAAACCACAATCCCGGCGAAATGAGCAAAGCCCAGGCTGCCTTCAGGGTCCATCGCTCCGGCCACGGTGGATCATCAAAGCTGAAGATTCGAGGGCCCAGCCTTCGGCCTATACTATACCCAATGGAATCTCCGGCAATAGCCGCCACGCAAAGCAGCGGCGCCAGCACCCAGAAATCCAGCGGGCTCCCCACTATCGAGCAAACAAATCCTGCGATAAACAGCAGAGAGTCACCCGGGAGAAAAAAGATAAACACACCGGTCTCGATAAAAATAATGGCAAACAGCAGAACGTAGGCAAACCACCCCCACGACTGCAGAATATCCTGCAGCGACTGCGGATCAAAAAGCGCCTGTAGCAAACCCAGCGGGTTAGACATAATACTCACTTTACATTACAAAGATTATTAAGCTGACAGGCAGAATCCCGTCTTCCGCCCCGTTCCCTTTTCGGGCTTAGTCCTCGTCTATCTCAGGAGCGTCCCACTCGCCACTTGCCAGCGCGTCTTCTATCTTTATCACTTTATACGGCGTCTGGCTGCCATCCGGATGTCGGATCACCACTTCTTCACCAGGCTTCTTGCCCACAAACTGGCTCATAAACGGCGACTGGTACGAAATGATGTTCTTGTCCGGGTCCGTTTCAAACTGGCCCAGCACGGTATAAGTCTCTTCCGTATTCTTCTTCGTGTTCAACGCCAGGAACCGCACGCCGAAACCCACGGAATTCGTCGTCACCTTGCCCGGCTCAAAAATACGCGCCGAGTGCAGCGCCTGCTGCAGCTGCATGCTCTGGTTCACCAAAAGCTTCTGCTGTTCCTTCGCGTACTGGTAGCCCGCGTTTTCTTTTAGGTCGCCCTCGCTGCGCGCCTTCTCAATTTCCTTCGAGTTCTCCGGAATCTTCACATTGTTCAATTCGTTCAACTCACGGAACTTCATCTCACGCGCGCGCGGCGTGCAATAGTGCAGCCCACCCTCTTCGCCGCCGGCACCTGCTGCAGCACCGCCGCCAGCCGGCGGAGCCGCCTGCTCCTCTTCCAGTTCACGGCGCGTTAATACCACGGCGCGTTCAGCCCCCGACCGGTACTGCTCGTTCAGCGCATTGTGCGATTGCAGACTCCTGCGGAACCGCCGCGCCGAATCCAGGTCCATCTCTTCCACCGCCGTGCACAGCATGGCAAAATGTTTGTTCTCCAGCTGCGACTTCACACGGCTCACCAGCATCTTCGCCGTGGCCTGTGTGTTTTTATCCACAGACGGGTGATCCAGCATCTTGTCCCACGCATCAATGTAATCCAGCATGTCAGGCACGATCTGGCTCAGCGGGAAGTAATCCTTCAGGTGCGGCCACTGCCCTTCGCCAATCTGCTTTACTACCCACAGGAACGTCGGCGGGTTCTCCAGCGGACGCTCCAGCGTTGCCTGTACGGCGTGAATCGCAATATCCTTATGATGATCCGGGTCCAGCGCCTTCCAGATCGTCTGCGCCAGGCGGCTCGCCGCCTTCGGAAACAGCTGCGCAGAAAGCTCATAGCCGCGGTCGCCATCGCGCTCCATCAGAAACTTCAGTGCTTCCGCCGCGTGATCTTCGCTTTCCATCTCCGCCAGGCTCATGTAGCTGTCCTGCACATCAGCCAGCACCTCTTCCGGCGCAGGGATGAACGGCGTATCAGCCGCCAGGCCTTCACCCATCCGCTCCAGGTCGCGCGCCAGGAATGCCAGCTGCAGCTTATCCTGCGTAGAAAGCGACTGCCGGTTGTGGCGGTAGTCCTCATTCAGCGAACGCAGCAGTTTCGAAAGCAGTTCGCCACTCGGCTTCGCCGCTGCGGCAGCTTTCTCCAGTTTCTGGATTGCCGCAATCTTCTCCGTCAGGCTGCTGTCCGGGCTGAAGAATAGGTCATGCACCTCTTCCTCAAAAGTCTTCGGCTTGCTCCGCAGCACGATTTCCGCATGGGCGCCGCCCTTGTCGAAATCAATAATAGGATCCATCTTCATTGCGGCGCGCGCCCGTGTCCACCAGCCCGTCCACTTCGATTCTGTAATCACGCCATCAAGCAGCATGGTTTTCATTTCGCCCTGCTTGATGCGCCCCTTAAAGCTTTCCAATATCAGCCGCACCAGCGCCGTCGGGTCATCTTCACCCAACGCCGTCAGTTTTTCCGGCTCCGTGGCCCTTTTCGCCAGGAAGTGGCCCGGCGCCAGGTACTTCAAGAAGTCACGAACACCCGCCAGCGTCAGCACGCGTCCCTTTTCCTCAGGGAAATCCAGCGTCACCTTGCCCAGCGACAGGTCCAATTTCGTCACCACACCCACGCCCCAGGTTGCATGCTGATACACGCGCCCCGGCGTTAACCGCAGCAACCCGCGGAAGCGTTTCAGCCCCTGGTCAAGCGGTGCACCATCATCCAGGCGCGTCGCGCCGAGAATTTCATCAATGTTTTCAAGCTCGCCATATTTATCCTGCAGCGCCAGCAACACCGCCTGGCGAAATACGTCATTATCCGGCCAATAAGGCGCCGCCGCGTCAACCACTCTCAGGATAAGCTGCCACTGCTGCCGCTCTTCCAGCCCGCGAACAAGCTGCACAAGCAGGTCAAGCATTGCCGTCGGATCATAAGTCGTAGCCCGGGCCCGCACAAGCTGGTTATAAAACTCCTGGTCTGATGGCGGCTCCGCGATCACCTCAGGCCAAACCTCCAATAGGTCCGCCGCCTCGCCATGCTTTGCCATGTTCAGCACCCTGTCACGCAGGGAATCCATCTGTGCGTTATCCGTCGCCGTCTCAGACACGTATTTCAATCTCCATCCAGTTTCAAATGCAGCACCAAAGTTGAGCTTTGGTATTTCACACCTGACTTACATCCCCGCCTACGCGCCCTTTACGCCCAATAATTCCGAATAACGCTTGCCCCCTCTGTATTACCGCGGCTGCTGGCACAGAGTTAGCCGGGGCTTCCTCTGCAGGTACAATCAACTCACCGACGTATTAGGTCGATTCGCTTTTTCCCTGCTGACAGGAGTTTACGATCCAAGGACCTTCATCCTCCACGCGGCGTTGCTGCGTCAGGCTCTCGCCCATTGCGCAAAATTCCCCACTGCTGCCTCCCGTAGGAGTCTGGACCGTGTCTCAGTTCCAGTGTGGCCGATCACCCTCTCAGGCCGGCTATCGATCGTCGCCTTGGTAGGCCATTACCCTACCAACTAGCTAATCGAACGCGGACCCCTCCTTCAGCGAGAGCTCTTGCGAGCCCCCTTTCACCTCTCGGTCGAATGCGGTATTAGTCCGAGTTTCCCCGGGTTATTCCCCACTGAAGGGCAGGTCATCCACGCGTTACTCACCCGTTCGCCGCTCGACTGGGGATTGCTCCCCGCCTCGCTCGACTTGCATGTGTAAAGCACGCCGCCAGCGTTCATTCTGAGCCAGGATCAAACTCTCCAGTTTGAACTAGAAAATCTGAAGCTCTGACAACAGTTAAAACAACTGTCGTTGATTCGGATACTACTTGTTTGTTTCTGTTGAGATCTGCATTGACAGC
>JAKFFN010000205.1:0-51046 GCA_036675025.1 Candidatus Sumerlaeales bacterium | reverse complement strand
CCAGCGGCACTCGGTTTTCCGGCCCCGGCAGCGGACCTGTCACCTCCTGCATCCCACGCAGCGCCTCGGCTTTACGCATCTGCCAGTGCGAAATCTCGCTCCCCTGCTGCACCTGGCCGGCTGAATCCCGGTACTGGAGCAGGTTATGCCGGTCCAGCCGGGATAACATCAGGGGCGTTGTAGCATGTATTTCCTGTGTCGTCATAATGCCCATAACCAAGATAATCTGAGTACTCGTTAAAAGAAAACGCATGGAATTACCTGTTCAGAGACGATTCGCAATAGCACCACTTTTTTTGATTCTAGTTTGCCTGTTCAAGTCAACCATTTCACCCTTTCATTTGCCTGCCTAACCCGTAGCCCCAGTGAATTTCAGGCTTGCATACTGGTTCCTTAAAACGCCACAAAACATCGGCAAAATCCGAAAATGTCGGATTTTACCCCGGCTTCGCCCGGTTCGAAAGGCCCCCTTGTCGCGGGGCCTTTCGTGCGAAATCTCAAAGTAAAGGCTGCTTCGATAACCCATGTCCGAGACCAAGAAGGCGGAAAAAGAACAGAAAGATTACGGCGCCGAATCCATTAAGATCCTGGAAGGCCTGGAGCACGTCCGGAAACGCCCGGGCATGTACATTGGCTCTACCGGCCCCCTTGGCCTGCATCACCTGGTCTACGAGGTAGTCGACAACTCTATCGATGAAGCCCTTGCCGGCTACTGTAAAAACATCGATATTGCCATTCATACTGATAACTCCGTCACCATCTCCGATGATGGACGTGGAATTCCCGTTGATCCTCACCCTGCCCGACCCGGCATGTCTACCGTAGAAGTCGTTCTATCGGTTCTCAATGCTGGCGGCAAGTTTGACAAAGATTCTTATAAATTCTCGGGCGGCCTCCACGGCGTGGGCGTTTCCGTAGTGAACGCGCTTTCCTCGTGGATGAACGTGGAAGTGAAGCGAAACGGCAAAGTCTACACCATGCGGTTCGAAAAGGGCGGCAAGCGCGTTGCTCCCCTCGAAGAAGTGGGAACCACCCGTAAGCGCGGCACTTCCATTACTTTCCTTGCTGACAACACGATTTTTGAAAGCATTGAGTTTAACTACGATACTCTTGCCAACCGCTTGCGTGAGCTCGCCTTCCTGAACAAGGGCATCTCAATAACCATTACTGACGAGCGCGCTGAAAACCGCAGCCATCAGTTCCGTTATGACGGTGGCATTGTTGAGTTCGTGAAATCTCTTAACGAAAACAAGAACGTGGTTCACCCGAACCCAGTCTATTTCCAGAAAGAAAAAGAGCTCATCAAGCAGAAGCCGGATGGCGAGGAACTCAAAGAGTATGTAGAGGTCGAAATCTGCATACAGTATAACGACAGCTACTCCGAGAACAGTTACTCTTTCGTAAACAATATTAACACCATCGAGGGCGGAACCCACATGACGGGTTTCCGCACGGCCCTCACCCGCCAGATCAACGAGTACGCCCGCAAAAACGACCTGATGAAAAAGCTTAAGGAAAACCTCTCGCAGGACGACCTTAAGGAAGGTCTCACCGCTGTTGTTTCGCTAAAGGTTTCAGAGCCCCAGTTCGAAGGCCAGACCAAGACAAAGCTTGGCAATGCTGAAATAGCAGGCATCGTGCAGTCGATCGTGAACGATGGCCTCCAGGAGTTCTTTGAAGAGAACCCCAAGGTCGCCCAGAAGATCGTGGCCAAGTGCGTGAACGCCGCCATCGCCCGCATTGAGGCCCGCAAAGCCCGCGAAATCGTACGTAAGGGTGCCCTGGAAATCGGCAGCCTGCCGGGTAAGCTGGCCGACTGCTCCGAAAAAGACCCGTCCATGTGCGAGCTGTACATTGTAGAGGGCGATTCCGCCGGTGGCTCTGCCAAGCAGGGCCGCGACCGTCACTTCCAGGCAATTCTGCCCCTTCGCGGTAAAATCCTTAACGTTGAGCGGGCCCGGATTGATAAGATTCTCTCGAACGAGGAAATCCGATCTCTCATCACAGCCCTCGGCACCGGTATCCGCGACACGTTTGACCTCGGAAAACTTCGCTATCACAAGTGCATCATCATGACTGACGCCGATGTAGACGGTTCCCATATCCGCACGCTGCTGCTTACGTTCTTCTTTCGCCAGATGCCGGAACTGATCCGCAACAGCCACATCTATATTGCCCAGCCGCCCCTCTACAAGATTAAGAAGGGCAAGATGGAACGCTACCTGGACAAGGACGAGGACAAGGATCGTATGCTGGTAGAACTGGGCGTGGAAGATGCTGCCCTGTTCTCGCGCAAACCAGAGGATTCCGCAGCTTCTAACGCTGAAGTCCAGGCCATCCGCAAAAGCGAACTCAAAGCCATTATCGATAATCTTATCGCCATGGAGACGATTGACCGCACTCTGCATCGCAAAAGTACGAGTATCCAGGAAATGCTGAACCTGCGCAACCAGGATGAGCAGAAGCGCTTCCCTATTGGTTTGTTTACCCACGGTGAATCCCGCAAGTTTGCCTTCGATCAGAAGCAGTTCCTTGCGCTTGAAGAAGAAGTTGATCCTGAAGAGCAGGCACGCATTGAGCAGGAAGCTGCCGAAGCTGCAGCAAAACAGGCGCAGGAAACCCAACAGGAACTTTCTCTCGATGCCTCCAAGGAAGTTGAGCAGGATTTTGAGGATAAGGAAGAGGTGCGCCGGAAGTATCTCGGGCAGGATCTGCACCTGGAAGCTGAGCAGCTTGCTGAATTCTTTAAGAAATTCGAGAAGGCCGGACTCAGCACCAGCCGCTATGTCATCGATGCCGCGGAAATGTACAAACTCACCGATGACAAGGCTGATTATCGGGTCGAAGTGGATGGTCGCCGCATCTACATCCACAGCCTGAAGATGATCCTTGAAGCCATTAAGGAAGCAGGCAAGAAGGGTATCAACATCCAGCGCTACAAGGGTCTGGGTGAAATGAACTCAGACCAGTTGTGGGAAACCACCATGAACCCGGAAACCCGCCGCCTGGTGCGCGTAGACGTAGACATGGCTAGTGACTATGAAGCGGATATCATGTTCAGCACGCTGATGGGTGAAGACGTGAACAAGCGCCGCCAGTTCATCCAGCGCCACGCGCCGGAAGTTCGTAACCTGGACGTGTAAATAGCGTTATAGTTTTACTGTTCGTTTTTGAGGCGCAATGAGAACGTAATTCTCTTTGCGCCTCTTCTACGTAAAAGCCAATCCCGGCGTTTTTGTTTGCACACCTGGATTGGTAAATCTTAACATCATCTAGCCGCGGGGGAACCGACCTTTTAAATGCGAACAATTATAAGCGCTGTTTTGATTGCAGTGATGGCGCTATCTAACTGCACCCTCGGACATGCCCGGCCGGATATTGCGGAAGTTGCAGCCGTAACACATGCTCCAGCGGAGATAATAAAAGCTGCGTCTAACACGGGAACAGGTGCGCCGCTACGTACAACACCTTACCAGGGGAAATACACCGGTTACGGCCCAGGCCACAGCACAATTGGAGTTGATGGTGATTATCCGTCGCTATTTGAAGCCACTCAAGACCTCAGCCGCTTTTCACTAACCGGCGGCGACTGGGATTTTATCATCCTGAATGATCTTACCGAACCAAATAATTCTCTTATTGGTCAAAGCAACACGAACGGCCATACAGTGACCTTTCGCCCTGCCCCCGGTACGCAGCCGACAATAACATTTACAACAACCACGCATACTCTGGGAGGCGATACCTGGGTTGGGCACATCCTGATTGGCGGACGATTCGTTTACACCCCATTTCTAGGTACACAACATCAGCCAACCCATAATATCACGTTTGATGGGTCCAGTAGTCCTTCAGGTACGGACAGATCCCTGACTTTTAGGACCGTGCAGAATCAAGCGGCTTCAGTCTTACTGCAAGTACTCGGTGACTGTGATCACATAACGATCAAAAACTGCCGATTCGACTACCGCGGATATACAGGCTTATATACTCCCGACAAGCCCGGGATAGTTGATTTCGTCGGTGAGAACTATAGGGGCATAGGCGAAGGGGGAATACCGGATTACGGTTCCGTAATAAATTGCGAAATTATGTCTATTGGTGCCGGCAATGCGGGCGGTATAAGTTACAATACCCGTGTGACGTATAACTCAGATGTTACAGGGCTGCTCAGAAGCCAGGGAGTTCGGTTGCAAGATAACATAATCCGCACCCAACTCTATGGCATAACTGTCGGGAGCGCCTCTGATCCAATCATAGCCGGAAACACTATCGACATCACAAATCGCCCAAACATTTCAATCAACGAGATAGCTGGTATCTTATGTAACGGTATTACTGATATATCTGGTACGGGTACCATGGCCACTATTGCTGGTAACACTATTCGCTTTCTTCCAACTAACCCCATACCATCACCGCTCTATGGTATCAAGGTTACCAGTCGCTACCACGTAAGCCATTTCCTTGTGGCAAACAACATGATTTCCGGTTTAACAGCTCCGCCCGCGGGATTTGAGTATTTCGGCCGCTACGGTATCTGGCATAACCCGGACGCCACTTCATCTGCGACACTTGTTCACAACTCGATTGCTTTCCATGATGCCCCCGTATCGGCCGCAACAACGGCCACACGCACGGCTGCTATCTATACTGGAGGGCCCAATTTACCATCAAAGGGGCCCACGATCCTGCGTAATAACATTATTCGCATGGGCGTCCCTGGGGCTGCGGCCATCAGCGGGCCGAATCTTCAGGACAGGATTTTCAGCAACCACAATAACCTTTTCGTCACAAGTGGCAGCCTGGTTGCATATAATAATGGAACTGCCTACCCGCTCCTGACAGATTGGCAGAACGCCAATGGACAGGATTTTCAGAGCATCCAGCTTGATCCTTTACAAACTGCCGGCCTCACATCAGGGAATTGGGCCGGGCCGATCGGAGCCTGGAACCCGGACATGCACTTCACCGCTTTTCCCAATCCCGAATACCTTGCGCCTCCCCTATCGGGTGTCGATTACGACGTCGACGGCGAGCCCCGTCTTGGCCCTCAGGTTCTTATGGGCGCCGATGAAATTGCGCCGCCCGCGGCCGCTGTGCCCAGCTGGAACCTCTATTAAAACAGAGGACGAACGCGAATGCATTCGGGCTTCTGTTGTTAGCCTTCACGGTTTTTTGTTAAGCAGCAAGAAAAGGAAACGAAAAGAAAATGGCTGAAATCACCGCTTCTATGGTGAAGGATCTGCGCGAAAAGAGCGGCGCAGGCATGATGGATTGCAAGAAGGCCCTGACTGAGGCCGAAGGCGACTTTGATAAGGCGCTGGCCCTGCTGCGTGAACGCGGTGAAGCCCTGGCTGTCAAGCGCGGTGGACGCGCCGCCAAGGAAGGCACTATCGCTTCGTACATTAGCGAAGATGGAAAATCAGGCGCCATTATCGAACTCAATTCCGAGAGCGACTTCGTTGCCCGTAACGACAACTTCCAGGCCCTGGCCACCAAGCTCGCCAAGCATGCGGCCAGTGTTTCTGAAGGCACTGATCTGAGCACAACCCAACTGGACGGTCAGAACGTTGGCGACGTAGTAACGGCTGCCATCGGCGTTATCGGTGAAAACCTGGTTCTCACCCGGTCTGAGAAGTATGATTCCAAAGACGGCATTGTAGCCAGCTATATCCACCCTCCGGGCAAGATGGGCTCCCTGGTAGAGATCAGCGGCGTGAGCGCTGATCTGGCCGGCAACTCCGAATTCAAGCAGTTCGCCCGCCAGGTGGCCATGCACATTGCGGCTTCTGACCCGCTCTGCGTTGACCGTGATCAGGTTCCGGCCGAGACGCTGGAAGCTGAGAAGGATATCTATCGCAACCAGGGCCTGAACGAAGGCAAGCCGGCTGAAATTGTTGAGAAAATGATCCAGGGCCGCATCAACAAGTACTATGGCGAAGTCTGCATGCTGGAACAGCCGTGGGTAATTGACGACAGCCTCAAGACCCGCGAGGCGCTGAAGCAGGCTGGTGAGAAATTTGGCGGAGCCAACATCCAGATTCGTCGCTTTGTACGCTACACCATCGGCGGCAGTGTTCAGGAAGAAGCTTCCGAAGCTTAAGCCAGCCGGTTCCTATTACAGCTTAGCGAGCGCCGCGGCCATTTTGGTCGCGGCGCTTTTGTTTTGCCTACAGGCCCCTGCTCGCTTCCTTGGGCCTGCTAGAATAACTCCCGCAGGCAGGGTGTCTTTTTAAGGTAGTACAGCTTGCAACCGGTTGGCCACCCACTGCTTGCGTTTTCCCTTTACACAGGGATTTTTGGGTGGTGAATCGTAACTATTGAGGCTCAAAAAACGTCTTTGAAAGGTCTGCTGGCCCGTCTGATTGGGAGATGGGACTGCGGGGCAAAGGCGGGAGGTTAGGACATAATGAGTGCCGAGACGACTGTAACTAACGGATTTGCTGGTGCAATTGGAGTGACGGTTCCTGTCACTTCGACCGAAGCCCAGCTAATCGAACGCTGCAAGGCTGGCGACAGCTACGCTTTTGATGAACTGATCAGCGCCCACCAGGACCGAGTATTTAATACCGCTTTTCGCCTGATGGGCAACTATGAAGAAGCTCTGGACCTGACCCAGGAAGTTTTTCTGAACTGCTTCCGCAAGATCGCCAACTTCAAAGGCGATTCCGCCCTGAGCACCTGGCTGTATCGCATTACGGTTAATACTGCGAAGAACCGCTGGAAGTACCAGCAGAGCCGCGGCTTGAACCGCATGACCAGCATGGATGCTCCCATGGATGCGGATGACGAAGAACGTGTAAAGCAGTTTCCTGACAGCCAGCCCACCCCGCGCAAGGTAGCTACCGATCGCGAGGCCATGGCTTATTTCGAGAAGCAGCTTGACCACCTGAACGAAGAGCACCGCGAAGTATTGGTGCTGCGATACATGGAAGAGCTGAGCTACGAAGAAATTGCTGATATCCTTGGCCTGAGCCTTGGAACTGTAAAAAGCCGCATCCACCGCGCCCGCAATGAACTGCGCGATGTGATGGTCGATTACCTGTAGCCCCCGCTTCGCGGGAATTACAGATTACAAATTACTAATTACTAATTACTAATTGTGGTGCCGCTACGCGGCGAAAAGAAACTTCGATATTGGTAACCGGCCGGAGTTTCTTCCTGCGGCATAAGGTCTCCACTAGGCCAACCTGGCACTATGTTATAGGGAAGTCCTGATTGGCTCTGACCGCCAACATGGCACTATGGTACAGGAGAGTGCTGTTTGGCTCAGACGGCCAACTTGGCACTATAGTCCAGGGCACTTCTGTTTGGTTCCGACGTGCTTTTTCAATTTCGTGCCGCAGGCACACGTCAATTCGTAATTAGTCATTAGTAATTAGTAATTATCTGGGCAATTTTGCCAAGACCGTTGTCCAAGTTCCCGATGTCTTCGCGCAACCATAGCTATTTTCAGGATCTGCTTGAGACGCACATATCTGGTGCCCCGCTTGATCCTGAAGACCGCCTTGAACTCTTTGACCACGTCGAGTCTTGCGACCAGTGCCGTCTGATGCTGGAGGCGGAAGAACGCCTCACCGCCCGCATGAAGACGATTCCGCGAATGGTTGCCCCCTCTGACCTGCGCTCAAAGATCTTAAGCCAGGCCATGCGCGATCACACGGAACGTACCACCACGCCGAGCGAAGACCCCCATGTGGCCGACCTGCTCGTGACTCCGCCGCAGCCTAAACAGATCACACCGGCAGCAGATCTGGTACCGGCGATAACTTCCGAAAAGCAGGAACTCCCTTTCTTTCCGGGACTTGTTCCACCTCGCCCAGGCCGCCTCCGCACCGCCTGGCGCAAGGCATCACCTGCCCTGGCCACCAGCTTTCTCGTGGCGGCCAGCGTCGGTGCTCTCTACACCGGCCAGTTCCAGGGCATACCCCTCGCCGGTCAGGCGCAGCAGTTGGTCTGGGGAGTAGTTGATTCTGCTCTCGGCAGAGAACCCGCTCCCGACATTCCGCAGACAGCCATTGCATCTACGGAAGATGCCAGCCAGGTTATTGAGCACGCGGCCATACCTGCGCTTCCATTACAAGAATCAGGAACTGTCACCGCCGCCGCCACAAGCAGCCTTGCGCGCCCGGTTACCGCTCCCCTGCCGGGTACTGCCGAAGTTGCCGGCTTCATTCACGGTGCCCGCGGCTGGCTGGCATCCGTAGATTCCACTGTCGCAGCCCTGGCGCGCGCATCGGAAGAACGAATCCCGGCTCCGGCGGAAAAATCGGCACCGCAGATAGCTGCTCTCGTGCTTAAGCCAACTGACTCGCGGAGCGATCCGGGCGGTTTCAGGCAATCGGAGCTGGCCGCTGCCCTGGAAGCCGTGGCTCATAGCCAGCCCGGCGGGCGCCTCGCAAGCCAGGATCAGTTCGCAATGGATGGTCACCGTTATCGACTCTATACGCTGGAGCTTCCGGCAGGTAGCGCAAGTCGTCTTGTTAAGAACCTGACACCCTACCAGGCTACTGCTGATGGCGTGGTTGTAAAGGCGCTGACGAGCCAGGACCACTTTCCAGCTTCCGCCCAGGGCGACATCCACTTTTTCGCAGGCCATCAGTCCGGTTTGCGCGACGCCATAGAGACCGTCTCGCCAGTTGTATCAACTGGTCGCCACGAACGAATCCGCGTCATCGTGGTGGAATAAAAAAGCCGGCAGATTGGAGTCTGCCGGCTTAAAGCTTCAGGGAAGAGTTCGATCGGCTAGCGGCCGGTCTCTGCAGTCAGGGTCTTTTTCACTTCGCCAAATGTTGCCAATGGAAACGGTACCATTGCTTGCATCGTAAATTATCGAATGTCGGCGGCTTGAGAAAGTCGATCCATTATACCAGTCACGATCTGGCCCAATAGAACCAAGTCGATACCTGCCATAGTACTCACTGTAATTATTAGTAGTGTACTGTGATGTCGCGTTTCTGCCAAAAACCTTTACCAGTACATTATAAGAGTAAACCTGCTCATCAAAAGCAACACTGGTGAACGCCTCGGTTTTACCGACAAATGGATCTCGCAGCCAGCAATCCGTCAGGTAGGCCACTGGAGTTGTTAAACCAACTTTAATTGTACCATTTGGCATTCTATAGCCAGGATGAAGTATACCGGAAGCACTATCTACATCAGGATGGGGATCCGGATCATAATTGGTGTTGTAGTCATTGGGTATGCTGTTGTGATCAACGCGGTACATCTCAAGGCCTGTGCCCAGAGTGCGTAGATCACTCTTCACCCGGCTAACCTTTGCCCTGGTCTGCGCTTCCAAAAAATTGGGAACGGCAATGGCAGCCAATATGGCTATGATCGCAACCACGATCAACAGCTCAATAAGTGTAAAACCTGATAATCTTTTCACTTCTACCTCACCTCCAGATGGATAGATTACGTTGCATTTGATTAAAGACGCTTTTCTTAGTGGATTTTCAATGAAAATCGCTCAACACTATGTAAACCTGCGGCTTTAAACTATGGAAGTGTGCGCCAGGGCACGCATAGAGATGGTTCATTTTAACCGTAGGCAAGCGGTTTTACAGCGGGTGACCAATCGGTGGCACATCCTTTGCAATAACCATCATTGTATCGCAAATGCTTTAACTGCGACTATTACCACTTAAGGAGATGCAACCATGAAGAAGTTGCTTGCTGTAATCGCCAGCAGTGCCACCGCTGCTATTTTTGCTGTCACCAGTCCGGCTAATGCCCAGTTACTATCTGCCAATATCGGTAATCTTGGTGTCGGTGTAGGGGGTTATAACTCGTACAGCTACCCGAACTACTATAGCAGCTACAGCTATCCGAGTTATAGCTACCCCGGCTATAGCGCCTACACCTACCCCACCTCCTCTTATTACCAGTCCTACAGCTACCCCACCAGCTACTATAGCAACTACAGCTACTCCGCTCCGGCATACGGCTACTACTCGTCGCCGTCCTACTACTCATACCCCAGCTACGGCTATTCCGGAAGCAGCGTAGGCGTGAACATAGGGTTCTAAGGTCAAACAGAAGTTTCGCTCCGAAGCCAAACGGAAAGCCCGCTGCCGGATTCCCTTCCCGGCAGCGGGTTTTGTTATGTTAATGACTTATTAGCTATTAAAACGGAGCAATAACACTAAGGCGAAGAAGGCATTAGATTGGTTTCATCGGTTGGCTGCAGGTGAACTGCTTGCGTTGTAGTATCATCGAGGTCAATATCGCCAGTTGCAGCTATATAGGCTGTCCCCGCCTGGGGTCCGGGCTTTCCCGGCCGTCTCACCTCGCCCCAGGTAACCCATTCCGTAGGAATATCAAGCTGCCAGCTTCCGTCAGCTCCAGTGGTCGTGGTCTCCCATGCGTGAGAATCGCTCCAGTCCTTTTCTTCGCGGTGCCAGGAGTAGCCGATGGTTACGCTTGCGCCCGCGACAGGCTTTCCGTCTTGATCAAGCGCTATACCGCGATACGTTTTAGCAGGCATGGTCGCGAGATGGATGGTGAGGTCATTTTGGGTGTTATTCCATTCCGGTTGAAACTCGTCTATGCGGTCCGCTATCGATTCCCCGTTCACGGTAGTTTTCGCCCAGTAGTAATTGGGGGTGTAGTCCGGTTTTAGCGTTACCGGGCTGGGATTAACATTAGTAAACGTAAAATTACCGTGGGCGTCAGTTACTGTCTCCCGCTCCCAGATTTCACCACCGTGCCCGGTATGGGTCTGCGCGTGAAGATCATAGGATGCACCTATGGTATGGGATGTAACAGGATGACCATCCTGTGTCACGATTTGTCCCCGCAGAGTGTATCCCCTGGCAATACGTATATCCAGGGGGCTGTCTTCGAGAGGCAGCATCGGAAGTGATACAATTGCACCAGCGTGGCCATTGGCGGGTTCTACAAGAGCAAAGTGAGAATCAATCGCCCATCCCCTTCCGCTTTCTTCGAGATAAACCCTCGTAGGATATTTCAGCGTCGCACTGCCTGCAGAATCTGTGACGGTGGTTACTGGAAAGCCGGCGACTGCACCTTTTATAACACTTCGCTCCATGGAACAGACGGTGATGGTTGTATTTGCGGCCGGGGTGGAGTCGGGCAGGAGTACCCGAACCGGCAGACTAACGTAGTTTGTGCCTGCATAGGGAGCGGGGTCAGCAAAAGCAAGTGGCGGACAGTAAAGGAGTAAAACCATTGCGAGCCGAATTAGCCGTACGGAATACATGGGGAAGTTCCTGCAGGTTGAGGTTGAGGCTATGACAAGCAGATTTCGACAGGGTTCCTGCGAACTATTTGCCGATTGAAATGCCAGCTGCTCATTGCAAAATGGTGAGCGGGGAGGGGATCGAACCCTCGGCCAATAGATTAAAAGTCTACTGCTCTACCGCTGAGCTACCCGCCCACATTGCAAAGAAAATGGCGCGACACACTTCCGCGCCGTTTTCGTTTACAGGAACAGCCCTAGGCTATTCGGGCGAATGAAGTTCTGAGAAGAAAATGGGGTGCCAAACCCAGATATAACAGCAGCTTTATGAATCCTGTGTCAGCCAGTCTTCTGTAGTAACTACGGGCCGGTGTTGCCGGATAGTTGCCAGGAATCGGCGAGCGAGATTAAGCCGATATGTGACTGGCAGATTAAAGAATTTTGACTTTCGGAACAACGGATACGGCACGTTGGAAAAGTCAGCAACGTCGGCCGCGTGGAACAGGAAAACGAAGGGCAGTGCCTTGTTCCAGCGATAGGGATCGAAACAGGCGCGGAAGTACCCGTAGCCCAGGCGCATGCATACCCCCGCCTGGAACGGAAGACGAGCCAGCGGCGCTGTGGCCGAGGGTATTTCAATCAGGCGACCGCCACGTACCGGAGTGGGATAGAGGGAATGAAAAGCGTCGTATAAAAGCGGGTACTGAGTCTTTAGTGCCGGGGTTGTGCCGGGCTGCTGCATCCGGCTATCCATCCACCGGAAGACACTCCCGTACGGGCCGGGCATCAGCGAGGCATCGTACTTATAGCCTTTATCTTCCAGCAGAGTGACTAGCTGCTGGCTCCACGCATAGCCGGGTGCCCGAAATCCCTTGGGTGCCGTGCCCAGCCGGTCCGTAATGATTGAGTGTGCCTTATCGATTTCCTCTGACATCTCAGACGGCGCCATGGCGCGAAAGCGCAAACTGTGGGACCAGCTGTGATTGGCGGCGCGGTGCCCGGCTTCTAGAAGCGCCTTAAGCTTACCCGTATAGTCAGCATGTTCAAGATCCTGCCCAACCACGAAGAATGTAGCGCTGACGCCTGCCTCTTCAAACAGTTGCTGGAATCGCGGCAATGCATCGTTGCTGATGTAATGGGCCCACTGTGCGGCAACATCATAGCCATAGCAGTTCGCCACGGCCCACGGGTCATCCACATCCACATGCACAAAGGCTGGTGAGGGTTTATCAACTTTGGGAATCAGCCCCATGGGCGTCCGGGTTGGACTAATCCAGCCTCGCCGCCGGAGGTGCAGTCGTATTGCGGTCTGATCTCCTGCCTTCGGTCGTGCGCCTGTCGCCGCGTTCTACCCGGGCCCGCGGACGCGTGCTCCCCGCGTCCTCCACGCGAACCGTAGAAGTGGTTTTGGCCTCGGCTTTTTCACGGTCCTTTGCCTCGGAGAGTCTTAAGGTTTCGGTTGTCATGCGAACTGTGCTGGTGGTGCCATCAGCGCGGCGACGAACACGAGTAGCGGAAGCGGTAGTTGCTTTGGCCTCATCGGGGGTTACGTCGATGGATCCCGATCTGACGCCTTCTGTGCTCAATGTGGCGGCAGCCGGAGTTCTACGAACCGGCGACTCCACAACGTCAGTTTCCACAGTAGTAACACCGGCAGCAGAGGTTACGGGCGCGCCATCTTCATCCAGCACTTCTACTTCTTCCGCCTCTTTCGGCTCAACAAGGATGCTTCCCGTTCGTACCTGAACTGATGGTTCCGGAGCCGCTGAATCCAGTTCCGGCTCGCCGCCCTGGCGTACGCTGTACTCGCCGGATTCACCGCGAATGGTTACGAGTTCGCCTTCGGTTGGTTCGCTCAGGCCAATGGTTTGGCCTTCACCTGTGCGCACCGTCAGGCTGCGTTGCTTCTCAAGATCTTCTTTGGTAACCGGACGAACCTGCTGCGTCGCCACCCAGTCCTGACCCATCGTCATGCTGCCCTTGATGGAATCGATGCGCGGCAGGCCGCGGTAGCCATCATCCACCGGGCTTGCGCTCTTGGCGATTCTATCAGGCGAAACAAGGATCGTCCGCTCGGTGCTGTTAAACTCGCCCGGCACCAGGTCACCAAACTGGTTCTGTAATTCGACCCGCACCCGGTGGAGGCCCGGCTCCAGCCCCTTTATGTGGCGCGGTCCGCAGTGGTCCTGCACAAGGAACCGGCGTCCGTCTACATAGTAGGCCACCTGGTATCCTGAAGGTGAAAGCGTGACGTTGGAAACGATGAAATCCACGGTAATGTCGGCGGCATCAACGCCGAGATACTCGCCCTGGGGCAGGTTATAAGTGAGTAAAGGAGCACCGGCCTCAGGGGCATTGGCGCCGTCCCAATAGGCAACACTGAAAGTTACCACCGACAGCGTGCCTGGGACCGATTCCTGCATCGCATTGGCTGCCCACATCCTTACGGTGTGGGTACCTGGCATCACATTTTTAAAAACATGGGCATGGTTGCCGTCATACTGTACCTGGAATGGCTCGTCGTCCAACATGAAATGCAGATTCCACGCGCTCGCGCCCAGGGTCATTCCGCCGGCTTCGAATTTCACTACTACATCAGGACCCGGTACGCACTGGCCCTGCACCGGCTCTACGATCCGTGTGTACGGTTGTTGCGCCCAGCCGTTTCCTGCCAGGCAAAGCCCCTGGAAAATTACCGCCAGCAGTACTATCCACGTTTTCATGAGATGCGGCCTATCCCCTCGCTAAACTTGATGATCGAGCAGATACAAAATCCGCAGGAATGGGAAAGCAATAGAAACATGCGCAGAAGCAGACAGGATACAGGATGTCTATAGACCGGAGGAAACCATAGAAAAGCCTGCAGTATGGGTAAGATCATTTGGCTATTGAAGTCTCGCTGCTCAACCTGTTAACAATTTACATACGATGACAAACACAGGTCCTTTAACTGGAAAAACGGCGCTGGTAACCGGCGCGGCGCGGCGCGTGGGTCGGGCCATTACCACACGACTGGCACAAGCCGGCGCCGGAGTTCTTATCCATTACAATACAAGTCGCGAAGAAGCTGAGGCCTTTGCAGCGGAACTCACTGGTCAGGCGCCGGAAGTTCACATTGTTCAGGCCGATCTGAGTGATGCCGACTCCATCCAGGAAATGGTGGAAGGGCTCAGGATCAGTGGACACTCGGTTGACCTTCTGGTGAATTCCGCGGCAGTGTATTTCCCTACAGAACTCGGCAACGTAACCGCCGCCACATGGGACTTCATTCATAACATTAATCTGCGCGCACCGTTTCTCTTATCGCAGGCACTGGGCTCTCAGATGAAAGCCCGCGGCTACGGACGCATCGTTAACATAACGGACTGCAATACCCGCCGTCCCTATCGGGAGTTTGCGCCTTACCTTGCCAGCAAGGCGGGGCTGGTGTCATTGACCGAAGCTCTGGCCCTGGAACTGGCGCCGGAAGTTACCGTCAATTCTATCTCACCCGGCACAGTATTGCCACCTGATGATTCGGAAAGCAGTTATCGTGAGGCGGCAATCAAACGAAGTCCTTTAAAACGCGCAGGTACTCCCGAAGATATTGCCAACATGGTGGCGTACCTGTGTGAGCATGGCCAGTTCATAACTGGGTCCAACTTCACCATCGACGGCGGCGCCACCATAAGGTAACGCGATCTCGCTCGGCTGCTATTTCTTTTTCTTCTTTCCCCGCTCACTCATGGCTTCGGCGTTAGGGCCGTAAGAATGGGTATCGGTTAGCAGGTGTGGATCTCCATAAATCTTTTTCTGGTCATCCTGCTCTGCCATCCATTGCTCTACCTGCTTGCGCATAGAAGCCAGGCGCTCAGCGTGTGCTGGATCTCCGGCCAGGTTGTTCTGTTCATGCGGATCAACTGACAGGTCATAAAACTCCTCAGCCGGGCGCGCATAGTAGCGGTTCACAGCGTACGCCGCAAATTCCGGCGATATTTTTGGCGCAGTGGAAACGGTAGTCTGGACTGTCGCAGGAAACGTCAATCCACCTTTCAGCGCCAGCTTCTCCCACGTATCCCAATAGTTGGTACGGCCAAGCTCACCGGGAATATCAATATGGGTAGTAAAGGCGAACTCCGGATGAAGGTTGAGGATGTACTTATATTGCCCCTCTGTCAAAGCCCGCATTGGATAGACGTTCCAGTGGCCGTCTCCGCTGTGGGTGGTAAACAGGCGATCCCGGTGTTTATCTGCCTGCCCCAGCAATACGGGAAGGAATGACTTTCCGTCTATGTTTTCCGGTGCCTCAGCCTTTGCAGCTTCCAGCAGCGTTGGCAGAAAATCAATCCAACTGACTACGGCATCGCTCTTACTGCCCGCTTCAATATTACCCGGCCAGCGAACTACAAGCGGCACTCGGATTCCAGACTCATACAGATTCCATTTGCCGAAAGGCCACTGCGTACCGTGGTCGCTGGAAAAGAGAAAGATTGTGTTCGTTGAGGAAAGTGCTTCGCTGGCGGCTTTCATTATTGTGCCGAGATCATTGTCAGCATTGCGAACCGCAGCAGCGAACTTCGTGCGCGCATCACGGGTCATGGGCGTATCCGCAGATGTCGGCGGCAGTACTAGCGAATCCGCATCAATTCCTTCAGCTTTTTCCGGCCAAGGCACATGCGGCCAGTTGCTTCCCACCATTAGGCATAGCGGCTTGGTCGCTGTAGTTGAACCAGCCTCTTGAAGTTCGCGGCGGGTATGCAGGAATTCTGCCGCCGCCGGAATTGCAGCATGATCATGAAAAGTATCATGGGCAAAGCTGTCGAAGCCGTACATTTCGGTGTGCTTGTAATGGCTGATTTTTCCAAATGCATGCACTTCATAGCCGAGGTCATGGAAGTACGCCGGCCACTTTTTGATTTCGGGTTTCGGGCGGGCATGATTAGGTTCGGCACCATTGCGAGCAGGCATAAGCCCGGTAAGCAGTGCGGCGCGGCTGGGAGCGCAGCTGGGACTGGCCACGTATGCGTGAGAAAACATCATCCCGTCGGCCGCCAGCTTTTCCAGGTTCGGGGTTTCCAGGCCAAGATTTCCATATAACGACGTGTCCAGTTGTGATTGGTCATCCGTCAAAAACACAACAATATCTGGCTTTGGCGCAGCAGCAGTCGTTGTCGTTGATTGTGCCATGGCGCCAAGGTAAGGCACAGCACTTATTAATAAGGTGAGAGCGCAATTCCTGGTAATCATAGACTTTTGTCTGCTGGCGTGACACGCGTATAGCAACAAAAACCTTCGGGCTGTAACGGAGCTTAATCCTATGTCTGGAGTTAGTAGTTGACGGCTCAAATTATGAAGTCTGAGGTTCTCGCCACGACAATGCAACGCTTTGCCATAACCATACTATCAGTTATCATCTCGCTGTCATTTTTGACGGCATGTGCCCGTGATCGAACCGACGACGGCGTGGTTCGCTTGCGGTTCTGGCATGCCTGGGGCGGCCATGAGGGTAAAGCACTCAATGACCTCGTAGACGAGTTTAACCGGACCCACCCCGGCATTATTGTAGAGCCGAGCCAGTTCACAATCGGTGACAAGTTGCTGGCGAGTATAGCCGGGGGCAAACCGCCCGACATTGCCACCGTCTGGAGCTACATGCTTACTCCGATGGGTGAATCCGGCGCGTTTCTCCCTCTCGATGACTACATGACCAGCAGCGGCTACACTGCCGACGATTACCTTCCCAACGTGTGGGAGTACGGCCTGTACGGGGATCAGCGCTGGGGTGTTCCGACGACACTGAATGTTACCGCAATTTTTTATATTCGCCACCTGGTAGAGCAGGCCGGGCTGGATCCATCCATCCCCCCGCGCACTACCGCTGAACTTGAAGAATGGGCAAAACAGCTGCTTCGCAAAGATGCGGCTGGAAACGTAATGACTCTTGGATTTGTGCCGACCCAACCGGATGTATGGATGCGCGCATTTGGCGGTGAAATTTTCGATTCTGAAAAGCAGCGCTTCGTTTTTGATCAGCCGGAGAATATCGCTGCAATGGAGTGGATGAAGGAACTGGTTAATGTGGCGGGCGGGATGAGCCAGTACCGGAGGTTTACGGCGCAGTTTGGAAAGCTCGAAAGTCCAAGCAACCCCTTGTTTATGGACAAGCTGGCCATGAAGGAAGACGGTCAGTGGGTAATCAAATTTTTCGAAACGTTTGCTCCAGATATCGAGTATGGAATCATTCCCTATCCCCCATCCGTGGCCGGAGGGCCGGAGGTGGCGAAGCTTGACGGCAGTTTCTGGGCAATTCCTGTTGGGACAAAACATCCGGAGGAAGCCTGGCAATTCCTCAGCTGGCTTATTGCGCCCGAACAGAACGCCCGCCTCTGCGCTGCCTGGTCTAACGTGCCACCAATGCGGGCGACGCTGGATGTTCCGGTACTTGCCGAGGCGCGGAAGAATGCAAAGTTTGAGCAGTTTATCCAGCTATTGGCCCAGGGGAAAGCCATACCTCAACCGGCCACGCCTGTTAGTGAACAGTTATTTGATAAACTGGACTCGGGCATGCAGCGGGTCTTTAGCGGTGCCATAAGTTCTGAGGCAATGCTGAAGGAACTGGATCAGGACCTGAACGCAGAACTGGAGCGCAGCGAATCGCTGCTGGGAAGTGACGTGGATGAGTAAAGCAGCGAAAAAGCGGCCGCAGGGCACGCCTGGCAGCGACGCCAGGGCCGGTCTGGCCTTTGCGTCTCCGTGGCTCATCGGCCTGCTGATCTTCGGGATTTACCCCATCCTGGCTTCATTGTACTATAGCCTTTGTCGTTACAACATCCTGAAGCCGGCGCAGTTTGTAGGACTGGAGAATTTCAAACTGCTGACCGAAGATCGGCTTTTCTGGAAAAGTCTGTATAACACCTTCTGGTTAACGGCCATTGGCTTGCCGCTGCAACTGATGGCTGCCCTTGGTGCGGCCATGCTGCTAAATGCACGGGTTAAGGGACAGGCGTTTTTCAGAACCTGCTTTTACCTGCCAAGCCTTGTCCCGGCTGTTGCTACGGCCATTGTCTGGCTATGGATTTTTAATCCCGAACTGGGAATTCTGAACACAGCTTTGGGTTGGCTCGGCATCCCGAAACCAGGCTGGATGACTGATCCGGCCTGGAGCAAACCGGCACTGGTACTTGTGGGCATCTGGGGTATGGGCGGTACGATGGTTATCTTCCTGGCCGGCCTGCAGCAGGTGCCGGCGTCGCTATATGAAGCGGCGCTCGTAGATGGCGCCAATGCGTGGCAGCGGTTTCGCAACGTAACCATTCCGGTGCTGTCGCCGGTGATTTTCTTTAACCTGATCATGGGCATCATCGGATCGTTCCAGTATTTCACCCACGTTTATGTTATGACGGCAGGCCTCGCGGGTGGCGCTCGTGGCGTGGGCGGACCGGAGGCAAGCACGCTGGTTTATCCTCTCTATTTGTACCAGAACGCCTTTCTCTACTTCCGGATGGGTTACGCCAGCGCCATGGCCTGGATCCTTTTCCTTATCATCGGCGCGCTGGTATGGGTGGTGTTTAAAACGAGCGGCTGGGTTCACTACGAGGGCCAGGAGGACGGCCGGTGAACCGCTGCGCGAAATTACCAATTACTAATTACGAATTACGAATTATTGTGCCGACTCCGTCGGCTAAAACTGGGTGCAGTCGATGAACAACCAAAGCATGCTGGCGCGAGTGCTGACTTATGCCGCCTTGATCCTGGGCAGCCTGGTGTTCCTGGTGCCGTTTGGCTGGATGATCAGTTCGTCACTGAAAAGCACCGGTGAAATCTTCCAGTTTCCGCCCACGCTGTTACCGGTGGAGCCGCTTTGGAGCAATTACCCGAAGGCTATAGACTACATCCCTTTCGGCCGGTACCTTTTGAACACGCTGTTGGTTTGTGCCGGTTCTGTAGCCGGTAATGTCTTCAGTGCTACACTGGTTGCCTATAGCTTCGGCATTCTGCGCTGGCGCGGGCGGAATCTGCTGTTCAAACTGCTGCTGGCAACGATGCTGTTGCCGCCGCAGGTGACGATGGTCCCAGTGTTCGTCATCTTCCGGTACATGGGGATGATTGATACCTACTGGCCGCTGATTTTGCCTTCGTTTTTCGGCGTTCCGTTTTTCATCTTCCTGATGAGACAGTTTTACCTGGGAATCCCCTATGACCTGGTAGAGGCGGCACGGATTGACGGGTGCCGCGAGTGGACAATTTACTGGAGAATCATCCTGCCGCTGAGCGGACCTGCCATTGCGACGGTTGGCTTGTTTTCGTTCATCTGGGCCTGGACGGATTTTATGAACCCGTTGATCTACCTGCAGGACCAGAACAAGTTTACGTTGTCGCTGGGTCTGCAGCAGTTCCAGGAGAGCCACAATGCCCAGTGGGCAATGCTGATGGCAGCGTCGACGCTGATCACGCTGCCCATGGTGATACTGTTCTTTGCGCTTCAGAAGTATTTCGTTGAAGGTATTGCGACTACGGGGTTGAAGTAGGCTTACTTCAGTATTTCGTCAGGCTTCGCAAAAACATGTTAGATCTCCTTTACGAGCTACAGACCCTTATTGATAAATTGCATGAGAACAGAGTGTCTTACGCTTTGTGTGGCGGGCTTGCATTAGCTGTTCATGGTTTTCCGCGAGCCACCGTCGACATCGACATTCTTGTACCTCCTGACGACATTTCGAACGCAAAAGCCGTTGCTGGAGAACTGGGTTTCCAACTCGAGACGCAATTAACAGGGTTGGCAGGTGGAGAGATCCACATTACTAGAATGACAAAATTTTATCCTGGGTCTGAGGATTTTGTCTCGCTCGATATTCTGCATGCAGAGGGTGCATTGCGCGACGTGTGGCTTCAACGTGAAACAATTTCCAGCGACATTGGCGAGCTCGCAGTATTGTCTCCTACAGCGCTTATCAGCATGAAGAGACTGCGTGGCAGTAGTCAAGATATGGCAGATATTGAAAGGCTGCAGGAGCTCGACGGTGAAAGTTGACATGAGCCCTAAAGCGGTAACGGCCAGGCTGCGCCAGGTTTCTCAGTTGAGAAATGTCTGTTACGTTTTGGGAAAAGCCGGCAAAGCACATCGAGAAAAAAAAGACTTAGTGGCCAAAGAAACGCCCCTGATCTCTGGGGAAGATTCGGATTAATTCATTGGATCCATTGATCACCTCTTAAACTGCGGCGTTCCGTGCTGCAGCAGCACTGCGGCCTGGCCCCAGGTTGTTACGGCTTGCGTGGTGAAGGGGCGGCGTTCAAGGGCTGCTTTCACCATCCGCTCTGCACGCAGTTTGTAGGTATTTTTATCGGACTCCTGCTCCTGCGCCAGTTGGAACCACACCATGGCAGCTACTGCATTGGCTGAGCGGGAGATGTCGTCTTCCAGCGGCAGGCGTTTCAGTTTAAGAAGCCCTAGAGGCGGCGCCTTGGTGTCTGAGGCGACATCCTGGTACAGGCCGGAATTTTTGTCGATGAACCGCGCTTCAACATATTCCATGAGAGATTTGGCGCTATCCAGGTACTCGGCCTGGTTTGTCGCTTTGTAGCACCGAATGAGTGCGGCGGCAACTTTGACGTTGTCCTCAAGAAATCCAAACCCGCCGGCGCGGCCTTTATACAACACACGTGCCACGCCCTCCTGCTCTGATACCATGGACTCTATGATCCGGTCTGCAGTCTTCAGGGCAAACTCGCGGGCTTTGCTGTCATTCACAAACTCGGCGGCGTCCAGGTAGGCGCAGATCATGTCGCCGTTCCAGGCCGCAAGCATGCTTTTATCGACCAGTGGAACCTGCTCGGCGCCCATGCGGGCATCGCGCAGTTTCATGCGGACAGAATTCAGGTGGTTATTCGCTTCCTGGTATGACACACCGGCGGCGTCAGCGGCCTGTTGGAGCCGCCCGGTCACGTGAAGGTTCGATTTCTGACCGGCTTCCGCATTCAGATATTCGATGAAGACGGTAGCTGCGGCGTCGTCGTTAACGATCTGCTTGATCTCTTCCTGGGTCCAGGTAAAGTAACCGCCGTTGTCGTTACTGCCAATGTCGGGCGACTGGCCGGAATAGAATCCGCCTTCCTGGGCTTCGAGGGAATCGCGGCAGAAGCGAAGGACTTCCGTAACTCCTTCTTCATGGAGACCCTTTCCCGTGGCGGCAAAAGCATGGGCGTTGGCGGAAATCATCTCTGCCTGAACCGGGAGGATCTTTCCGAACTGTACTCCACCGTTCGCAGGAACGCGGAAGAAATAGCCGCCGAGAACGTGGTCGCGCTGACCGCTGCGGAAACGACTGAGCAACAACTCAGATCCGGCATCGCGGGCGCTTGTAGAGCCGGCGGCGCCAAACAGGTACATCAGAAAATCAGCAACCCGGCCTGCACGAAGAGATTCTGACTGTTCGTCAGTGGATGCTTTTTGCAACTCGCTGCCCATGGTTTCAAGTACCTCGGCCGATAGCGTCACGCTTTCAACCCGTGGTTCCGTCAGGAGCTTTTCCAATACTTCTTCAATGGAGGCTGCCTGCTGGGCTACTTCCTGCGGCTGGTTCTTCATTACGGCTGTTGCCTGTTCAAGCAGTTCTTTCATGCCGGCGTTTTCGCCATCACCGCTGGCTTGAACCATCCCAATAACATCGTAGGGGCGCCCATCAGGCATGGCGAAGACTGTCAACGGCGGACGTGCCCTCTGCTTATTAATCATTTCATAGGCGAGGCGATAGCGCGACCAGATGTCAGGCCGTTCGTCTGCATCCACCCTTATGGGAACAAAGTTTTCGTTCAGCGCCTTACTGATGTCTGGTTGGGAGAACACGTCAGCGTCCATAACGCGTGCTTCATGACTCCAGGCTGTCCCAATGACAATGATAGTGGGAACCCCCCTGCGTTCAGCCTCGGCAAAAGCTTCGGGAGCCCACATCCGCCAGAACACCGGAGCGCTGGACGCCTGTCTCAGATATAAGCTTGATGACTCTGCAAATGCAGGATCTGGGGCCGACAAAGCCGGAGGGCCGCCAGCGGGCTCTGCGGGCTGTACGGTAGCGCTGGAGGAGGCATCCGATTTAGCGGCCAGGTGCGAGATGGAAGAGGGTACTGTGGTCTGGAAGACATTTCCAGCTACGCCGCTCCAGCCGCTATCGGCAGTTGCAGCAGGAGCTGCCTGAGTCTTGGAGACGGCGGCAGGACTGGTTGTCGGTGCCGGAGTCGCTTTATCGTCAGGTGCAATCTTGGGGGCGTCGCCGGTGATTTCACCGCAACCGGCTATTAATACGGATAGAGATAATAGAATAGCGCAATAAAGTAAGGAACGAGTACTGCCCATTAGTACCTGAACAACCTTTCCTGTGGTTCCAACATTGATGTTATTTGAATTGTGATAGCAGGGTGAAAGGAATTGTTCCCATTCCCAGGCATTCCGTGTTTAAGGCAGCGGCGGGAAAGGAGCATTTTTGGGGAAACTGGGTTGTCCGTGGGAGGCTAGAAAAATAGGTTTCCGTGGCGATAAAAAATAAATCTGTTTGTTGGCCTTTCAAACGTAACAGGATCAATTGTCTACGCAGTTTAAATTCGCGATCTATTATGTGTTTTCGTCAGTATTTACGCTTGCATGATCATCGTTAGACCTGTCCGAGTAAATTACCGCCGGTTGTATCAGGCTTTCTGTCTGTACGCTATTCCCTGACGAACCCTGACGGCTACCCACTGACCCATAATTTTTGTGTAAAGCAACGGACGGCCGTGGTTAACACGCCCCGAAGGGCCATGGCACGTTTTTTATCAGTCAGTTAGAACAAGATAATCTTTTTGCGGTAAAGGTGGCCGGAACAGGGATTATTGTTTGGCATTGCTTGACAGCTTGGTGTGCCAATGCATAACCCCGAAACTACTTAGACATGTAATCAGAGGAACGAACGTTGCCGAATATTAAATCTGCGAAGAAGCGGGTAAAAACCAACAAGCGTGATGAGATTCGTAATCGTAACGCTAAGGCTACCCTCAAGACCGCGCTGAAGAAGACTTCGGCAGCGATCACGGCTGGTGAAGGTGAAGTAAAAGACGCAATCCAGGAGACCCAAGGTCTGATTGCCCGTACCTGGAAGCGTGGTATCATTCACAAGAACAAGGCTGCCCGTCTGCAGTCGCGTATGATGAAACAGGCTGTTAAAGCTTCCCAGAAGTAATGGCCCTGAAGAATAGCCAACCCGTTTATGTCGGCAAGCCGCGCTTTCGCGCTGGCCTGCCGGCATTTTTATTGGCAGCAGGCTGCCTCGTACTTTCCGGCTGCATGAGCATTGCTGCACCGGTTGACCCGAAAGGCGTGGAGTATGAGGACCGCTGCTACATCGAAGACAGCCAGTTTGCCTTTGCAGACCAACTGTACGATAAGACCGGAGCGCTGCACCTGGTAGAAAAAGAACTTTGCGATTTCTATGAATGGAAACGCTGCGAAGTCAACGAGGCGCTCTACCGTTTGCGCAAGGTTCATGATTTGCCATAGTTCTTGCTCATGTAGTACTTAAGCAGTTTGATGGAGCCGTATTGGTTCCTTGTACTACGAAAGGACTCACCTCAAATGTTGAACCGTCGACCCGTTGTAATTACTTTAGTAACGACTCTAGCTGTTGCCCCTGCCATGCTGTCTGCAGGCGGTGAGATGAGCGAATCTGAATCCCGTCACACCCGGATGTCTAAGCGAACCGCAGAGACCCGCCAGCGTATCGCCAACCTGAACGCCGGCCTTTACCAGATGGAAATGTCGGCAGCTATTGATGCCGAAGCAGCCATGAAAGCGCGCGCCGCAAAGGTAGTGGCTGTGCAGCCGGTGCAGGATGAGTATGGCGACCCGATGTATACCTGGTACGGACCTTTGCCGGTTGAGAAGGGCACGCCCATGTATGACGGGCCCCGCTATGCGGCCAGCTTTGACCGCGCCTACGCGGTGCCGATGCCTGACGGCAACTATCGCGGCTACGCCCGCGGGCGCTATGAGCAGCCCGGTCTGATCTCCCATACCGATGTGGTTTTGGGCACAGCCGCCAACAACATGTACATGCAGCATGGCATGCAGGTGGCGCCGGGAAGCATGGCAGCATCGGCCGCCAGGGCCATGATTAATAATCCCTGATTTAAACATTCGACCGCGGGAGGTGGCCTTCGCCCCTCCCCGCGGCGTAAGGCCGGCTACTGAATATTGGGTCGATAACAGGCTAATGTTATTCGCCCCATTGGGGCTGAAGTTTCCAGCAGTAGTGGTTTGCCGATAAGTGGGCTCGCGCCCACTTTTTATTTTGTAACCACTTTTGATGGAGCTTTGGCGCCGGGTGGTGCATCAATAACGGGAGAGCCTACTTAATGAACGCCACAGAACTTAAAGCTTTCATCCGACAGATCAGCAAAGAGAAGGATCTGGATGTTGAGGTCGTAAAAGAAGCGATCCAGCAGGCGATAATCAGTGCCTCGAAGAAGAACCTGTCCCAGTTCGAAGATGCACGCCCGGAACTTGACGTGGAAACAGGTGAACTTCACCTGTTTGTGACAAAGACCGTAGTCAAAATTGCGACTAATCCGCGTACCCAGATTTCGCAGCGTGAAGCACAGAAAATAAAATCAGGTGCCGAAGTTGGCGAACAAGTTGAAGTAGAAATTGATCCGGCTATTTTTGGTCGAATTGCGGCACAGTCTGCGCGGCAGGTTGTGATGCAGAAGCTGAAAGACGCCGAGCGCCACAAAGTTTATGATGAGTATGAAGCACGTAAAGGCGAGATTTTTACCGGTATCGTTCAGCGTTTTGAGAAGCGCGATCTCGTGCTTAATCTTGGCAAGACAGAAGCTCTGCTGCCGCTGACAGAAACCCCAATGGGGAGCCGGTATCGTGTAGGCGACCGTGTGAAAGTTGTGCTGATGGATATTGATCCGGAAGCACGGGGGCCGGTACTGCGGGTTTCGCGTAACAGTGAGCAATTGGTTGCCAAGCTTTTCGAGCAGGAAGTGCCGGAAATTGCTGACGGAACTGTGAAGATTCATTGCATCGTCCGTGAGCCCGGCGCCCGTACAAAGCTCGCCGTGGAAAGCACGACCAGTGATGTTGATCCGGTAGGCGCGTGCGTTGGCGTTAAGGGTTCACGGGTACAGATGATCGTGCGTGAGCTCGAAAACGAAAAGATTGATATCGTTCCCTACAGCACCAACGTGCGGGAGTTTATTAAGGCAGCACTTGTGCCTGCGCAAATCCAGACCATCGAAATTGACGAAGAAAACCGCAAGGCTGACGTCATTGTGAAACAGGGTAACCTGTCACTCGCTATCGGCAAACGCGGCCAGAACGCGAAGCTTGCCGCACGCCTGACCGGATGGAAACTCGACATCCACAGCGAAGGCGAAGACGAGAAGATGGCCAATGTTAACCAGGCCCATGTTCAGCGTCAGTACCTGGAAGACTTCCTTACCCAGATTGACTGGATCAGTGATACGGCCAGGCAGGCGGTGTATGATTCCGGTCGGTATGACAATGTGGATGATCTTGCCAATGCCGATGTTGAAGACCTGGCGACCACTGCTGACATTGAGACAGAGTCGGCGCAGGAAATCATAGATGGCGCCCGCGAGTACATGGATGCCCTGGCAGAGATGACCCGCAGCAACTATGGCGATGAAGGCGGCGTTGGACCAAGAGCAGATGCGGCCGTTACAGAAGATCAGGATTACGACGACGACGAATATGAGACTGGTGAAGCCGAAACACCTGCTGCTGAAGAGTCTGAAGCGGAATCAGAAGGCGAAGAAACACCTGACGCCGAAGCTGAAGAGTCGGACGAAAACGAAAGTTCAGATTCCACAGAAACCGAAGAAACAGAAAATCGTTGATTACAGCCGTTCCTGGTTGATTACAGGAACGGCATTTTTCTTGTAAAGGATTTGGCCATAATGATGCGAACGAACATGACGATGTGGTGCGGGCTTTTGGGCTGTGCGCTGCTTTTCTCAGGGTGCCAGGGCATACGCGAACATGTCCGCAGCAAAGACTTTCGCCAGGCTCAGCCAGCTTTCCGCGATAACATGACTCCGTCGCCAATTGCCAATGTAGTGGATATGCCGGGATGGACAACGGACGTTGATGGCGCAGTAGCCTTTGCTACAGAAAATCCGCAGAATACGGTATTGTTTGTTCAGCAAAATGGAAACCCGCAGACAGACGCCATGAAGAAGATTTTGGTGTCCAGCGAAGCGGAAACGGCGCTTTCAGGCAAACAGAAAGTTACGCTGAACATGGCAAGTTCACCGGACGTTGTTGCACGCTATGGTGTCCGACAGGCACCGGCAGTGGTTATTCTTGGCCCGGGCGGAGTGCCTGCGAGCCAGAAAGCCGGTCGCGTAAGCAAATCTGAACTGGTGAAATTCCTGAAGTAATTAAAGTAGAGACAAATCTGCCGGTCGCCGCAAAGTTGGCTAATTGTCGATTTCACTGGCGGATCTGAAACCGTTTTTACTAATGTGCACTATACCTTAGTAATAGCGGTTGAAAGGGAGGCTCGTGATGGAAAACTCAGAAACAGCCAAACTTGTAAGGTTGTCCGACACCAACTTAACCCTTGAGCACGCAGCTGAAGATGTACGGGGTTTTAAGGTCCGTGATGCCTCAGGCGAGGACATCGGCCACGTCGATGACCTGATGGTGGACGAAGAACATAAGAAAGTCCGCTTCCTGGTTGTCGCCGCGGGAGGTTTTCTCGGTATTGGCGAAAAGCGGTTCTGGATACCGGTAGACGCCGTTACTAAAGTGGGCGAAGAAGTGGTCAATGTTGACACTACCGTAGAGCACCTGAAAAAAGCGCCCGGATACGATCCTGAAATTGTGCCATCGCATCCTTATGCTGCCGATGTCTATACGTACTATGGCATTGCTCCTTACTGGGGATCAGGCTATGTCTATCCGCCTTACCCTTACTTCATGGGTGGCCCGGGCAACATGGTTTAGGTGCGCAGCAGCGATGATAATTGCTAACGAGATCGAAAGAATTACCCCGGTATACATCTGCGCCTGATGGCTCCACGCAAAAAATACCTGCCGATAGAGAGCTATGGTATTATTGGCGACCTGGAGACGGTTGCTCTTATCGCCATTGATGGTTCAATAGATTTTATGTGCTTTCCGCAGTTCGACTCACCGTCAATCTTTGCGGCACTGCTGGATCATGATAATGGCGGAACTTTTGAACTTGGTCCGCTGATGGAATGCACGACTACGAAGCAGATCTATCTGCCCGATTCCAACGTTCTTCTCACGCGTTTCCTGAGCGAAGACGGAGTCGCGGAGATTTCTGACTTCATGCATTGCACCGAAGGAAAATCCGATGGTGTGCTTATTCGCCGGGTCAAGACGGTCCACGGCGAGATACGATACCGCATGAGGTGCGCGCCCAAGTTTGATTATGCACGCAAAGAACACCATCTACTGATCGACAAAGAAGGATACCGCGCATTTTTTGACTGCGCAGATAGTGTGCAGCCTGATCTATTTCTGCACTCCACAGTAAAAATGGAAGACCACGAAGGCGCAGCCGTAGCGGAGTTTGTGCTGCCGGCGGACAAGAGTGTAACGTTTATGCTGGAGCTGGGCCGGCCAGAAGGCATGTCGCCCACATCAATGCCGCATTACGCTGTGGATGCTTTCAAAGATACCCTCAACTTCTGGCGAGGCTGGGTAAGCAAAAGCCATTACGAAGGACGCTGGCGTGAAGTGGTAAATCGCTCTGCGCTGCTGCTTAAGTTGCTGGTATCGCGTCGATACGGGTCTATCATAGCGAGCCCGACGTTCGGTTTGCCGGAGCATATCGGTGGCGTGAGAAACTGGGACTATCGCTACACGTGGATCCGCGACAGTTCGTTTACGCTTTATGCCCTTATGCGTCTCGGGTATACCGACGAAGCCCATTCGTTTATGCGGTGGCTGGAGAAGCGGTGCCTGGAGAGCGACACTGATTACGGCGGGCTTCAGTTGATGTATGGCATCGACGGGCGGCACCAGCTTACTGAAACTACGCTCGACCACCTGAGCGGGTATAAGAATTCAAAGCCCGTACGTATCGGTAACGCCGCTTATGACCAGACGCAGATCGACATCTATGGCGAGTTGATGGACTCTGTTTATCTCTACGATAAGTTCGGGGGGCCGGTGAACTACGACATGTGGAACAACCTGGTCCTGATATTGAACTGGCTAACCGATAACTGGCACCTGCCGGATCATGGCATCTGGGAAACCCGCGGTGGCGAAAAGGAGTTTCTTTATACGCGGGTGATGAACTGGGTGGCGCTGGACCGGGGCATACGCCTGGCGCGCAAACGCTCATTGCCGGCCGAACTGGACAAGTGGATCAAGGCGCGGGATGCGATTTACCATGATGTCTTCACAAACTTCTGGAATGAGGAACTTCAGTCATTCGTGCAAAGCAAAGGCAGCAATGTTCTGGACGCTGCATGCCTGGTTATGCCGCTGGTGCGGTTCATCGGTCCTCGCGATCCGCGCTGGCTTTCAACAATGAAGGCAGTGGAAAATCACTTGCTCTCGGACAGCCTTGTATATCGCTACCTTCCGCCAGGCGAAAAGAAACAGACAGAAGCGAGCATTAACCCGCTAGACGGAATTCACGGCCATGAGGGAACTTTCAGCATGTGCAGCTTCTGGTATGTGGAATGCCTGAGCCGCAGTGGTGATGAGCAGCAGGCGCGGTTTCTGTTTGAAAAAATGCTTGGGTACGCCAACCACCTGGGACTTTTTGGCGAAGAACTGGGACCGCGCGGCGAACACCTGGGGAATTTCCCGCAGGCGTTCACCCACCTGTCATTAATCAGCGCCGCGTTCGATCTGAACCGGCGACTGGACGAAGCAGGCGTGGCGGGATAAAAGGGAAGTTTTGTGCGGTCTGCGTTTTCACTTCCTGCGAAACACCACAGCCTCAAAACCGTCGATGTCAGGATGAGCAGGCCATGTCTGATAGGTGCCTTCGGGTGTACGCAGTTCAAGGAGGCGCAACGGCTTTTCTCCTGGCAAGGCAGTTTCGACTGGATCAATCTGGAAGCCGGGGTGTTCACGCAGGAAGCTGGCAGTGACCGCTTTGTTTTCCTGGTTGCTGATGCTGCAGGTGCTGTAAATTAAGCGCCCGCCCGGACGCACGTGGGTTGCGGCCGTGCCAAGAACCACTGCCTGGCGGGAAGCGTGATGAGCGAGGGCATCATCGTTGAGGCGCCACGCGATTTCCGGATTCCTGCGAACGGTGCCGGACCCGGAACATGGCGCGTCAACCAGCACCGCATCGTATTGGCGGTCGGCACCCAGGGCGGCTTCCGGCGTTGTGATGGTAACGCCGGGGGTCTGCAGCCGCTTTACGTTTTCCTCTACGAGCTGCAGTCTTTCCGCGGAAAGGTCGGTCGCAGTGATGTTAGCCTTGCCGCCAGCCAGCTCAGCCATGTGAGTAGTTTTGCCCCCGGGTGCCGAGCAGAGATCAAGAATGTCTTCTCCCGGCTGTGGCGCAACAACATGTGCGACAAGCTGGCTTGCTTCATCCTGAACATAGAAATGTCCAGCCCGGAATTCTTCCGTTTCAAAAAGAGAAACCTCTGCAGAGGGAGTGCGTATAACAAGAGAATCTGCAGTGATGGTTGCCGGTTCGACTTCAAAACCCAGGCCAGTCAGAGCCGCGGTCAGTTGTTCTCCAGTGGTCTGTAGAAGGTTCACACGCAGGTTGATTGGCGGTTCTGTTTTTAGCGCGGCCATGATTTCTATGGCTTTGTGGGTGCCGTATTTTTCCACGAGCAGGCGCACATACTCAGCCGGTAAGCCATAGCGAATGGAAAGATCGCTGATGCGGTTTCCTGCAGGCAGAGCAGGCAGTGACGCATCGTTGGCAACCAGCTTCCGAAGCAGGGCATTGAGAAAACCAATCTGGGGCGGCTTCATCCGGAATTGCGTGCGCGCAAGGCTGACGGTTTCATTTACTATCGCGTAGGATGGAATCTTGTTGAGCAGAAACTGCTGAGCTGCGGCCATGCGGATGAGCAGGCGCAATTGAGGCTGAAGCTTGTGGGGCGACTGTTTGAGGTAAGGGGCATAATAGTAGTCGAGGGTGGGAGCGTGCCTGAGCACTCCGAATACTATGGCGCGGGCAAGGCGGGAATCGTCTTCCCGTAGCTGTTCTTGACGAGCGTAGTGCGAGAGCAGCTCGGCCGCCTGGCTTCGCGGATTTGACTCGATCTCGTTGAGAACTCGGGCAGCAACGGTGCGTGCCGGTGACACTGCGTTCAAGAGGGGTACTTCCCTGATGCCACGGATTGCTTACTTGATGTCTCCAAATGTAATGTCCTTAACTTATGCCAATTTATGATTTGATTTAAGTAACTGGATGTAACCCTTTTAATACAATGAGCCAGATTGATTATCCTGATTTCGAGGTTCGACCCGAACCCAAGAACCCCCTGCTTCGCTTACTGCGAAACCCGGTCTACCTGACCCGCCTGTTTTTCATCCTGATCTCGACGCTCGCCGGTTACTGGGTTGGCCGTGGCTATGTGCCATCGCGCGGCGTAGATTTCTCGATAATCGGGTTTATCATCGCGACGATTTTTGTGATCTTCGAAATTTCCACCCGCATGATTTCTTCCAAGCGATTATTGCTCGCCACGTGTGGCCTGCTGATCGGGCTGCTTTTTTCCCTTTTGATTTACCCGACGATTCCGCCCAATATATTTGGTGACGTGGATGTTGCTGCGGCCCAGGCGAAAGCGCGAATCCTTTGTAATATGCTGTTTGGATATTTCGGCATTGTGCTGGCGCTTAAAAACGCACACCGGTTCAGCTTCAGCCGCATGAACTTTATCATGGCATCGCCAAATGAATCGGCGAAGGTGCTGGATACGAGCGTGATTGTGGATGGCCGCATTAAGGAGTTGATGGAAGCCAATTTCCTTACAGGCAACTTTATCGTGCCGGAATTCGTGCTGGAGGAACTGCAGAAGATTGCGGACTCGGCTGATGCAAAGCGCCGGGCTCGCGGGCGCCGGGGACTGGAAATGCTGGAACAGATCAGGGAAGTAGCACCGCGCCTGATCATTATGGAAAAAGATTATCCGCAGTTGAAAGGCGTGGACCAGAAGCTGGTTCAACTGGCGCGGGAAATCAATGCGGATCTTGTAACTAACGACTATAACCTGCAGAAAGTGGCGCAACTGCACAAGGTGCGGGTGCTTAACATCAACGAGCTATCGAACCTGCTGAAGCCTGCGGTTTTTATTGGCGAAGAATTGGCGCTCCAGATTTCGCGCGAAGGTAAAGAGGCTAACCAGGGGGTTGGATACCTGGATGATGGAACAATGGTGGTGGTGGAGGATGGCCACTCCCTGATTGGCCGACAGGCGGATGTGATTGTTACGAGCATTCTGCAGACTCCGGCCGGACGTATGATCTTTGCGCGGGCGCAGGAGGGTAGTGCGCAGGTAGAAACTGAGACACCGCCTGCGCGGACTTCTGAATCATCCCGCGAAAGCAGCGGCTACAACAGCGGCAAGGAAAGCAGTGGCCGTATGAAAGCTGCCCGGCAAGGTCAGGGTGGTGAACGGAGCGGATACGATCAGGGCGGGCAACGGCGCAACAAGGAACGATTCTAGCTATAACTGCTGAGTTGATGCCTGCGCTTTGTAGCGCGGCAGAAATAACCGATCCGGAAGGAACCATCATGGAAAGTAATACCACATCACGCCGCTCATTTCTCGCTGGCGCCGCAGCATTGGTGGCAGCAGCCTGGGCAATTCCGGTCGTTGGGCAACCGCAGACAACGGCTACGGAAAGCGCGGGAGGCCCGACAAACGGGGCTCACAAGCTTCCGCCACTCCCCTACGCCTATGAGGCGCTGGAACCCCATATAGATGTGCAGACGATGCGGATCCATCATGACAAACACCACGCCAGTTACGTGGAAAAACTGAACGCTGCTGTAGCAAAGGAATCGAGCCTCAGCGGGAAATCAGTCGAGGAGCTACTGCGCAATATTGACTCAGTACCAGAGAGTGTGCGGACAGATATTCGCAACAATGGCGGCGGCCATGCCAACCACACGATGTTCTGGGAAATCATGACGCCGGGAGGCGCAAAACAGCCGTCAGGTGAGTTAATGGAAGCTATTAACGGCGCATATGAAAACTTTGACGGCTTCAAAAAGGCCTTTGAAGAAGCTGGCTCAAAGCGTTTTGGCAGTGGCTGGGCATGGCTGGTAAAGCCGAAGGGCCAGTCGAAGCTGGAAGTAATTTCCACTCCTAACCAGGATAGCCCACTGCTTGAGGGCCATGAGCCGATTATGGGTAATGACGTGTGGGAGCATGCGTATTACCTGAAGTACCAGAACAAGCGGGCTGATTACCTGAAGGCATGGTGGAACGTGGTAAACTGGGACAAGGTCGCCGAGCGTTTTGCGGCTATAAAATAAGCATTGCAAAGTAGCCTGCGCTGGCGGTGTTACGAGGATTGCTTATGGATATAACATCTGACAATCCTGTAGACAGCGACTATAGATTAGGTCAGCGCCTGGCTATCACTGGACTCATAGTTTCCGCCGGTCTGGCTTTTATTAAGCTGACCGGCGGAATTTTTACGGGGTCGACATCGCTCTCGGCTGACGGTCTGGAATCAGCCAGCGATGTATTGGCATCCGCAATCATCTGGGGCGGAATGACGATAGCGCAGCGTCCGGCGGATGAGCGGTTTCCCTATGGGTATGGGCGGGCAGAGAGCCTGGCTGGCAAAACTGTCGGCACAATTCTACTGATGTCGGCGGTGCTGCTGGCGACGCATTCGGTGCACCGGCTGCTGGGACCGGCGGTGAATCTGCCTGCGTGGATTTTGTGGCCGCTGGCGATTTCTTTTGTGCTTAAGGGTCTGCTGGCAGCAGCCAAGTATCGAACCGGGAAGAAGATTCGCAGTTCTGCCCTGATAGCGGATAGCGGTAACGATGCCGTTGATATGGTAAGCGCAGTGGTGGCCTCGGGGGCGATCGTGCTGAACCTGGTGGACCATGAGAGATTTGCTTATGCAGATCCAATGGGGGGGCTTGGGGTTTCGCTAATTATTTTTCTGATGGGACTTGGTATCTTTCGGCGCACGAGCCAGGAACTTATGGATGTTATGCCGGATGAGGCACTGGTTACAGAAGTTCGAGAAGCTGCGCGCCAGGTGCCCGGGGTTTTGGAAGTGGAAAAGTGCATGGGCCGGAAGTCGGGCATAAAGTTTTTCTTTGATCTGCACATCGAAGTGGACCCGGGAATGACCGTGCGTGACGCGCATGAGGTGGCGCATCATGTAAAAGACCGCCTGCTTGAGCAGTGCGATTACGTGAAGGACGTGCTGGTGCACGTGGAACCGCATAATGCCGATCATAGCCGGCACTGATCTAACAGAAAAACAAGGCAGGCTGATGTTTCAGCCTGCCCGTGGGATCAGCCTAAAATAATTTCTGAGGAATCACCGACATTCAGCCGGGAGAGGTTTCCTGCCACTTTAGCATTGTCGCTGATGATGGAGTCTTCCAAAATAATGGAAGTGGCTTCGGCAGATTCACCTATGATGCTGTTTCGCACGATGCAGTCGCGAAGTTCTGAGTCTGCGGAAATACTGACGTGTGGGCCTACGATGCAGTTTTCAAGTTTTGCCGATGGATCAATGGCGACGGGCATTTTTATGACGCAATCGGGATAGCGATCAGCAAACGTGGAGTAATCTGATGCTCCAAGCATCTGCTTATCAAGAAGGTCGCGGTTGGTGCCGAGCATGGTTTCCGGCTTGCCGCAATCGTACCAGCCATCGATAAGGAATGTGCGCATAGGGATGCCGCTGTCGAGCATGCGCTGGAGGGCGTCGGTAAGCTGGATCTCTCCGGCGGTGGTCTGGCCGGCGTTTACAATTTCTTCCAAAGCATCAAACAGCTGGCGCGGCTGGGTCATGTAGTAGATGCCAACAATGGCAAGGTTTGTGGGCGGATTCTCCGGCTTCTCAACCAGGCGCTTCACCTGCAGTTTGCTGTCGAGTTCCACGATACCAAACCGACGGCCGTCTTCCACTTCGTGAACGCCGAGGGCGGAGTCATTCATCTCGAATACTTTGCGGAGGTCGGCCTTGAAAATTGTATCGCCGAGGACGATCAGTACGGGCTCATCGGTATAATGATAAGGTTTCGCGAGCCAGATGGCATGGCCGAGGCCTTTCATTTCCGGCTGCTCAACGAAGTTGGCCTTAAACTTGTAGTTTTCGGTAACAAACTCGCGGATCATCTCGCCCTTGTAGCCAATGATGAAGGTGACTTCATCGAAGCCAAGTCCGGTAAGTTCATCCAGGATGTGTCCAAGCATCGGTTTGCCAGCTACCGGCAGCAGCACTTTCGGTTGTGTGTGCGTGTGTGGGCGCAGTCTTGTGCCTATGCCAGCTACCGGGATAATTGCCTTCAAAGTGTCGTCGCTCCTATGAGTTTGGTTCTACTTCAGCGATACTCGCGGAAATCCGGCACCTTCTCAATGAGACGGTGCTTGTAGCAGAGCCGTGCAAATTCTTTCCAGCCGGCCAGTTCCTCATCGCCTAGGTGATACTGGATGTTCTCAGAGAAGTAACGCAAGGCAAAGTCGGGCGAGACATTAAATTGCCCGGCGGTTTCGTTGGCTACCTGATCCAGGTTCGTCAGGCCCGCCAACAAGGCATCGTTAAGAAGCCGGGTAAGCGGTTTATCTTTAACCTGTTTCGGCACCAGCCATGCAGCAAAAACGAAGGGCAGGCCTGTCAGTTTTTTCCACTCGCTGCCAAGGTCAACCTGGCAGGGATGCTGACTGAGCTCTGCTATGGCCGGATCACCAATGACTACCCAACCCGTGCCGGGCGGCAAGGGCCGAGGGACGGGCTTTGTGCTGGTATCGATAAATTCCAGGTTATAGCCGCCTTCTGCAGCGAGTACCTGGAACAGGTGAACGGACGTGAGGCTGGAGGCATCCAGGTAAACCGTGTGCAGCTTTGGAAGCGGCTCCGAAGAGTACAACATTACGCTGAGCACGGCGTCGCGAGTTGCTATAACAGGACCGTTAATGTAGCTGTAATGGTCTGGGCGGCGGAAGTACTCAAACACTGGCACAATCGCCGTGTCGTAATGTCCAAGGTAGAGTTCTGCCGCTAGTTGCCTGGGCACTTGGGGAATAATTGAGACATTCTTACCGACGATGCCTGTATTGATAGCCCAGATCATGGGCTGCACATTTAAATAGGGAACGGTGCCGAGGACAATGTTCTCAGGCGTGGGCGTGCTTAACAACTTTTCCTTCGATGTAGTAAATAACGTCTTCAGCAATGTTAGTACAAAGGTCACCAATGCGCTCAAGGTTTCGCGTGATCAGGAGAAGCGCAACGCACAGATCGGCATCGGCAGTTTGTTCGCGCAGGTGAGTAACGAGCTTTTCGATGATCTGCTTGTTCATGTCATCCACTTCATCATCATGGGCAATAACGCCGCGGGCGAGTTCGACGTTTCCTGTAGTGAATGAATCAATGGTCTCGTGCACCATTTTCAGTACGGCCTGCTCCATATTCCGGAAATCGGTGTCGGTGTTCATACTCGTAAACTTGAAGTTCTGCAACAGAACAACGTTTTGCGCTACGTTAGTGGCCTGGTCGCCCATGCGTTCAAGGTCGTTGTTGATTTTGAGAGCTGTAATCAGGAACCGCAGATCAATAGCCATGGGCTGCTGGAGAGCCAGGAGCTTTAAAACCAGTTCATCGATTTCGACTTCAAGGCGGTCAATGCGCTCGTCGTCCTGGATGGTTTCCTGTGCCAGCTGCATGTCATTGGTGCTCAGGGCTTTAATCGAAGAAGACACCACCTGCTGCACAAGTCCGCCCATCTCAACGAGCTTGTGCTTCAACATGCTATAGTTTTCCTCGAAATAACGACCCATCTTACGTCCCTGAACCCGCTTAGTAGTTAATTATAATCCTACACCAGTTAACGCGTTACATTGGAAAAACTTGCGATTGGCAAAGGCAAGCAACTTCGCCATGGAAAACTACCGCAGAAGGCCCTTGAGAAACACGCGCATGATGACATCGGCGTGGTCGCGCATATCGTCTGTCTTTCCGGTAACGCTGCGGTAGCGAATGGCGGCGCCGATCATGCCGCGAAGCAGGTAAGCAGCTTCCAGCGGGTCACCATCAGTAAACAGGCTTTCGCTTTGCCCCTGGGCAATCAGCCGGCCGATAATAGCGGTATTCTGCCGGTAGCGGTCAAGATGCTCCTGCTTCATGCGACCCAGCAGCACCTGGTCATCGGCAGCGGTATTATCGAGGCTCATGCTGATGACCTGGAAAAGCGGGTAGCTTTTCTGGTACCGGGTGAGCAGCTCGCGCACTAGCCTCGTCAGCTTAATATCAGCCTTGCCGCGATCATTAATAATCTTGGTAAAGAGCTCTGAGGAGTCGGCAATGTCACGATCGAGGATATCATCGATGATGTCGCCGATTTCAGCATACTGAGCCTTAACCTTCTTTACATCGAGGCCGGCTTCGGCAGCCACTTCATCAATTGTGGTCTGCATGGTACCTTTGCGCGCAAAAACTTCCTGTGCGGCATTTAAAACGACTTCTTTATCTTTTTCCTTGGACATGTGCCGTGCCTGTTGCTCCCGATGTAATAACTAATCGTAAAACTATCTGGTACTACATTTATAGCGGCGATCATTTCCTACGAAAATTACTGAAAATTCAGTTGAAACAAGGGGCCGCGTTAAGCCGAGTACTGCTAGCTGTTGCTGTTAAAACTATTCACCGGCGTTGGCCGGCTTTGATTTAAGGAACATGGGGCTGTGAGTGATATGACAAGAAACTGCCGAAAGTTTGCTCTAAAGACCATGGCTGTCTGTGCTGCAGCTGCAGCCCTTTGGTCCTCACCTGCAGATATACGTGCCGTTGACATGGAACTCCCCTCTGCCACGGAAGTGCAGTATTTCTCGCCAGAGGCTCAGCAGTTTTACGCGGCCGGTGTTGCCGCGTTGGATAAAGCCGATTACGAAAACGGCTACGCGCTGATGTCCAAGGCTGCTGCGCTTCAACCTGCAGCTATCCAGCTCAATCATATAACGGCTACGCTGGCTACTTACCATGGCCGCCAGAAATCGGCCGAAGAAGCGCGGGATTATTACGAAACCGCCATCAACAGCCTGGAGAACATTCTTCGTATTGGAACGATCTCGGGCGAGCTTCGCCGACAGATTACCAACGAGCTTAAGCTGGCACAGATGGAACGCGACAACCTGGCCCAGCGTGACGTAATGCGGGAGGCGACCGGTACGGCCTTCTTCCTCGACTGGAACCGTAAGTATGCAGAACGGCCGGATCGCACGGCTGGAGCCCCGGCTCCTGCTGCACCTGCCACAACTATTACCCTGACTGCAACCCCCGCAGCGGGCTTCCCGGCAGTACCGGGAGCTTTTCCCGGCGCGATGCCAGGCCAGCCGGGCATGTTCCCTGGACAGCCGGGAATGCCTGGTATGCAGCCCGGGATGCCGGGAATGCAGCCTGGAATGCCGGGGATGCAACCTGGAATGCCCGGAATGCAGCCTGGCATGCAGCCGGGTGCGGGCGCACCGCCGCTTATCTAACGATAACGGCTAAGCCAGATTCTGCAGGCGCTCTATGACTTGCTGATAATCAAGCACGCGCCGCTCTTTATCGAAGTCGGCCCACGGGTCTTTCTTCTGTGCTTTCACGCGCTTTGGAACCGTGTGGATTGTGAACTTCTTCGGGTCCAGCTTCTCGCTGACCTCTGACCATGCCAGGGGCGTCGCCACTGTGGCGCCCGGCCGGGCACGAGTGGAGTAGGGCAGCACCGCACTCGCAGTTTTGTTATTACGCAGATAATCCACAAACACTTTTCCGACCCGCTTTGCTTTACTCATGTTCGCCGTGTATCTGTCCGATTCTGTCGTTTCGAGAAACCGGGCTATCGCCTCCGCAAAGCCAATTACTTCGTCCCAGCCGGCCTTCGGCTTTAACGGCACCACAACATGCAGACCCTTTCCCCCGGTTGTCATGGGGAAAGTTTTGAACCCGCAGGCTTCAAGAAGCTCGCTTACGCGCTTTGCCGCATTGACGATCTGCGGCCATCCAACTTCCTCGCTGGGGTCTACATCAAAAACCATCTTATCAGGTTTTTCCACGTCGGCCACGTTACATTGCCATCCATGGATCTCCAGGGTAGATGCCTGTACCAGGGCGTGCAGTCCAACGGGTTCGGCCATGTAAATATATTTTTCTGTTCGGCCCTTAATCTTAACGTCTACCGGCAGAATCCCGGGCATGTCATACGTCTTGTTGTGGCGCTGGTAAAAGCATGGCTTACCGCGCCCTTCGGGGCACCGAACCATGGTGAGCGGGCGGTCTTTCATCCAATGATACGCACGTTCCTCTATGGCCTTGTAGTAATTAGACAAGTCCTGTTTGGTTACGCCTTCACCCGGAAACAGTTCCCGCTGCGGGTTCGTCAGTTTGACGGTTTCATCATCATTCTCCGCCTCTGCTTTTTCTGCATCTGCGGCTACCCTATCTTTCTTATTGGAGGCGGAAGCTTTTTTTGAAGCTGTGCTTTTGGTTGGTTTCTTAGTTGTGGCAGCAGATAATTTTTTCGCTGCACCGGCCGCGGCCTTCTTCGCTGTGGTTTTGCTTTTCGCCTTCGGCTTGTCTGTTATTTCTTCTTCCACGGCTTCCACATCTGCAGCCTGCTCCACTGTCACCACCTCCGCTTTCTTGTCTTCGCGCAACCCCTGGAAGGACGGATGCCGGAGCAACCCCTCGTCTGTCATTTCTGTGTAAGCAACCTCGCCCACAAGCACCGGCTTAACCCAGTGAACTTTTCGTACCCACGCCCCGCTTGGAGGATTATCAAAGGGATTTGTTTTCTGCTCAAGTTCCTGGAGTTTTTCGTGCATTTCCTTTAAAGAGGCATCCGTGAACCCGGTACCTACCTTGCCTGCATATTTGAACTTGCCGTCTTCGTGGAAACCGACAAGCAGAGCGCCCAGGCCTTTGCGTGCTCCGGTGGGGTCAGTGTAACCCCCGATGACAAATTCCTGGCGATTGGAGCACTTCACTTTGACCCATGATTTTGATCGCCGCTCCTCATAGGCGGCATTTAGATCTTTGGAGATAATGCCTTCCAGTCCCATTTTGCAGGCGTTCTGCCACACCTTTTCTCCCGATTGAGTAAAATGCTCGCTGAAGCGGACGAGATCATTTTCGTGGTAGGTGGCCATCAGCTGCCGGAGTAGATTCTTGCGATCTTCGAGAGTCGCAGACTTCAGGCTGTAACCGTTTAAATAAACAAGATCGAATGCGTAATAGGCCAGCAGGGGCGAGTCAGAGCCTTTAAGGGCATTCTGGAGCAGTTGAAAACGCGACACCCCCTGTTTGTCCAGCGCAACAAGTTCACCATCCAGTATGGCAGTTTCGACAGGCAACCGCTCCAGGGCTTCAGCGATGTCGGGAAATTTACGCGTCCAATCCTTGCCGTTGCGCGTGATCAGGCTTGCCTTGCCTTTCTTTAGAAAAACCAGGAACCGGTAGCCATCAAACTTGATCTCGTGCACCCAGTGTTTTGTCTCCGGTGCTGATTTCACCAGGGTAGCTAGCTGAGGCTTCAGGTCTGTAATGAACCGTGACTTTTTCGCACCGTCCACGCCGGCGGGATCCAAGTTAAGGTCAGGAACAGGAGCGTCTTTCGCTTTTACCTCATCGGGCTCCACATCCTCTGCGCGGTTGCTGTTCCAGACGCGCATCCCGCCCTTTTCCTTTTTGTTACGAGACTTCTTCCCTTCGGCGATTTCCTCCATGGGCCGACCGGTGCTTACGCTGGTCATGTACTTCTTAGTTACGTCGAGCTTACGGTCAGCGTCTTCATCGCGCTCTTTAATAAGAAGCCAATTGTTATCGCTGTCGCCATACTTGCCGCCGCGCATCCTTACCAGCGCAAAGCCGCCGTGCAGCCTCTCCCCTTTCAGCCGGAATTTCATGGAGCCGGCGTGCCACTGCTTTAGCGGATTCTCGCCCTCTTCCAGTGGTTCCCATTCGCCGCGATCCCACAACATAACCGTTCCACCGCCATACTGGCCTTCAGGTATCACGCCTTCAAATGTGCCGTAGTCAATGGGATGATCTTCAACCTGCACAGCCAGGCGTTTGTCGGCAGGGTTTAGGCTCGGGCCTTTTGGAACTGCCCAGCTCTTCAGCACACCGTCAAGTTCAAGGCGAAAGTCGTAGTGGAGGCGGCTGGCATCATGTTTCTGAATGACGAAAGCACCGCCGGCTGAAGTCGCGGCAGCCTTCTTCTTTTCCGCCTTCTTCTTTATTTCACCCTTTGGCTCATTGGTTTTTTTGAAATCCCGTTTGCGCCGGTATTCGGTCAGGCCCATAAAGATCGATTCCTCTTATGCTGCGGATTTCTTTTTCGTCGTTTTTGCCTTCCTGGCTGGTGTTTTAGCTGCCGCCTTCCTGGCGGGCTTTTTGGCTTTCTCGGCGCCACCTCCGCCGCCTCCACGCTCGCCCAGGCTGGCCTGCAGGGCGCTTACCAAATCGATAACGCGGGCGGGCTCTTCTTTATGTTTAGGCACGGTGATAACCTTACCTTTGGCCTTCTGCTTGAGCATCTCGACGACCCGTTCGCGATAGGTATCTTCATACTTCTCAGGATCGAATTCACGGCTCATGCTTTCCACCAGGCGCACTGCCATCTCAAGTTCCTGTTTGGTAGGATGCGCCTCTTTGGGTATCCCCGGCACGTCATCAAGGGCTACCACTTCATCTGCATAGAAGAGTGTCGACAGGCTGATGCCGTGCTCCAATGCGCGCATAATGACCAGGTGCTGCTTTGTGCGAAGAACGAAGCGGGCTATTGCGGCTTTTCCAGATTCCTGCATGGCCGCCACCAGCAGACCGTAAGGTTTGGCAGCGCCTCTTTCCGGTGCGAGATAATAGGCGGTTTCATAATAGATTGGATCAACGTCGGCGAGATCAACAAAGTCTTCAATATCGATACTGTGAGAGTTCTCGGGTTCAAGAGCCTCAAGCTCTTCTTCCTCAACTTTCACAAACTCACCCTTACTGACTTCATAACCTTTGACGATTTCGTCCTGCTTAACTTCCACGTTCTCTACGGAGCAGACTTTTTTCTGCTTCAGGGGTACAAGGTCCTTCTCGTGAAGCATGCGGAAATGGAGGTCCTGTGGGCGTGTGGCCTTCCAGAGACTGACAGGGATGTGGACGAGGCCGAAATTGATGGCCCCTTTCCAAAGGGCGCGTGCCATGGTGGAATTCTCCGTTTAGTTCTAAAAGTAAAAGAGGATATATTGACAGGGCAAAGAGCATGCCACGTTGGGTTGCGGAACATATCACCGGCTGCGAGGTAAACCCCAGCCGATGAACTTTACCTACCAGCTTGAAGCCACCTGCAGCGCGACCAGCGCCCGTGCTGGCGTTTTTAATACGCCCCATGGCGCCATTGAAACGCCGGTATTTATGCCTGTGGGCACCAAGGCCACTGTGAAGGCGATGATCCCGGAGGAGCTGGAGCAGACTGGCGCCCAGATCATCCTTGCTAACACTTTTCACTTGGCACTGCGCCCGGGTGACGAGGTTGTGAAGACATTAGGTGGCCTTCACAAAATGATGAATTGGAACAAACCAATTCTAACGGACAGCGGCGGGTTCCAGGTTTTCAGCCTGGGAGACCTAAACAAGATTACCGAGAAAGGGGTGAAGTTTCGGTCGCCCCTGGACGGGTCCGAAATTAACCTGACGCCGGAAAAGGCGACGGAGATTCAACACAATCTGGGCGCTGATATTATCATGGTTTTTGATGAGTGCGCCCCCTACCCGGCCGAACGCAAATATGTGCAGGAATCCGTGGAAATGACGGCGCGCTGGGCGGAGCGTTGTAAGCTGGCTCACGCGGGGCATGAGGAAGTTCAGGCATTGTTTGGGATAGTTCAGGGCGGCATGTACGATGACCTGCGCGAATGGAGCGCCAGGGCCACGGTGGATGTTGGGTTTCCCGGATACGCCATCGGCGGGTTAAGCGTTGGCGAACCCAAACCGGATATGGAGCGGGGCCTTGAGGTGGTGAATGCAATTCTGCCCAGGAATAAGCCCAGGTACCTGATGGGCGTGGGAACGCCGGAAGATTTCTTTCGCGGAGTGGAACGGGGCATCGACATGTTTGATTGCGTATTGCCAACCCGTTCTGCCCGCACCGGGCGAGTGTACACAAACGAAGGCATACTGAACATGCGCAACGCGGTGCATGCAGTGGATACTCGGCCGATCAGTGAGACATGTGACTGCTATACCTGCAGACACTACAGCCGGGGGTATATCCGTCACCTCTTCTTGGCTGAGGAAATATTGTCATCGCGCTTAGCGACGTGGCATAACCTGCATTACTTTCTGTCGCTGATGAAGGGCATCCGGCTGTCGATTATTGAGGATCGATTTCTGGAGTATAAGGCCGAAGCACTGGCGGCGTACCCGGAGAAGTGAATCTGTTCCAGGGTTCCGCCTGGCCCCCCGGTCTATAGCCGCTTTCGCCTTTAGCGTGTAAACTGGAAGTATTGGGCTACGATGTTTTCCCAGCCGCGGCGGCTTTTACCAGGCCTTGGAACAACGCGAGGTGAGTTGGTTCTTCGTAGATCATTTCCGGGTGCCACTGTACGGCGACGCCGAAAGGATAATCTTCCAGTTCCAGGCTCTCGATAATACCATCGTCTGGGCTGTGGGATGTGACTTTCAGGCCTTTGCCGGGTTTGTCTACGGCCTGGTGGTGAGACGTATTACCGAGAATTTTCCCGGAACCGACCAATGAAGCAATCAACGTATCGGGTTCGACAACTACGTCGTGACGATCATAGGTCTTTCCATGATCGATGTCCGTTTTAATGCTGGACGGGATATCCTGTATCAGCGTCCCGCCCATGGCTACGTTGATTTCCTGGCAGCCGAGGCAGATTGCAAGGAACGGCTTTTTCCGGTCGATCACCTGGTGGACGAGCGACATGTCATACATCTCGCGCCGTTTGGCAACCAATTGATTTTTTACAGTCTCGTGGACTTCCTGCCCATAGATTGACGGGTCAAGGTCCGGGCCGCCTGTGAAAATAAAACCATCGCACAGGTCGGCGTGGTAGTCCACAAGGTCGGCATCTTCAACTGCAGGCAGTACAATGGGAATACCGCCCGCCTCCCTCACGGCATCGATGTAAGTGGTGCGCACAGTGACGAACCATTTTCCGGGTCCTTCGATTTCTCGAATCCCGGCGTTAATACCAATGATGGGAGGCGTGGTTATAGTCATGTCAGATCCTGATGATTCGCGCTGATATAATGTTCGGGAGCTTTTCGATTTCGCTGATCATTTCCTGGGTGACCGACTGGTCAACGTTGATCACCGTGATTGCGTCGCTGCCCGGCTGAGTACGGCCCCATGTCATCTGTGCAATGTTCACGTTATATTTCCCGAGAACGTTGCCAACGTTTCCGATGATTCCAGGCACATCATGGTTCTCAATAACGATCAGCTCACCTGCCGGAACCACGTCGAAGAACTTGTCGTTAACCACGACGATGCGGGGGTTGTCCTTGGTAAACAGCGTTCCACCGATGAACTGCTTGCTGCCGTCCTCACACTCTACCTCAAGCGTGATGAGGTTCGCAAAATTGTAAAGCTTTGTGCTACGCTGTTCTATGACTTCAATGCCGCGGTCTTTGGCCATGGTCGGAGCATTAACGAAGTTAACGACGCTGCCTTCTGTCATAGGCTCAAGAAAACCAATCAGCGCAGCACTCGTAATGGGCGCTGTAGGGAAATCTGTTACGCTGCCGCTATAGTAAACTTGGAGCGCCTTTGCAGGCTGGCAGACGAACTGCGACATGAACTTGCCCATGCGGCGAGCAAGGTCAATAAACGGCTGAAGCTGTTCGAGGATGGCCGGATCCACGGATGGCGCGTTGATGGCATTACGGATGGTCTTGCCCTGCAATACATCAACAATCTGCTCGGCAACGTCGCGAGCTACACCTTCCTGGGCTTCGCTTGTCGCGGCGCCGAGGTGAGGTGTCATGATGACGTTGTCCATGCTGCGGAAAGGATGATCTACAGGCAGCGGTTCTTCTTCAAACACGTCAAGTGCAGCGCCGGCCACGGTCCCATTCTTGAGGCCTTCGATTAGCGCCTCTTCGCTCACGATGCCACCGCGGGCGCAATTGAGGATCCGGACGCCCTTCTTCATAACAGCAAACTGATCTTTTCCAAGCATTCCGCGGGTCTGGGCGTTGAGCGGAGTATGAACGGTGATAAAATCGGCCTGGCGGCTGATTTCATCAACGGTAGCTTTTGTTACGCCAAGGCGCTTTACGGCTTCTTCGTTAAGGAAGGGATCGTAAGCGAGAACGTGCATACCGTAGGCCTGGGCGCGTTTGATGACCTCTGTGCCAATACGGCCCGTTCCGCAAATGCCAAGGGTTTTGCCGTAGAGTTCCACGCCTACAAATTTCTTTTTGTCCCAGCGGCCTTCATGCATGGAGCGATCTGCCTGGGGAATACTGCGGGCCAGCGACGTCAGCATGGCCATGGTGTGTTCGGCGGTGGAGATGGTGTTGCCGCCTGGAGTGTTCATTACGATGATGCCCCTCTGTGTAGCAGAGGGAACGTCAACGTTGTCGAGCCCGACGCCGGCACGGCCAACGACTTTCAACTTATGGGCGTTATTGATAATCTCAGGGGTCACAGTAGTGCGGCTGCGGATAACTAGCGCATCATACTCACCGATTTCTTTGGCAATGTCTTCCTGGGAGATCTCGGGTTTGTGATCAACTTCAAACCCTGCAGCTTTCAGAATGCCGATGCCTTCATCGGAAAGGGAATCGCTTACTAGAATGCGCGCCATCATTTGTCCTGTGTATGTAGTGTAGTTAGAAACATGCCGGTCCGGTTAACCGCGACAGACCTGCAACGTGTTAACGTTAAAAGCCACATGCGAATTCACAGGAAATTTCGGGTTCTGCATAATATAGCCGCGTATAAAGTTGACGGACATTGCATTTTGTGGACGGTTGTTTTTCACGTTCCAGGTTAATATGATAATTCTATGGAGTAGTTCCAGTGCATCTTCTCTCGAATCCAATTATCCGCAACTGCTGCCTCCTAATGGCGCTTTCTGCAAACATTAGCATTCCCGTGCAGGCGCAAACGACATCGACTACGACTGGTGACATGGCCACAAACGTGCTTAATCCCAAATATGCTCCCGAACTTCCCAATGTAAAAGTGAAGCTCGGCAGCGAGGTTTTATTTGAAGAGGCGAAATACACCGACCTGATCCGCGGCAAGCGTGTTGGCCTTATCACCAATCCTACCGGTATGGACAGCAGGTTTGTGTCGACTATCGATAAGCTGGCCCTTGGCGGGGTCTGCAAGCTTACGGCGTTGTTTGGCCCGGAACATGGCATCCGCGGTGACGCCGACGCCGGAGAGCATGTGGACAGCAGCGTGGATGAGAAGACGGGCACGCCGGTGCACAGCCTCTATGGCAAATATCCTGACGGCAGCCCACGGGCGATACCGAACAAGGAGACAATGGACACGCTGGACGTGATGGTCTATGATCTGCAGGACATTGGCAATCGCAGTTACACCTACATTACCACGATGCGCAATTGCATGAAGGCGGCGGCACGCGACAACAAGCCGTTCGTGGTGCTGGATCGCCCAAACCCGATGGGCGGTAATTTTGTGGATGGTAATGTGCTGGAGGAGGAATTTATCAGCACAGTCGGCTGGGCGCCGGTGGCGTATCTCTATGGACTGACCTGCGGCGAAACAGCGCGCTGGCTGAAGGATCACCTGGAACTGGACGACCTGGACCTGCACGTGGTGCCCATGAAGGGCTGGACGCGCGACATGACCTGGATGGATACCGGGTTGCCGTGGATACCCACCAGCACCCACATGCCTCAGCCGGAAACCTGCTGGCACATTGCGCTGACCGGCACTTTTGGTGAATTGCATTCCATTAATGAAGGTGTAGGCTACACCGCGCCGTTCCAGTATGTGGGCGCACCATTTATCAAGGCTAATGCCCTGGCGGATGAACTTAACAGCCGCCGTTTGCCGGGTGTATTTTTCCGGCCCGTTTACTACAAACCCTATTATGGCACCCATAAAACGCAAATGTGCGGCGGGGTACATGTGATGATTACGGATATCAAGAAGCTGCGCCCGGTAGAAGCGGGGGTGCATGTGCTGGAGGCGGTGAACAAGCTTTACCCCGAGGCGGATGTGCTGCACGCAAAAGATCCATCGACGACGGAGACGACGCGCATTGGCATGTTCAACAAAGTCATGGGAACCGATAAAGTGCGCCAGGCCCTGATCGACGGCAAAAGCGCGAAAGAGATTACGGATGGTTGGAAGGCCGGGCGGGAGAAGTTTATTGCGGAAAGCCGCAAGTACTATTTGTATGAGTAGGGAAGACTTACCAAAACTTAAGCGGCGGTGCTGATGCACTTGCCGCTTTTTTTTATAGCTCCTGCTCGTTCTGTTTCTGATAGGCCGTGTACTTGTCCGCACGCCCACGCACAAGGTCGGCCGGATATTTCTTCCGGTTCTTCTCCATCTTCTGATTTGCTGCTTCCATGGGGTCAATGCCGAGTTTATCCGCCAGCCGCACAAGGTAAATAAGCACATCGCCGATCTCATCGCGGATCTCAGCCATTTTATCTTCTGCCAGGCGCTCACTCTCTTCCGGCGTAAGCCACTGGAAGATCTCCATAATCTCGGCCGCCTCACCCGCAAGGGCCATAGCCAGATTTTTGGGCGTATGAAATTTTTCCCAATCGCGCTCGTCTACGAATTCCCGGAGTTTAGTACGCAGTTCATGCAATGTAGTCATTCCTCTGACAAAAGTAAGAAATGCATATTTTTTGTGCTTACTCTTGACTGTGAAGCTTTTGAAACTTTACTAATGCTGAAACTTCAGGCCACGCCTAATATCTCAGTGTTGTAACTCAATGAAAAACTTACTTTACAAACCAGCCACCATGACCCCGACAACCGGACAATTACATAAAAGCGATGACAAGCCCTTTTACGACACGCCGACGCTTGTAAATACGGCTACCAAGGGGCAAGAGTTATCCATATTTAACCTGCCGACGGAATTGTTCACTGTAGACGGACATCCCGGGGATGACGATGGAATGGCTCCCCCTCTACCCGAGGCGCCGGAGAATGAGCTTTACCGGGTAACTCATGAAATAGGAGCGGGCGGCTATGGGGCGATCTGGTACGGCGTTCAAAACACGCTTAAGCGGCGCGTAGCACTGAAGAGCCTTAAAACCGAATCCACTGATGCACCGGCATTTGAGCGGATGTCGCGCCTGTTCCGGCAGGAAGCCCTTACTACAGCCTATCTGCAGCATCCTAACGTCGTTCCTGTTTACGACCTGGCCAGCGACAAGACCGGCCGGCCTATTGTTGTGATGAAGCTGGTGGAAGGTCGCCAGTGGAATCGTGTGTTGGCCGAAGATTTTGACAGTCTAACGGCACTGGAATTCCTGGAACGCCAGCTTCCGGTGCTCATCAGCGTGGCGCAGGCCGTGGCGTTCGCGCACTCTCACGGAATCATCCATCGCGATCTTAAGCCTTCGCAGGTAATGATCGGCAGCTATGGCGAAGTGTTGTTGATGGATTGGGGACTTGCCATGGCAGCCCGCGATGCCGATAACCAGATTTTTTGCGATCCGGCCATCATTGTAGATTCGCAATCGCCGCTGCTGAAGCCGCTTATGCCCGCGGGCACGCCTGGCTATATGGCGCCGGAACAGACCGTTAAAGACATGAGCAGGCTGGGCCCATGGACGGATGTTTATCTGCTAGGCGCGATTCTTTATGAATTGCTGACCGGATATCGACCCCATTCGAACTCTGACAGTGCTGACCCCCTGAAAGGGGCGCGCGACAATAATATTATGAAGCCGGAAATCTGCACGCCCGAGCGTGACATTCCAGGACAGCTGTCGCAGCTTGCCATGAAGGCAATGTCGACCCGGCCGTCAGATCGTGTTTCCAGCGCTTCAACGTTTGCACAGGAATTGAAGGATTACCTGGTGAAGGCGGGCCGCCGCGGGGAGAGTATGTCCCTGGTTACGGAAGTGGCTAACTCTGTAATAACTGAGGAGCACAGCTATGCGCACCTGCAGCTGTGCATGGATAAGCTGGATCGGGCGCTGGCGCAGTGGCCTGACAACCAGATGGCTCGCTACCTGCGCCACCAGGTTCTGGCTACGTTTGCCCGCACTGCCCTGGCCAACCACGACCTGAAATTTGCGCGGCTGCAGGCGGAGCGTCTCCACTTGTGCCACGAGCGATCAAATGTTTTGGCCGAGGTTGACGCAGCGGAGCGGGATTTCCGAAGCCGTGACGAACGTATGGTGAAAGCTAATGCCCGTGCCCTTGCAGAACGGGAACGCGCAGAAACGCTAGTCCGGTTCCTCCTGGTTGACCTCCAGACAGAATTACGCTCAGTTGGTCGGGCAGACCTTGTGCACAAGGTCGCCACTGAAGCACTGCAGTTCTTCGACTCGCTTACCGACGAAGAAACCACGGAGACTACCCTTCACAACCGGTGCATCGCGTACTTGCAGATAGGTAACGTGCTGAGTGAGCAGGGGCGCCGTGCAGAAGCAGAAGCGGCATACAATCGCGCGCTTGAGCTAACAGAGACGCTGCTCGGTATGGCGCCTAAGAGGAAGTGGAAGAAGCTGCAGGCACAGTGTCTCGACTACCTTGGCCAGCTTCACTACATTATGGGCCGTATGGAACTGGCGCAGTCGGATCTTCAGCGCGCGCTGGAAGTGCGCCACGCAGAACTGCATGATACGGATGAAGATCCGGAAGCCCAGCCGTTGTTCGCTCATACCATGCATTACCTGGCGCTGGTCCATTGGAGAAACCAGGAACTGACGGAAGCTGAAGAGATGGTATCCGAATCTATTGCCATTGCCCGGAAGTTCCAGGCTGCAGTGCCTTCTAATGTAGAATTCCAGTCTGATATGGCTACATTCCTCGCCACTCTCAGCAATATTTATCGTTCGCAAGGCCGGCTCAATGATGCCATGATGATGACCTATGAAGCGCTCGCTATGAGGATTGCGCTTCAGGAGCAGTTCCCCGGCAACGCCAGCCGTGTTGAAGATGTGGTGTGGGTGCGCGCCAACCTCGGACTGCTACAGTTTCTTAACGGCGACCTGGAGGGGGCGGTGGACAACCTTCGCCATGACCTCTCCGCTCGCAGGCGCATGTATGAGGAAGATACTTCAAACGTGCTCCGCACGATGGGCCTTACTTTTCAACTGAGTCTACTGGCTGAAGCGAACTTCCTGCTTCATAAGCTGGAGGAATCGGAGCGGCTACTCTCAGAGTGCCTGGTTCACTCGCGGCGCCTTTCTCAGTTGGATGATGCAAACCCAACTGCTGTCAGCCGCCATGCCCTGCACCTGGTGCAGATGGGAGAGTTGCTGGCGACCCGTAACCAGTGGGCCGAGGTAAGCCGGATAAGCGATCAGGCTGTGGAGCGGGCAAGGTACAGCTATTGGCTCTCTCCCAGAAACAGCGCAGTGTTCCGTCCGCTTGTACAGGCGCTTGCCCTTGCCGCCCGGGTTGCTGCCCGCCAGGGTAAAACGACCGACGCCCAGCAACTGCTATACGAAGCCAATGACGTGCTAAGTCTCATCCAACATAACCATGATCACTCCGAATACCTAAGCATCAAGGCGCGGCTGCAGATGCTTCATCCGCACCCTGGAACTGAAGACATAATTCTTTCGAACCTGCGGGCAGCACGGCGATTGGACCCTTATATGAAAGCATGGGCTGCAGAAATCGGCATCTACATGGGCCACTGGGCGCCTGAGCACGCAGAGAAGAATTAACCAGACAGCGATTCGAAAGCTTCCTGCACGGTAAACTTGTCGTACTTCTTTTCAAGTCTGCGTACAATAAAGTGCCCGCGCGCCACATCCTGGAAGTGATCGATAAACAGGGTGTTGATCATGGCGCCGCCGGCAGCGCCAACTACCGGTATTGAAGCGGCCAGCGCCTTCTCCCCCACCACGACTCCAAAGCGGCTGGCGATACTTGAGATCAGACGGGCAATAGGTGTGGCCGACGCCCGCGCTGCGCCGCCCTGCGCCAGGTAGCGGACAGCTTCAGTCACCTGCTGTGCCAACACAGTGCGCACCGCGTAGTAACCGGCGTCGGCGTAATCGTCGCCCTTACCTGTTCCGCCCAGGGCAAACACTTCTACGCAGGCCATTTTTGATTCGAGGCTGTTGAGATCTTCACCCTCTGACCGGGCTATGTCAGCTATCGACCGCATCATAATTGCCGTGGAGACAGGCAACTCCACCACAAGAGCGGGCAAGCCGAATGCGCCACCAAACGCACCGCTGGCAGCGGCCATAAATTTGTGGGTTTTATTGGACCGGCCTGATGCCACTGCTTCCGCATCGAGGCTGCTTACTGCAACATCCAGGGCTTTTCGCAGAGCGACTTCCGCAGCGGTGTTGACTTTATCCCGCCACTTTTCCGGAAGCCATGATACACCTTCGGAAATCGGCTTGCCTACCATGTTCTGCAGGCGTACCGCCAGCCCTTCGCTTTCGAGCAGGCGCTTTGCTGTCTTCAGTTCTTCAAGTTCTGATGGAGTAAGCATGGGCTG
>JAKFFN010000217.1:0-1834 GCA_036675025.1 Candidatus Sumerlaeales bacterium | reverse complement strand
ATCCGCCAATTTGTTTGGCTACCACCTTCTTCACCACCCACTGCGGTGTTCCGTTCTGGTCCAGGTAGTTTTTGCCCAGGTATTCCCCGATCAGGCCGGAGAACATTAGCTGGATTCCGTTGAAGATCAGGATGGTCACGATGATCGACGTCCATCCGATTTGCATATCCGGGTTCAGGATTTTGTCGATTATGAAGTAAATCGACAGCACAATGCCAAGCGTAAACAGAGCAAATCCAGTCATCGTAAACAGCCGCAGCGGCTTGATCGAGAAGTTCAGGAACATGTTCAGGTACAGCGAAATCAGCTTCTTCAGCGTGTAGTTGCTACGCCCTTCCTCCCGCCTGGCGTGCTCCACGTAGGTGCTCCCGATGTTGTTTGTCACCCGGAGCAGAAGACCATCCACGTAGGGAAACGGTCCCCGGTATTTGATAATTTCCCGGATAACCTCAAGGCGGATAGCCTTGAAGCTGGAAAGGTACAGGTTCCGCGGTTTTCCGAGCAGCCATGTCGCGAAAGCATCATTCAACCGGCTGCCTGCATTTCGAAACCAGTGGTGCTGTTTATGTTCGTATTTCGAATAGACCACGTCAAAGCCACCCTCCGCCATCTTCACCAGCTTCAGTATTTCGGATGGGGGGTTCTGGAAATCATCGTCCAGTATGACAGCCACTTCGCCGGTTACATAATTCAGGCCGCACATCACCGCGTTGTGCTCGCCGAAGTTTTTGCGCAGCGACACGAAAACGATGTCATCCGATTCTGTTGCCAGACGTGTACAAACGGCGTCGCTGTCATCCCTGCTGCCGTCATTTACCAGTACGATTTCGATCCGGTACTCGCGGATTTCACTGCGAATGGCATGGCAAAGCCGCTCGATAGTTCCGGCGCCATTATAAACGGGTATAACCAGGCTGATCAGGGTCATGATAGGCAAAATTTCTTAGCCGCAGCTGCGGTCATGTCCAGAACCATTTTCACGGTGCAAATGCATTAACAGCCGTAATCACTCTCTCCACCTGGTCATCCGTCATCACCGGGCTGATCGGCAGGCTAAGCACCGTCCTGCACAGTTGCTCGGCAAGCGGCAGGTCCAACTCCCTGATCTCCTCGTAGGCTGACTGGTGGTGGATGGCAATGGGGTAGTGGATCATCGTCTGCACCCCGCTATCCGCCAGGTGGCGCTGCAGCTCCTCCCGGTTTCCGCAGCACACCACAAAAAGATGCCACACGTGTTCCGTCTCGTCCTTCGGGCTATCCGGCAGCTGAACTGCAGGATTATTTATCGCCTCCAGGTAGCGCCGCGCAATCTCCCGCCGGCGTACATTATCCGCTTCAAGATAAGGAAGCTTCACGTTCAGCCACGCCGCCTGTATCTCATCCAGGCGGCTGTTCATGCCCTTAAGCAGGTTCTCATATTTTTTATGAGACCCATAGTTACGCATCGCCCTCAGTTTTTCCGCAAGCGCATCATCATTTGTCGTAATTGCCCCGGCGTCGCCCAGCGCTCCCAGGTTCTTTCCCGGGTAAAAGCTGAACGCCGCCGCATCACCCAGGTTGCCGCACATGATGCCATTCTGCCGGGCGCCGTGGCTCTGCGCGCAATCTTCAAACAGCTTAATGCTGTGTCGCTGCGCGATTTCCCGCAAGGTTTTCATATCCGCCACCCGGCCATACAAATGCACAGCCATGATCGCCACGGTGTTATTAGTAATGTGGCTTTCCACCTGCGCAGGCGAAAGGTTACAGCAATCCAGGTCCGGCTCAACCAGTACCGGCACCAGCCCCGCATTCGATATCGCCAGCACGGTCGCAATGTATGTGTTGGAAGGCA
>JAKFFN010000214.1:0-1858 GCA_036675025.1 Candidatus Sumerlaeales bacterium | reverse complement strand
CTAGTTGTGGGATGGACATGATGGGGCAGGTAAACGGCAGGATGGGGGAGAGTCAAGGGTGGAGAATGGAGAACGTAGAATGGAGAAAGTAGAAAGTAGAAAGTAGAAAGTAGAAAGTGGAGGACGGAAAGTAGAAGGCGGCTGGCCTGGTTCGAAACGCTTTTGAGTCGGGCTTCCAGCCCTGAGAAGGGAGATGGTCAGAACCTGGGCCTTTGGCCCAGGCTGGTATGAGGTCGGGGCTCCGCCCCTGCGAACAAGGTCGGAACTGGCGAAGCGCCGCTGTCGCGAAAGGCACCTTCTCGGAGTGCGCCCGCTTGCTGGCGCTATTGGAAAACCCACTAACAACCTTCCCCGCGAAGCGCCCGCCAACGTTCTGGAGCGCGGCGACCCCGCGCCGCTCTGGCTTTGCGTGGGAAAACCAGGGACAGGTAAAACCTCTGTTCCCGGTGAAGAGATCGTTGCTTTAAGTGTCTTTGGCAGCGGATTGCGATTGGTGCTTCGCGGGCCCTTTCAGGGCTGGACTCTTGGGGGGGACAGGACCCAGGGCTGCGGAGGTCGGCCGCTGAGGCGGCCTCGCTCCTGACCCTGGGCTATCATACTTTGTCCCTACAGGACGTTGTGTGCGGCTGCGCCGCGAAAATGGGATGGTTAATCGGGGGTTTCAGACGTATCTTGTGAAATCCGGTGACGCGCACGCCTGTCCCTTCTGCGCAAATGGGGTCTGCACCTCAGCATGTTCAGTTCGGCAGATCAAGTTTCTGTACCCGTAAGGGTCTGTAAGGGGCCGTGGGGGAATGGCGCTCCGGGTTTTGATACGGCTTAGTGCTTTCTGGTAAACAAACCGTTAAACCCAGGAGCCACGTAAGATGAACGATCTGCAGCACCTCTCGCCGCGCCAATGTAGCGCTACGCACCCCTCTCACGTCTCTGCTCTGGCAAACTTAATTATGTACTTAATAGATCAACCCAAACGTATGGCGCCGCTCGACTTACACAAATTGGAGTTAATTTTTTTTCAGCCTGTGGAAAACTTTTCGAAAAAAAGTTTGCCGCAGAAAAAAATGCCGCCGTAACTCAAGTACACTCAGCGCAGGAGGCCTTCAAAAATACACCATTCCGGCTTTTTGAGAATCGCATCGTAACTGCTGTAAATTCAGTGCGGGATGCCGTCAAAAAGAAAGGCTCCAAAAACAGCGGCAAAAGCCCCGCTACTCGATCGCTTTCAGCCAGGCTTCCTGCAGCTTTTTGTCTTTCGCCTGGCAGCCGGCCAGGCGGGTGGTGAGGTCGCCTTCGCTGATGGGCAGGTTTTCCCGGTCGACCACCATGAAGTAGAACTTGATCTTGGGCTCGGTGCCGGATGGGCGGGCGACTACGGTGCTGCCGTCTTCGAGTTTGAAGATGAGGACGTTGCTCTTGGGCAGGCCGGGGCCTTTGGCTTTGTCTCCGGTGCGGAGGTCGGTGTGGGTGTCGAGCTCGATGTCGGTGACGCTGGCGACCTTGATGCCGGCGAGGTCGGCGGGCGGGTTCTCGCGGAGGCGGGTCATCAGGTTTTCCATGTCAGCCATGCCGGCCAGGCCGGGCATGGTTTTGCTGACCTGGGTTTCCACGTGGACGCCGAACTTCTGGTAGAGGCGGTGGAGGAGGTCGACGAGGGTGAGTCCCTGGGTCTTGGCCCACAGCGCCATCTCGCTGACGACGCAGCACGCGCCGATGGCGTCTTTATCGCGGCAGTGGGTGCCGACGAGGTAGCCGTAACTCTCCTCGCAGCCGTAGAGGTATTGCTTCTGTGGCTGGCCGTCGGCGCCAGGCTGCTCGTACTCGCGCATGAGGTTGGCGATGTGTTTGAAGCCGGTGAGGC
>JAKFFN010000271.1:0-1859 GCA_036675025.1 Candidatus Sumerlaeales bacterium | reverse complement strand
CCTGGGCTGCGCGCGACCTGGAAAACGCTGGCTTCAAGCTGCTCGAAACCCTTTAATGCCATGAAAACCGGTGCGGGATAATCGGGCAGATTCGCCAGGGCCAATAAAGACATTTGCAGCCATTTGTCGGCTTCCTCGGCGGCTGCGCCCTCGCGATCGACCGGCGGCTTGCCCGATTGCATGCGTACGATATCCCGCAACTCAAGCAGGGAAAGCTGGATCATGGGAACCGCAAAACCCAGCACCTTCTCGCGATCCTGCTCCGGCACCTTTTCAATAATGCCATTAAACCCCGCTCTGGAGAAAGTTTCCAGGGCTCCGACGGCCGCTTTCTGCAGCAAGGGCTGCTGCATTTCCTGGTTTGCATTCTTTTGCGCAAAACGCTGGGCCGCCTGATGCACCAGAGCCGGATCGGCCAGCGCCGCGCGTAGTGCCATGAACTCGTCCATGGAGTTGTCGGCATCGGCCGGAATACGGATATAACGATAGGGTTGCGACGCCGTTTCCCGTACGCCAGCCAAAAACACCATGCTGCCGTCGAGCATCAAAGGCAGCATGTAGTTGGTGTACTCGTGAGCCTGTCCATCGCTTCCAACTATGCGGTACTGGACACTAGGGCCGACGTTCTTCATGTTTTCGTTCTTTGCGCCGGCTGCGCTGCCCGTCACCGAAGCCACGTGATCCATCATCTCTTTAGGCTGGGGCGGTATATCGCCGGAGAGATTCTCGACGTTAATGACACGCAGGCCGGAAAAATCGATGGTAAGGGGAGTCTGCTGAGCACCGCTACCCACGGTAATTTCCGTTGGCTTGCCCACAACCCCATTGATTTCAAAGGGCTGATTACGCGCACCGGTCAGCGGATAACCCACCAACTGCAATTTACTGCCGCCGTCATCGAAGCTCGACTGATAAACCGTTACACCCTTATAGCGCAGCGGTTCGTTGACTTCGATGGTTTGGCTGAATGACTTGCCGGTTTCCGGATCGGTAACCTCGACCTCGCTTTTGAAGCTGCTGGGCATGCCGGTTGAGTAGTAGTCAACAACAAACTTATTGAGCTTCAGCGTGAAGGGCAACGGCTGTACCAGCACCCCTTCGTCCACGCTGACGACACCAGTGCTGCTTTGCGAGCCCTCTGAAACCAACATATTGGCACGAAAACTGGGGTTGCCCGCCGACAAGCGTCCTGAATCGGGAACCTGCGAGATAAGCATGTTTTCGGTAATCGGCACCTTGCCGCCCAGCCATACCTGCAAGCGTACCGGAAGCTCGCTGTCGAGCAAGCCGCCTATGCATATCACCACAATGGCGGTATGCGCGAAGATATAACCCAGGCGATTTGCACTTCCTTTCTTGGCTGCCAACAACAGGCTGTCGCCATCCTGGCGGACCTTGGACTTATAGCCTTGCGAACTCAGCCATTGCTGGATCCGCGACAAGCTTTCAGCCGGGCTGGCGCTGCTGGTGGTTTCGACCCTATGGTGGAATGAGCGCAGACTGCTGCCGCGAATATATTCGCGAAACGACCGGGCGTCGCGCACCATTTTGGGCGAGTTGCGCACCACGCAGATCGAGGTGGAAACCACCAGGAAGGCCATGATCAGCAGGAACCACCAGCTATTGTAAATATGCCAGATGGAAAACTTATCGAAGACAGAAAACCAGAAAGGCCCGAACTTATCGATGTAAGTATTGGCCGCCTGGTTTTGCTGCAGCACGGTGCCGATCAGGCTTGCCACGCAGATGAACATCAGCAAGCTGACGGCAAAACGCATCGAGCCCAGCAGTTCGAAGACGTCTGCGCCAGTGAGACCCGTGGAAATGGAAGGTTTCACAAGGCAAATTTCATAAAAAAG
>JAKFFN010000072.1:0-11728 GCA_036675025.1 Candidatus Sumerlaeales bacterium | reverse complement strand
GCAGGGGACTTCTAAAAAGCTTCGTCCCGCAGGGACTTCTAAAAGCTTCGTTCCGCAGGGGACTTCTAAAAGCTTCGTTCCGCAGGGGACTTCTAAAAAGCTTCGTCCCGCAGGGACTTCTAAGAAAGCCCAGGACAAGACGTGCCGATCCGCCAGGATCATGCGCGTCGCCGTCCTGGGTTACGTTCCCCCAAAGCCCCCGTCCTGAAAGGACGACTAATCCTATAATGTAGGAGCGCGACCACAGTTTCCTGCTAATCCAAGTTACACCACACTAATCCAGCATCGACAAATCGCGAACAGCACCCTTGTCGGCGCTGGTTGCCAGCATGGCGTAAGCCTTCAAAGAAGCTGTCACTTTACGAGGCCGCGGCACCGCCGGCTTCCAGGCAGCCGTGCCCTTCGCTTCCATGGCCTTGCGACGCTCAGCCAGCACCTCATCGCTCAGCACGACGTCAATCCGGCGTTTCGGAATATCAATACGAATGATATCGCTCTGTTCAATCAGCGCAATGTTCCCGCCGGCCGCCGCCTCTGGCGACACATGCCCGATGGACAGCCCGCTCGTTCCCCCTGAGAATCGCCCATCCGTCAGCAGCGCGCATGCCTTGCCAAGGCCCTTGGATTTCAAGTAGCTGGTCGGGTAAAGCATCTCCTGCATGCCCGGCCCGCCCCGCGGTCCTTCATACCGGATAACTACCACATCACCGGCCTTTACCTTGCCACTGAGAATGTCTGAAACCGCCTGGTCCTGGCTTTCGACGATGTGCGCCGGTCCCTCAAACACCCAGCAACTCTCATCCACGCCTGAAGTTTTAACCACGCAGCCATCCTGGGCAAGATTACCATAGAGAACTGCAAGGCCGCCTTCTTTGCTGTACGCATGCTCCAGACTGCGAATGCAGCCTTCCGCCCGATCCGCATCCAGTTTCGGCCACCGCGTATCCTGGCTGAAAGCCACCTGCGTAGGTATTCCGGCAGGCCCGGCCATGTAGAAATTCTTAACTTCCTCTGACTGTGTTTGCGTAATATCCCACTGGTCCAGGGCTGCCTGTATGGTCCGGCTGTGGATCGTGGGCACGTCCTTATGGAGTAGCCCGGCGCGGCTCAGCTCGCTCAGGATACCCATCACGCCGCCGGCCCGGTGCACGTCTTCCATGTGATACTTCTGCGTGTTCGGCGCCACCTTGCAAAGCTGCGGAATCTTCCGGGAAAGCCTGTCGATATCCGCTAATGTAAATGGCACGCCGCCTTCCTGAGCTGTAGCCAGCAGGTGCAGAATCGTATTAGTGGATCCGCCCATGGCGATATCGAGCGCCATCGCGTTTTCGAAAGCTTCAAACGTGGCAATGGAACGCGGCAACACGTTGGCATCATCTTCTTCATAATAGCGCTTGGCAATGTCGACAATGCGGCGCCCCGCCTCAAGGAACAGCTTCTCGCGGTCAGCATGGGTAGCCAGCATCGAACCATTACCCGGCAGCGAAAGCCCAAGCGCTTCCGTAAGGCAGTTCATTGAGTTCGCCGTAAACATGCCCGAGCACGATCCGCAGGTCGGGCACGCCGACCGCTCATACTCTTCGACTTTTTCGTCGCTTGCCGTATCATCAGCCGCGATGACCATGGCATCCACCAGGTCAAGCTTGTGGTCAGACAGCTTGGTCTTGCCCGCTTCCATCGGCCCGCCCGATACGAACACAACCGGGATATTCAGCCGCATGGCCGCCATCAGCATTCCCGGCGTAATCTTGTCGCAGTTGGAGATACACACCATCGCATCTGCGCAGTGGGCGTTCACCATGTACTCTACTGAGTCGGCGATAATATCGCGCGACGGAAGGCTGTAAAGCATGCCGTCATGGCCCATGGCAATGCCGTCGTCTACGGCAATAGTGTTAAATTCTTTGGCTACGCCGCCAACCCGCTCAATTTCCCGCGCGACCAGCTGCCCCAGGTCTTTCAGGTGCACGTGGCCCGGAACAAACTGCGTGAAGGAGTTCGCAATCGCGATGATGGGCTTGTTGAAGTCGCCGTCCTTCATTCCCGTGGCACGCCAGAGCGCGCGCGCGCCAGCCATGTTACGACCAGCGGTAGTAGTTTTAGAGCGATAAACTGGCATAAGCCCACCTCGATATGCTGCGGATTACACGAAAGTGCAGGAATACCCATCCATAACGATTTCAGGCCGATGTCTTCACAATTACAGTCGGATGTGATTACCTGAGGGCACTAGCTCGAACGATAGTCCCGCATGATCGCTCTTCACTATTCCCCGGCACCCGATGCAATCCGCCTCTCTCCCCTTAACTCGCCTCCATTCCTCTGCGCCCTCTGCCGCTCCCCGCCTCTGCGTTAATAATAGTCACCAATTCCGGCCGGCGCCAGTGTGTACCTTAATCCCTTTGTGCCTTTTTGTGGCCAACAAAAAACCGCCGCAACCCCATTCATCGGGCTGCGGCGGCCATCATAGAAACGACTTAGTAAGGCATTGCAAGGATTGACTCTGCGGATTGCCCGGGACTCAAGATCTCAGCGATTATAAAACCCGACGTGCTTGCTCCCACGTCAGCTTTCAGCTTCGCCTTTTTCTTTTTTGCCTTCTTCCCCGGCTTAGCCGCCGGGATTGGCTTCACGACGCTCTCAGCCAACAGCGTATCGCTGTTGTTCAAGCTGACATCAGCCGACTGCCAGAAGCGCACAACGATCGAATCCGCATCCTGGTCACCCTTGTTAATCACAGTCACCTTCCACGTCAGCATGCCTGCACCGGTCTTCTTCTTTACCTTCAGCTTCGGCAGGCTGCTGCTTTCCAGTGCCAGGCTGGCAGGTTCATCTGGCGGAAGTACTCCTCCCGTATCGCGGATCAGGCTGTAAATGTCAAAGTCCGGTCCATCATTACCGGCAGCATCCCGCGTAGTCTGCAGCAGGGCAAGCACATTTCCACCCGGCAGCGGTGCCAGTGCTGCGACATCTTCCTTGGCGTTGTCCGAAGTGATATACGCCGGCTGGCTCCATGAAAGCGGATCCGTGGTTACATACGATTCCATTTTCGCGTTAAACAGGTTCTGCGCCACAAGCGTCCACTTATCTTCTGCCGCAGCCAGCCACATATTGGTCGCGTAACCCGAGAAATCAGGCTCGTGCACAGTCACCCGCGATGACCATGTATCGCCTTCATCACTGGAAACGAAAACCGACGGTATCTGGTAATACCTGAAAGCCACCACCGCGGTATCCCCAAGCATGGCCACATCACCCAGCACATTAGGCTGCTGACTGAAAATAGATTCGCCCAGTGAGGCCGCCCAGGTTTGCCCGTTATCATGAGAGACCTTCGCCTGCACGGTCACAAACCGGTCAAAGGTGCCCCAATAGGTGGAGTAGGCGTGTATCCATGTGTCTGTTCCATTCGTGGCAATCCGTGCTTCCAAAAGGCCGCGGGCCTCTGTGGGAAACAAGGCATTAACCGGAAACTTTTCCGTCAGCGGCTCCCACGTCATGCCAAAATCTGTAGAGCGAAGCAGCTGCGTACGAAATGTTGCTATGATCGTTCCAGCTTTGTCCGATGCAATATCAACCTCGTTGGCCAGCTCGCCGGTATAGAGGGTAACCGGCACGCTCCAGGTAAGTCCATTATTGATAGAACGCGCCATTTGGATATTACTGCTGCCTTCGCCGGCCGTAACCCAAAGGCAAAGCCAGTTGTTGCTACCCGCATATACCACGTCAGCCGCAAGTACAGCATTATTGGTGGCCGCGTCCAGGTTCAGCAAAGCCCACGGCCGAAAACTTGCGCCCCCGTTAAAACTACTGGCCACTTTAATATCTGCAGAGGAAGGATTTTCGCCTACACCGCCAGCCTTCAGCCAGATTGCGACAGCATTTCCATGTTCATCCACCGCAAGCCGCGGCTCTTCGTCCAGAGAAGTATCAGTCAGAGCATCGGAATGAACCGCTGTCAGGCCTGACCAGCCGTGCTGCGCCCCCGCGGGCAAAGCCAGTGCCGAAAAGGCGACAATAGCTATCAAACTGGATATACGGTTGTGCATTGAGGTGTACTCCTCCACCAGTTATTATCGGACTGAAGCTTTAAAGCCCTGTTAAGTTTTACCGCTAGACATAATGCCCGCGTGTGCAAGCTGAAACCGAGCAGGAGCCTGCATTTGTCAGCCCCCAAACCATTTGTCACACATTTGATACAAACATAAATTAACTCTCGCTATTATGTGCTTCCGAATCTGTAAGTTCTTTACTAACGCAGCCCGCAAGCCCGATAAAATCATTGTTCAGGAGCCACCCATGTACGGATCCCCCGTTGCCCCGCGCCGCCAAAAAGCTTTTACCCTCATCGAACTGCTCATCGTTGTCGCCATCATTGCTATACTCGCGGCCATAGCCGTACCGAACTTTCTCGAAGCCCAGACCCGCGCCAAGATCTCGCGCGCCCGCGCTGACCATCGCACCATTGCCACCGGCATGGAATCCTACTATATCGATAACAACATCTACATCTACGGCAATAGCTCGTCCCGAGCCTTCAACATTAACAGCAGCGGTGCCGCGTGGGAACTTACCCTCGAGCGCCTGTCTACCCCGATCGCCTATCTCACCAGCAAGGCCTCGTTCCGTGATCCGTTCAAAGGCAAAGGCACCTACCAGGGTAACAACCTCGAAAACTATACTCCCATAACCGCCTTCTCTCAATATGAAGAGAACGCCTGGTTTGACTACTACTGGTACAGCCCCCGTTCTGCCAACTCTGGCGCTGCTGCCGCAATCTGGAGCCATCCCCATAACAAGCCTATCTGGTACGCCTTGGAAAGCGCCGGCCCTGACGGCGCCCACCACAACCTCGGCGGCACCCTCAATAACATGAAAGTTGACAATGAGGCCGCTCGTAGAGTCGCAAACATGGCCATCTATAATGCCACCAACGGCACCGTAAGCCGAGGCAGCATCTTCCGGGTAGGCGGAAGCCCTGCCGGGCCGGGTGCGCCATTCTACCGCGCAGTAGAGCAGTCAATGAACTAGCACCACCAGCCAACGATTTTCGCTTTGCGAGTCAGCAACTGTTATGGTCGCAGACGGTTGTCCTGAGTTTGCCATTGACTTTTCTTACACTGTCAGTATTTGACTGACAAGTCGGCAGAAAATCCCGTTGCGCGAATAGCACAACCACCCCGTCCTGCATATCCTGTTAACGCCGCCCCCTCATCTACTCATTAACCCTCATTTAACAACCACCTTCTCAGTTAGAAGCAGGACACCATGATGAGACTTCCTAAGCTGCTGACGGCGTGCGGAATCCTTTTATCTTTCTCGGCTTCTCCGCAGGCCCAACCAATTTTTGAGAACACATACGTATGGGAGGCCGGCAAAGATCACTCGGGCTGGAAAGCTGTCTCAAACTACCCAACCGGCTACGTAATTGCCGGTACAAAGTTCTTTGAGACCAGCAGCACCCAGCTATACATAACTGGGTTTAATGACCTTAGCCAGCACGAATGGACTACCACCCATACAACCGAACAACATGGCTTCACCCAGCTTGATGTGTTCTGGAAGACCTTTACAACCGTAGGCGCCCCAAGCAACCCCAGCGGTTTCTTCCTTGCGGCCACCGGGCAGCGCAATGGAATGCGCCACTACTACACCCTGCAAACTCATAAAACCGGCCAGCTGGTATCAGAACGCTTTGGCCAGATTGGCGGCGGCGTAACGTTAGGCGGCATCTGCCCTGCCACCGATGGCGGTTTTATTGCGGTGGGAGGCAACACTGTCGGCAATATTGCCCTGGTAAGGTTCAACGCAGCCGGAGAACTTGTTACGACCACCAGCCTGGATCTTGATGGCTTTGGCTGGACAGTGCAACCGGCCAGCGGCGGCGGTTATGTTGTCGGCAGCACCAACGCCCGAGCCACGCGCGTTGATGAGAATTTCAATCTCGACTGGACTACGACTCTCACGCTACCCGTCTCACCGCCGCCTGACGGATCAGCGTATAATTATAGCGAGTTTGAAGAAATCGTTCCACTTCAAAACAGTTCGCCCGGCTTCATTATGACAGGCTCAATCTTCAGCAATTCGCACAGCGGAGTCTACTCTTCCCGCCTGAACTGGGATGGGTCGGTAGGATGGGCAAAGGTGAACGCAACTACCAGTACCGCCGAAACTTCAACCCCTGTCAACTGGGCCAACAGTCCGATAGAGCTGTTTAACCCATCAACTGGCGTTTGGGATGTCATCTTCACATGGCGCGCAGGGCCTGTTTCCACTGGAGGAACCCTGATGTACGACCGCATGAACCCGGCAAACGGTGCCACGCTCCAGACCGGTAGTCTGCTCAACACTATCCCCGTACAGGAAGCCTTTACCGTGCGCCAGTATTTCCTTAACCGCATCGTCATCGGCGGCACCCGCGGAGGTTACGGCGCCGTGTACTCCTACGCCGCCTCCAGCCTGCCCTGACCACGGCCGCAACCTGCCATTCAACTCGTAGCCATTAAACAACTGGAGCATTAAAATGAAATGCCTGATAACATTGGTCGTCCTTTTGGCCCTCGCCGCCACCGCCAGCGCCGGAAACGTTACTAAAGCGAGCATCAAGCACCAGCTATCCATCAAAGACAACTGCCTGGCCGGCGACGGATGCGCTACTGCCCTTGGCTTCTCGCTTACTACCACAATGGAAGCGGACATTACCCAACTGGAAGCTGACGGTTTCAGCCCCAACACGCTCATCCAGGGCAGCTTCCCCCTTGGCCCATCCTCGTCATTCCGGCTGTCGGAAGACCCCAACTACCTGCCCGGCGACACATCGGTGAAAATCAATAACACCACCGTGTTTAATAACATCGCCTGGAAAAAAACCATCTCCATGCGGTGGGATAAGGGTAAGCTAAAACTGAAAGCCAAAATCTCCGCGAAGCAAAACCTGGGCAACTTCTCTCCTGACGCCGAAGCCATCGCAAAGACGCAATCTAAGCTTGTATCACCCACGCAGGTTCTCATCACCCTTATCGGCGATAACCTCAACGACCAGTTCCTGAACCTGGTAGCCCCTGCCGCCACATCGGTCTCCACCTCGAACTCGGCCAAACCCAAAAAAGGCGCAACACAGTTCCAGTCAAAACAGTCCATCAGCGGTACATTCTAAACGCCCCCAGGCGAATCACCTCAGGGTCTAAAGTCATTGTGAGCATGTGTGCCCAGGCGACTGAAGGAAGCCCGGAAGTCGCTGGACTCTCTACAACCACCGTGCCGCAACGCCACAGAGCGTGGCAAACATGCCGCACTGCCTAGTAACGAGTAAACAAAAGCCAACCTGCCGCCGCACCCCGAATTTTGGCCCTGCGGCGGCAATCAGTCCACTGCCGCGTTTAGGTTTATATTGAGGTGGTCTGCAGTTTGCTTCTGGATTCTTCTCGAACAAACATACCCTTTCTTTGATGAGGAGATCCATGGACCACCCTATACCCGACTGGGATCCGCGTGCGGAGCATGTGCTTGAAGATCAGTTAACTGCATATGACGACATGCGCCAGAAATGCCCGGTCGCCTACAGCGACTTCCTGCAATGGTCGCTGTTTCGCCACGAGGACATCCTGAGGGTACTGCTAGACCATGACACCTTCAGCAGCACAGTTTCAAACAATGTTTCCGTTCCAAACAGCATGGATCCGCCCCAACATTCGCAGTACCGGAAAGTCATTGAGCCCTACTTTTCTGATGAAGCCATGGCTGCCTTCGAGCCCAAATGCCGCGCCCTGGCTTCAAAACTTGTAGCGGAACTCACGCGCGGTGAATCGGTGGAGTTCATCAGCGACTTCGCCATGAAATACGCCCTGCAGGTCCAATGCGCATTCCTCGGTTGGCCGGTTGAAATGCAGGAATCCCTCCGCCAGTGGATGCACAAAAACCACGCGGCCACCCTTTCACAAGACCGCACCGTGCTCAAGGACGTCGCGGCGGAATACTCAGGCTTCATCCATAACCTGCTCGAGACCCGCCGCACTGCCGGCCCGGGCGCCCCTGACGATGTAATCACCAGCCTCATGCGCAGCCAGGTCAACGACCGGCCGCTGGCAGAGGAGGAGATCGTTAGCATCCTCCGCAACTGGACCGGCGGCGAAGTCGGCACCATATCCGCCGCGGTGGGAATTCTTGTTCACTACCTCGCAGACAACCCGGACCTGCAGAAGGAAGTGCGCGAGCACCCCGAAAAACTGCCCGAGGCCGTCGAAGAAATCCTGCGAATCCACGGGCCGCTTGTTACTAACCGCCGCAAAACTACCTGCCCCGTCGAAATCGGCGGACGCCACATCGCCGCCGGCGAACGCCTTACCCTGTTCTGGGTTTCAGCCAATCGCGACGAAAAGGTATTTGAAAATCCCGACCAGTTCCAGTGGGGCCGCGACCACTCAAAGAACCTTCTCTACGGCGCCGGCATCCACTGGTGTCCGGGCGCGCCGCTCGCCCGTATGGAATTGCGCGTGGTAATGGAGGAGCTCCTGGCCAACACCAACAACCTGGCCCTTTTGCCCGACAAACCTACCCCGCGCGCTGTTTACCCCGGCAGTGGATTCGCCGAGGCTCACGTGGTTATCAGCTAGGCTGTTTAACCAGGCAGGGCCTGGCGCCACACCATCCTGTTACTCCAGCCGCGCTTTGACTTCTATCTTGATGCCCTTGAGCGCCTGCGAAACCGGACAATTTTTGCCGGCGCCCTGGGCAAACTCCTCAAACTCCTCCGCGCTCAGCCCCGCTACCTTACCCACAACGGACAGCTTGGATGTAGTAATACCGGTACCCGGCACAAAATCCACCTCGGCCGTCGTCTCCAGTTTCTCGGCCGTGTGACCCTTCTTGCCCAGCTCATTAGACAGGGCCATGGAGAAGCACGAAGAATGCGCCGCCGCGATGAGTTCTTCGGGACTTGTCAGCCCGCCAGACTCTTCCGACCGCGCTTTCCACGTCACTCCGTGGCTTCCAATCCCGGATGAATCAAACGTCACCTCGCCAGTGCCAGACTTCAGATCACCCGACCAGACAGTGTGTGCTTTACGTATGGTTGCCATGGAAAACCCCTTTTACAAGATGTTCAGACCGCATGCAAAACCCGTTCCTCAGTGGGGGGCGATACAGCGCCAGGCTAAATCATTCCTCTGCATACGACTTCCACTCGTTCACCCCGGTATTGGGATTTTCGAAGTCGGCCAGCGGCTGCTGCATCAGCCAGGTATCATCCCCGGTTGCTGTCCGCCAGTCGGTCAGCAACTGCTCAAGATTCGCCTGCACCTGGGCCACGCTCGCCTGGCCGTATAAATTGTTCGTCTCATGCGGATCGCTAACCAGGTCATAAAGAGCATTCTGAAATTTTACCGGCTGCCCTGTGCCCGGATAATACCAGATCAGCTTGTGGCTGTTTGTCCTGATCGTTCGGTAACCTTCCACGCCATTCAGCGCGGTGTTATAATCAGGGTATTCTGAGACAGCCCATGTGAATTCATGCTGCTGCCCGTCCTGAAGCACAGCGCTCATATCGCGTCCGCGCCAGCTGGAAGGTATCGTTGTGCCCGCGATTTTCGCAAATGTCGGCGGCAGGTCAAGACTCGAAACCATCGCCGAGCTGGCGCCAGTTGTCCCGACCACGTCATCAGGCCCCCACACGATAAACGGCACACGCACCGATCCCTCATAGGGCACATACTTGGCATGCAGCTGGCGCTCGCCCATCATAAAACCATTATCACCCAGGAACACCACCAGCGTGTTATCGGCCAGGCCGGGCGTGTTACGGATTGTACCCATCACGCGGCCCACTTCCTGGTCCAGGTGCGTAATTGCCTCATAATAATCCGTCCAGTTCTGCTGGTTAAACTGCGTATCGGCGGGATCTCCACCAAAGGTGGGAGGCGCAAGCTGCTGCGGGGTTTTCCCGTCATACATGCCTTCAATGGCCGCGGGTACAGGCTGAAACGACCCATGCGGCGCAGTAAACGAGACCCAGAGAAACAACGGATTCGTAGTGCCGCCCGCAGCATGATCCTGAAGAATCGAAACAGCCTCGTTGGCAAAAATCCGCTGCGTGAAACCTGAAACCGTTGTCGTTGCTCGCGAACGCCCCTGCGCCAGCCTCGGATTCTGGTAAGCCCCCGCGCCGCCGATCATCCACCGTCCAATTGTTTCGAACCCGCAGTTCCAAGGTTCCGGCCGCAGATGCCACTTTCCTGTAAACGCCGTATGGTAGCCAGCCTGCTGCAACACTTCCGGCAACAGCGTATAAATGCCGAATCCGTCTGGATCAATCAGTGGCGCCCACTGCTGCTCGTTAGAATACCACCGGTGTTCGTGCGGCGGCAAACCTGTAAGGATCGTCGCGCGGGAAGTTGAGCACGCCGGGATATGGATCGTCCCCTGCCGGAAATACATGCCCTCGCTCGCCAGCTGGTCGATATTAGGCGTGCTGACATTCGGGTTTCCCGCCGCGCCAATACAATCCCAGCGGTGGTCATCGGATATGATAAAAACAATGTTGGGCGGGGTAGCAGCGGCCGACGGCTGAGCTGCCCCATTCGCAGCGACAAGCAATAGCAGAAATGCGGATGGGAAATTAAACGAAATGACTTTCATGGTCTGGCCTTTTACGACTAAACCGACCGCAGAGTAAAGGGTTTTACAAAGAGCGACGAGACGGCTTCACCATCCCGTCGCTCCATTACTTCTGCTACTCAGTTGTAAAGTGCGAAAGGCTCACCGGCAGCGCGGTGGCATCCAGGTACCAACCGATATCATAGAGCACGTTGCCAGTGACGTCCATGTTGTGCTGTTGCCCCGGCACTGGGGTCGTATACGACGGTTCCATCAGCAGATTTGGCAAATTCGACGTGTCAAAATGCGAAACACTTGACCCCTGCTGGTACCCTGCAGGTGCATACATCCTAACATTGCCATAAGGCGCGCTTGTGCTCATGTTAAACCGGTTCTTCAGCGAGCTGCCGTCCCAGAACAATTGATTGCTTGTCATCGCCAACTGTCTCTGTCCGTTCGTCATCGCCATCAGCGACCCGCCAGGGATGCGGATCAGGTTGCGCGAATAGCCGTCAGGGCGGTTACCAAACAGCGCTCCACTGGGATCCATGAAAGACACAAACCCAAGACCATGTCCTAGCTCATGCAGCAGCACCGTGACAAAATCGATATGCCCCCCCGGATTTCCATCAGTGCCGTAATAGAAGTTAATATTCCCCAGCACCGTCGAGTTATCCACGTCCATATTCACGCTAACTTGGATATCGCTCTGGCCCGTATCATAATCCTGGTGGCCGTACTGGTTCGCCAGGACAGTCGGGTAATATGTGTTCGCAACCAGTCGTCCGAAATTGTTGGGAAAACTCCCTGCCGAAAGCGGGCCCGCGCTGGCTAGCACGGCGCCCGTAGGTGTGCCGCCCTTCGATTCACAAAACGCATTCACCACAATAGTCTGTGTGCCTTTAAGTTTGGCCGCCCACAGGTTCAACCCATATTCCAATGCCGTCTTGCGCGATGCCCCCAGCGTGGGATCATTAAAACCCACGTTAGCGGCATCGGTATAGTTGACTACGATCTGAGCTGCGGGCGACATTGCATCATAGCTCCATGCGCTGCCAGAAAGACCCACGACTGCTGCAGCGAGAACGCCGGTAAGTTTCTTTAGGAATGTCATTTGCAGCACGTCCCCTGGCAGCCG
>JAKFFN010000228.1:0-1866 GCA_036675025.1 Candidatus Sumerlaeales bacterium | reverse complement strand
AGGATGTCGCGCGATACCCAGTTCACAAAGTGGGCCTCGTCCTCCCACATTTTGTCAGACCACATCCATGGCCGCGCGCCGTGTCTCGCCACTTCGCTGGCGTAGAAGTCGAGGTCGCTGTACCAGAGTTCATGCTGCCGGATCACCAGGTGGCTATACTCTTTCTGGTTCGCCATGTCCTCTTCGTCCATGCCGATGTGGAAATACTCGTGCCGGCCGAACAGTTCGCTGACCTCGGCGATCAGGTTGCGGCAGAAATCGTAATACGGCCGCGTGGAAATCATCCGGGCGTACTCCCCCATCCACGCGTCGTGGCCGGCGGAAAAGTTGATCTTAGGTACCGGCAGCAGCCCCATCTCGCGCAGGCGCGTTAGTTCGGTGGCCAGGCGCTCCTTGCTCCAGGCATCGGGCACAGCGAGTTCCGGGCAAGAGTCCCACCGCACGCCTTCGCCAAGGTCGATGATGACCTGGTTCGCTCCCGCAGCCGCCAGCGCCTGCGTGTAGGTGTTCCAGGTTGAGTCGTCGCAACGCAGATGATCCGCCCGCAATCGGTGCGGGTAGATTTTGACACTTTCTGAGTCAGGCCGGTCGTCGTAAAAATTAAATCCCAGGTGAAGCAGGCAACTCCAGATCATCAGGCGGTACCTTTCGGGTTATGAGTTTTCCACAGGTCGAATTTTTTTCGTGGTATTTCGTGCAAATCCAATGACTGCAACCTTTCACGCGGAGAAAACCCGGAATAGCAGTTTTTTAAGTCTTTTAGTCTCAGTCTTTTATACGGAGAAACTATTTCGACATTTTCTGCGTGTACTGGTAACTGCATTGCGGGGTCTCCTGAACCACTGTGATTGTGTGCATCGGCGATGCCGCCGTTGTCAAACAAGACAACCAAAACGGTTTGCAGCAGCGCCATTCCCGCACCGCCCCTTACTGACCCTTGTTGCCCCTTAATCGACTTTCGGAGTGCAGCGATACGGGAAAATCTGACGTGTCAGCTGATTGACTTCGTGCATTTTGGGCACGGAATTTTGCGACCGACCAGGAGGCGAAGCTGTTTTAGCGGGGAGATGAAACGGAGGGCAACCAGGCAACGGCAGTGGGCGCAGCGGACGAAGGGAACCGCCACGAATGTCAGTACATAGGAGCCGATGACAGCAAACATGACATGCATCGGATTGAGTTGCAGGGTTGCCAGCATAGCCAGACCCACCCACGAGCCCCAGAAGAAACAGAAATAGCTTCGGACCGGGTGATTTAAAATCAGCTTCAAACGGTGTGCTCTCCCCCAACCGTGCAAATTGGACTGGGCAGGTGATGTGGGGACGGGGTGGTACAACGTGTGAATTGATTGTTCGCTGCCGCAATCATAGGAAGTAAAACCGGAGCCGTTGGATCCTATTCGGCAGGTTCGGATGGTAAGGGGCGGGATGGTTTATGGGGCGGTTGGGGTCGCGCACCTTCGGAGCGCAGAGGAGGGGGTGATTGATCCGGGGGCTGCGGCATTCGTGCTTCCTTTGGAAGCTCTCATGCCTTACCCCCGGCTAAAATCTCTGACTCCTTCGGAGCCGGTCCTCGTGCGATTTGATGTCTCTGGCTTTTTTTGGAGCCGGTGCATGTGCGAGTTAATTTCTCTGGCTCATTAGGAGCCGGTCTGTGTGCGACCTTATAGCCTGTGGTGCAGTTTCCTAGCCGTCCCGGCAGGTACCAAATCGAAAAATAGCTTTATTGAAGATTTAGCGGTCCCTACTAACTCCAAAGGAACACCGTATCCGTCGCCGCAAAATTTTTTCGATTATAACAAAGGAGATACTCTCGTGTCCGACGACATTGATCCAGTGTCACACGTATTAAGTATCGCCACAAGTC
>JAKFFN010000270.1:0-11762 GCA_036675025.1 Candidatus Sumerlaeales bacterium | reverse complement strand
AGTGAGTTCAGGCGATGGGTGATGATGTAGCCGGGATCGATGTCGCCGTTGGCAACTTTATCCAGTAGCGGGCCCATGTATTTCTGCATGTGGGTCTGGCCACTTTTGATTGTGATGCCCTTGTTGACCACGAGGCCCATCGGGAACTTGTCGATCACGCCGAGATAGACGCCGGGCACTGAGATGGTTCCGCCTTTGCGGCAGGCGTAAAGGGCTTCACGCAATACCTGGGGGCGGTCTGTTTCCAACATCAATGCCTGTTTTGTCCTGTCGTAGAAATGCTGAAGCCCGGTGCCATGGGCTTCCATGCCTACGGCGTCGATGCAGCTATCAGGGCCGCGGCCATCGGTCATGTCATAGAGCAGGGCCATCAGGTGTTTCTCGTCTTCATAGTTGATCGTTTCAGCTTTGCCTTCGTTGCGGGCCAGCTCCAGGCGTTCGGGAACGCGGTCAATGGCGATCACGCGGCCCGCGCCGAGCATCCAGGCGCTCTTGATGGTAAACTGTCCCACGGGTCCGCATCCCCAGACCGCGACGGTACTCCCGGGTTCTATCTGGGCGTTTTCCGCTGCCATGTACCCGGTCGGGAAAATATCGCTGAGGAAAAGCACCTGCTCATCGGTGAGTTCATCGGGCACTTTCAGTGGACCGACATCTGCATAGGGCACGCGAACATACTGCGCCTGGCCACCAGGGTAACCGCCCATAAGGTGGGAGTAGCCAAACAGACCAGCGGGGGCCGAGCCCATTAATTTTGCGGCCTTTTCATGGTCGGGGTTGGAGTTTTCGCAGGACGAATAAAGCTGTTTGTTGCAGAAAAAGCAATTCCCGCACGAAATTGTAAACGGCACAACAACGCGGTCGCCTTTTTTTATCTTTGTAACCGCAGACCCGACCTCTTCCACTATCCCCATGAACTCGTGACCGAGGACGTCTCCCTTTTCCATTTCGAGAACGAATCCCCCGTAGATGTGGAGGTCGGAGCCGCAGATGGCTGTGCTGGTGACTTTTATAAGGGCATCGGTAGGTTCGAGGATTTTCGGGTCGTCGACGGTGTCGACTTTGATATCGTGTTTCCCGTGGTAACAGACAGCGCGCATTGGGATGGATCTCCTCCGGTTGATTGGGGTAGCAGTACTGGCCAGAGCAAAAGGAATACCCAAAGAAACTTTGTCGGCAGAGGCGAACGCTTACTATAACCTGGATGTTACGCGGTCACCTACTCGTAGTAATGCCAACTCTCTGCGGCCGCGGGAATGTTGAAGTGTCCGGGTGTAAGAGTCCACAGGTCATTGAGATGGCCGCGACTGGTTGCCCCGAAACTTTCGTAGCCTCCGAAGAGCATAAGATTGCCCTGGGGATCGAGCCAGGTAGCGTGGCCAAACCGTGCGCCGGGTGTGTTTTCTGGAGCGGCAATGCCCCGGGTGCCATAGATGCCGTAGGGATTTTCGCTTAGATTACCATGCACCCATACCCACAAGTTTCGAGGCATGCTGTAGCACCAGAGGTCATTACTTCCTCCGGTGCCGCCAAGTATCCAGACCTGGTTAAGCTTGTCAACGGTTGCACGCATGTTAATCCGGCTACCGGGTTGGTTGTCCGAGTGGGGAACTCCGCGCATGCCAAAGACGCTGGGCTGATTTACCAGCTTGCTGCCAGAGAGCCAGGTCCACAGGCCTGTGGACGGCTGGTATTTCCAAACGTCGTTCAGGCGGCCTACGGTGGCTGTGGTTGTCTCGCCGGTATGGATGGTTTTGCCGAAGCCGCCGAAGAGCCAGAAGTTGCCGTCGGAATCGCGCCACGCGGCTGAGTCGGAACGGCCACCGGGAATGTTATCCATGGAAGGTACGCCCCTGGTCCCATAGTTGGGTGGCGCCATGGGCGTCTGGGTGCCCCCCACCCATGCCCACTGCCCGGTGCTTACGTTGTATTTCCAAAGATCGTTCAACCAGCCCCATTCAGAGCTTTGGCCGTGGCCACCGAACAGCCAGAAATTCCCGTCATCGTCTACCCATGCGCTGGATCCGTAGCGGGCCCCGGGGTAGTTATCCGGGGCAGATTCGCCCTTTACGCCGTATACGGCTGCCTGGAGATTCTGATCTGAGCCATGAACCCAGGCCCATTGAAGTGACTGGGTATTGAACTTCCACAGGTCAGCATAAAAATGCGATCCATCGCCCACGCCTCCATAAAGCCAAAGGTTTCCTGCGGCGTCAGCCCATGAGATCATCTTTATCCGTGAACCGGGGTGATTGCCGGGTGCTTCAATTCCTTTCGTGCCGTAAACCGGCTGCGAGAATAAAGGGGTAGAAGTGCCTGACATCCAGGCCCAATTGCTGGTGGCGTGATCGAACTTCCACATGGTGTTATAATTTCCGGCGCCGCCATATAGCCAGGTATTACCGTCGGGAGTAGTCCACTGGGCAGGAAACCCACTTCCCCGAGGGGTGTTATTCTCAGACGGGATACCGAGCTCACCGTATACGCCCGTCGTGGTTGGATCGTTGTGACCTTTGATCCATGTCCACTGATTCTCAGCGGCGCTTGCCGCGGTTGACAGGAGCAAAAGTACTGCCAGCGGCGAAATAATGTTGCAGAACCTGCGAAGGAAGAAAGGTGACACGGGGTTCCCCTGAATGAGCAATAAGGTAACTTTATAGCACGGGCTTCGCACTGTCACTTCTGTTTGCGAATTCTCTTTTCTGTGGCAATTCCCGCATCGGCCCCGGCAGATTCTTTAGCAATCGCGCCATGCAGAGGAAGTGAGACGACCATGAGCTTATTGATCCGTGCCGTAATGGCAACCACAGGTTTTATTTTTTGCGCGGCTGCGCCTTATCAGCTGGCGGCTGCATCGGCTGCCGACGCTGCAACAACCGCGTCGCGCCCGAACGTGGTGATCCTGTTCGCCGACGACATGCGCGGCAGCGCTATCAATGCGATGAGTGATGAGGAGATTATTACGCCGAACCTGGATAAGCTCGTCGCCAGCGGAACGGCGTTTCCCCATGCCTACATCGAGGGCGGCCAGGGCGGTGCAGTTTGTGTGGCCAGCCGGGCTATGCTGCTGACGGGCCAGCATCTGCGAAATCTGAAAAGAAATGGGAGTAAAATTCCGACGACAGTGACGCTGATGGGCGAAACTTTTGCCGATGCGGGTTATAAGACCTACGGCATTGGCAAATGGCATAACAACGTGGAGGCGCTCAACCGCTGCTTTAAGGATGGCGACGAAATCATGCTGGGCGGCATGACGCAGTCGCAGTGGCAGGTGCCGCTGAACCATTACAAGCCGGATGGGAACTACGAGGGAACCTGCCGGCCGACGGAGGGCGTTCCGAAGGATCAGCCGATGGTCTGCGACCATCTTTATGAAGGCCGCCATTCCTCGGAGATCTTCGCCGATGCGGCGATCAAGTTCATCAACGGCAGCAAAGGCGACGACCCGTTCTTTCTCTACGTGGCTTTCACGGCGCCCCATGATCCGCGGGATGCGCCGAAGGAATTCGTAGACATGTACGACCTTGAAAAGATCAAGCTGCCGCCAAACTTCCTGCCCCAGCACCCCTTCGACAACGGCCACTTCGCCGGGCGTGACGAAAAGCTGCTGCCTCACCCGCGTGATCCTGAAGCCGTAAAGAAGGAAATCCGCGACTATTACGCGATTATCTCTCACCTGGACAGCCAGGTCGGGCGCATCATGGAATCGCTGGAGGAAACCGGCAACGTCGACAATACCATAGTCATATTTATTGGCGATAACGGCCTGGCGGTGGGCCAGCACGGGCTGCTGGGGAAACAAAGCCTTTACGAGCACAGCGTAAATGTGCCAATGATCTGGCAGGGGCCTGGCATTCCCAAAGGAGAGAAGGCCGCGGCGCGTGCCTACCTGACAGACATTTATCCTACGCTGTGCGAAATGCTGAAGATTAAGACGCCAAAGACCGTGGAGTCCGACAGTTTTATTGCATCACTTCAGGACCCGAAAAAGCCGCACCATCCGGACATGTATTACGCCTTCCGCGATCTCCAGCGTGCGGTTAGCGACGGGACGCACAAGCTCATCGAGTACAATGTGAAGGACACGCGTCACACGCAACTCTTTAACCTGAAGAACGACCCGTGGGAAATGAAGAACCTGGCTGATGCGCCCGAGATGCAGGAAACGAAGCTGGCTCTGCGCAAGAAACTGGTGGAACACGAGCGGGGGTCGAAAGAAGATGCGCAGTTCTGGGAAGGTTTTTAACTTTCAGGCGGTTGAGTTTTCTCAACAAATTTGCCTGTAGTGTCATCTGCACCCTTTTAATTCCCGTCAGAGAACCATCAGGTGTTGTTTCAGCCCACTACAATTCAGGATGGTTCAGACTCAAATGAAGACACTGCCACTTTTCGCCGCTCTGGTCATTGCGATGTCTGTAACAATAAAACCTGTAGCCGCGCAAGTTTGTGAGCCGCTGACGAGTGCAGGGAATTTTACCTTAATGGGTGAGCATGTGTACTACACCGCCAGCGATGGAGAGGGATGGAAGCTTTATCGTACCGATGGCACTGCCAACAGTACCGACCTGGTCAGTGAGCTACTGCCTGATTTACCACTATACGCCTTTTCGCTATTTCAGCCTGTTGGAGATAAGCTTTTCTTTACGCTTTCAGATACGGTTACCGGTGATCAGCTGTGGAAGACAGATGGAACAGCGGCTGGAACTGTGCTTGTTAAGGATCTGAACCCCACAACGACTGAACCATTGCACCTGGTCCGGAGTTCTGCGGCAATGGGTTCTAACTACTACTTTGTGGCTGATGACAACCGGCTATATAAAACGGATGGTACTTCCGCCGGTACGACCACAGTGGGAAACATTCGCGTGACGCAGCAAGATGCCATGCTGCAGGTTGGGAACTACATCTATATGAACGCCGAACACCCGGACACAGGCCAGGAGCTCTGGCGTACTGACGGCACGGATGCCGGTACGACCCTGGTGAAAGACATTGCACCTGGAACGGCACATTCGTACGTGCAGAAATTTGCCGCCGTCGGGGATACCATCTACTTCACTGCACGCAACAGCAGTCAGGATCAGCTTTGGAAATCTGACGGTACCGCAGACGGCACTGTTGTCGTATCGCCATCCGGTCAGGTCGGATTTTCCAATATCATCAGCACCGGAGACAAAGTCTTTTATGAAGCTGGCAGCAGCTTTAATAACAGAGAGCTTTGGGTTACAAGCCCTACTTCGGCTCCTATGCAGGTAAAGGAAATCGGAAGCGGTTCCGCCGGGGCAGACATATGGTACCCAGTGGTTCTAAACGGTATTTTGTATTTTACCGCCCACGATGGAACAAGCCGTTCACTGTGGAGAAGCGACGGAACAAGCCAGGGAACTTATATAGTTAAACAGGCTTCGAGCGACTGGCAGATTGGCATAGTGCCAATTATAGCTACAGGTGACGCAATCTACTTCACTGCAGTGACTCCCGCGACCGGCCACGAAATATGGAAGAGCGATGGAACTGCGCAGGGGACCCGGCAGGTGAAGGATTTCATTCCCGGAAGCGCGTATGCTACCCCTATTGTCGGCGCAGGTGTAGCGGGCGATCTCTACCTGACGTATGCATTAGAAAACGCTTTGTTTTCGCCGTACAAAATCGACGGCTCAACAGACGCTGTGTTGCCGCTAAGTTGTCCGGGTGAGGTCAGAGCCGGGATCGGCTTCTGGAATCTATACGAATAGTGGCCTGCTAAAAAACCCACTACTTTTTAAGTTTCGTAGAGCTGCCTGCAATTTCATGTTTCTCATTGACTGTCCCTTCCAGTGCTTACCCGTTATTTTAACAGTATTCTATTGGCTGGAACTGCAGCTGAAAAACTTGTAAAAGGTAGGCGAGTTACCATGAGAGACTGCTTTGGCAGCCGCTTCAAATCGAGCTGTTTCACTTCAGCGGCAGCTTTAGCAAGCGGAGTAATATTAATGTGTTCTACCTCCCCAAACATGGCTGCAAAAACTAAAGATCTCGGTAATGGATTTTACGATGTGGGAGTTGCGGCGCCTATCAGTAATCACAGGGGTACAGTGGCCACCGAGGTGGACGGACGAAACGTTGTCCTGTCATTGATCATGGATAATCGCGGCGGTTACGCGCTGTTGATGATCGACGCAGAAACAGGCAAAGCGCAGCAGTTTCCAATCCCGTTTGAAAACGTAAAGGGCGACTCACCTTACGCATCACTGCTATCCAGCGCGAACAAGTTTTACACGCACTATGGCGACTATTTTGTAGAGTTTGATCCTGCGAAGCCGGGGTTTACATTCTCTGCCAAGACTTTCCCGCAAATGTCTATGGGAATGACCGAAGACGATAACGGCGTGATCTGGTCTGTCTCCTATCCTGATAGCGGCGTTGTGGCCTTTGATCCAAAGGCTCGCGAATTCCGCGATTTCGGCAGCGTGCACGAAGAGAACTGGCAGCAGTATCAGCGTCATATGGCCGCCGACGATGCCGGGTGGATTTACTTTGGCCTTGGTATGACGGCTACGCAGATCGTGGCGCTGGACCCGACCACCAGCAAATCCAAGGCTCTCATCCCTGATGCGGAACGAGGCAAGACGAGTGCTTACGTTTATCGCGATAAAGATGGTAAGGTCTATGGCCAGGCCATCAAGGACGAAAGCCCTTGGTACGAACTCTATAAAGGTGTCGCCCGTAAACTGGAGAAGCACACACCGAATCCCAAGCCGATCATCACCGGCAGCCAGGCGCTGAGGCACAGCGACTTTCCGGATGGCAAGAAGCTGGGCAATCTTAACTTCATTGAAAGAGAGTTAGAGGTAGTCGATCCTAAAACGTCCTCCGCGAAAACAGTAACCTTCGATTACACCAGCGAAGGTGCTATCCTGATGGGGGTGAACCTTGCACCGGACGGCACAATCTACGGTGGCACGGCTTTCCCAATGCGCAGCTACACCTATGACCCGAAAACGGATACCATGGAAAACCGCGCATCCTATGGCCAGTGGAACACGATCACCACGATCAAAGATAAGATTTTTGTGGGAGGCTACGGGGCAGGATTTCTGCTGGAATGGGATCCGTCAAAACCGTGGGTACCCACCGTAATTGGTAACGCCGGTTCAAATCCCCTGTTCCACACCCAGGTAACCCCCACCATCCATCGGCCCCATGCCCTGCTCGCCCTTGCCGATGAAAGCATGGTCATCATGGGCGGCACGCCCCAATATGGTTATACCGGCGGTGGGCTGCTCTTCTGGGACCGTAAAGCCACCACGCAGACGCTCTTGCAGGATACTGATGTGATACCTGACCAGTCGACGTTTGCGCTGGAAGAACTGCCGGATGGAAAAATTCTCGGCGGAACCACAACGTCGGCCGGCAGCGGCGGCGAAAAGAAAGCAACCGAAGCAGAGCTCTACATCATGGATATCGCCAGCAAAAAGGTCGAGTGGCATGAAGCTGTCATTCCAGGCACACAGTCATACGTGGATTTCCACAAACGCCCGGATGGGCTTATCTACGGCATCGCCGACCGCAAAACGCTCTTCCTCTTCGATCCTGCCAAACGGGCGGTTGTTCACCAGGAACCCGTACCCGAAGAATTCGGCATAACAGTCTCAGAACAGGGCCCCCGCGTATTTGCCCAGGCTCCCGATAAGCTCTACGTCTTCTGCGAACACGCCATCGCCGCCGTAGACCCGGAAACCCATAAGCTCTCCCTGGTGGCCAAATCGCCAGTCGAACTGAAAAGCGGCGGCCCCTACCACGACGGCCGCCTGTATTTCGGCACATCCTCCCACGTTGGCTATTACCAAACTGGCACCGGGAAATCCGAGTCGCCGGAAAAGTAAAGACACCGTAAGGAAAAGTAAAGACGCCCATATGGAGCCCTGCTGGCTTGGGTTTTACCATCCGCCTCCGAAAAACACCCCTATGGACTGCTGGTGGCTTGCCACCGCTGTTTCGGATACCAGATACCCGTGGACAGGGAACTTGTGGACTCCTGCTCTACGTTGTAAGAATCGTTTTGTTTTTGACGGCCTCCGCGATTGATTTCATTGGAGTTGCATTTGTAGTCCAAAAAATTGTTTTTGACGGCCTCCAGCGTTGATATTATAAGGGTTAGGTTTGTAAGAACGCGATTTGATTTCAAAAAAAGTTTTTTGAGTTTTCCACAGGGCGAAAAAAACCTAATAGTTAATTTCGCAAGTCTAACAAGATCAACTCCGGAAGTCGATATATTAAGTACATAACTATTGGGGTGACTTGCGGAAATGGGGTGCAAGGTGAGCATGGCGGGCGTTTCTCCTTTTGGCGGGTCGGGTTTATTAACGAATGCCCGCATATAAACACGCCAAAACGGCCAGGGGAATTCCCGCATTGACCCTTAGCGACCCTTGTAGACCCTAAATCGAATACATCAAGCTATAGCCTCAACCGGTCCTAACAGGACTGCCGCGCCCCTTCGCACTACCACCGCCTAAGGGACAGGCGTGCGCGTCACCAGATATCGTAAGAAGTTCTATCGGCTCCGGTGCCCACGGGAACAAGAATCCCACGCTAATTCTCAGCGACTTCACTCTACATCAGGAATCAGCAACGCCTAAGAACCTCCAGCTGGATCACGGTTCTTACGCTGAAGAAATCATTTACGATCAGGACATTGCATTCCGTCAAATCTTAACAGATAATCGACTGGTCGACATAGTTACTGTCGCACCTTACAAGTTTGAAATTCGTCAGTATGGCTATGCGGATAAAGGAACCAAAAACTCTAACGGCTTATATGTGCCAGTCAATACTCCATTACAAACTGTAACCATCGAAAATCCTGTATCTGGCGCCGGGCCGGATTATAATCGAATCCGCCTTACCACTGCGCAATCAGGCACACCTTCTGTGATTGATGAATTCTTATACACGCCCGCCACAGGCGTTTTGCGCTACGGCCAGGCGTTGGACACAACAACTGGTAAATTCATGCGTGTTGAGTTCAGGCAAAGCTCCTGGGTTTCGTATAACGCAGAATGGATCGTAACTCTAACCGTGACTGACGGAGATGGTGTAATCGCGTCACGTACCCACAAACGCTATAAACTTTTTCCGTGGGGCAAGGAACTAGTAGAAGAAACCGCCGAAACTGGTTTGCCAGGTCATGCAGGTTACACTGCAACCTGGGAGTACTATACAGATCCAAATCAGACCGGTAAATACTCCGAGCTAAAGACTCATGTAGATCACCGTGGATACTGGACCCGCTATGACTACGATGCTGATGGCAAGGAAGTTAAACGTGTAGAGCCATTCGAAGATTCTCCGGTCACAGCACTGGATTCTGAGGCTCGAGTATTCGAGACATCCCGCTCTGTAGATCCTGTAACAGGTGTCACTACAAAACTCGTTGTGGAAAAGGTTCTCGGGAGCGTTGTCGGCCGGGAGTATACTGTCTACAATAGCTTCACCGAGACAAATATAGTTTGCTTATCTCCCACTGCAACCGAGTCTGACCCAACTAATCTCGTTACTGTGACAACTCGGTTTTCAGATGGGCCAATGCGCGGGAAAAACCAGTCTGTGTTAAACCCTGATGGCACCATGACTGTAACCAGCTATGCTTATGACGGTGAGGTCCTGGTTGTTACGAATGAATCCGGTGCTCCTAACGGATTAAAAACAGCCATAATAGATGGAACCCGAACGGTTACAAGAATCAATAAAGCCGGAGTAGCGGTGGACACGAAAGTATACGATATTGCGTCCACTTACCAGATCGCAGGTTCGACTGTTACCGAATTCGACTCTTTTGGTCGTGCCGAAAAGACGGAATATCTTGACGGAACTTGGGAGCGTGCCATATTCGGCTGCTGCAACGGTGCGGACTCTGAAACAGATAAAACCGGTGTTACGACAACGTATACCAAAGATAAACTCGGCCGCGTCTTAACAGAAACAAAACAGGGTATTACCCTTCGATACACGTATGATGCAGAAGGGCGTCGACTTTCCACTACCCGGATAGGAACAGATGCGACCGAAATTATTCAAGAAACGTTAGTCTATGACTGGTACGGAGATACCATCGAGTCCAAGGACACTTACAACTACATAACATCCCACTCCCATCCTGGAAATAATCTTCTGGTTGATGCTGAAACACCTCCAAACTCGGGGACTATTGTAACCGAGCGTTACTTGGACGGCAATTTAAAGTCTGTTTCGGGAACAGCATCCAGACCTTCTGCTTCGGATTATCGTGTAGACGGAAATCAATTGGTGACAAAAAGTATCGCAGGAACAACCTGCATGACGTGCCCGAATACAGAGTGGGTCGAAACGTTTACTGATATGGCGGGCCGAACTGTCCGAACCACGTATCCAGATTCAGCGCAGGAACTGTTCTACTATAACAACAAGGGACAACTCTGGAAGTCTGTGGATCCGGATGGTGTAGTTACTCTGCTCGAATACGATTCCCGCGGCCGTGCGATCAAAAAAGTTGTCGACATGGACCGGGATAACGTCATTGATCTCGCGGGTAACGATAGAGTAGTAGCAACTCAGAACTCTGTCTTAAATGACAATGGCACCATAAAGGTAAAGCAAACAATTTCCCAGTGGCAACAGGATGGACTGAATACTCCAGTAGTAATACAGACTTCGGAGAAGAGTGTATCCAGCCTCGATAGTTGGGAATCTAAATTTGGTTTAGTTACCCATACAACCATTGCGTTGGATGGTGTGGGCAATAGCACTATTACCACTGTCAATCCTGATGGGTCATCTACCGTAGAATTGAAGTCCGGCAAACGAACAACCGAAGTTACTGCGCTGGATGCCGCAAGCGTACAAATCAGCAAAACAACTTACACTTACGACACCCATGGGCGAATGGAAAGTGAAACAGACGCTCGCAATGGAACAACTGATTATGAGTATTTCAATAACGATCTGGTTTCATCAATCATTCTACCTGCCGCTGATTCCGCAACTCCACGTCAACAAGAAAGTTTTGAGTACTATCCCGCAGGCAATTTAAAAAAGAAGACGCTGGCTGATTCGACCGAAGTTCACTACGAGTACTTTTCAACGGGCGATTTAAAGCGCACCTACGGCTCTCAGACGTACGAACAAAATTATACTTATGACGCGCAAGGACGACGCCAATCGCTTACAACGGATGGCAGCCGTACAACAACTTGGCATTATAACCCGCTTCGTGGGTGGCTTGACTTCAAAGAGTACGATGATGGAGATGGCCCCACTTACGACTACACGCCCGGCGGTAAACTGGAAACACGCTACTGGGCAGATGGCGACGAAACAAGCTATCAGTACAATAATGCAGGCGAACTGTCGCTTATTGATTATTCTGACACTACCCCAGATGTAACCTTCACGTATAATCGTCGAGGCCTAAAAGAAACGATTGATGATTCAGCGGGTACCAGGGAATTTACCTATAACGCAGCCGCAGAAGCAAACAGTGAAACCTTTACGGGCGGATTGTTTAACGGCCTTATGACCTACAAAGGATTCGACTGGTTGCTGCGTAACGACACGGTTTATATTGAGGATGTCAGTACTACTTTTTACACCCTTTACGGATATAACTACGATAACGCTTCCCGAATTTCAATGGTTGTAGACAGCACGGATAATGAGTTTAAGGCTGGCTATACCTATGAGACAAACTCGAATCTGATAGGCAGTGTTCTCTATAACGGCAGCGTCAGGGAAACTCGCATATG
>JAKFFN010000078.1:0-1871 GCA_036675025.1 Candidatus Sumerlaeales bacterium | reverse complement strand
TTCGCCGGCGCCGACGACATCAAAAAAGATGATTGACGGCGCGGGCGGGAAGCGATAAGAGGGGCCCCACTGAAGGGGGGCGAACGAAAGGTCGCTCACCTGGTTCCATCGCGAACGTGGCCGCGTCCGGCATCATGAAAAATGCCTTGACGCCCCGACGGCACGCAGATAGAATCGGATGGCTTGAACGACGGGCTTTGGAGTTCGCTCCTCGGTTTCGTTGTCGGCGAAGCACTCCAGAAGTGTAAGCCGGTCTTTGAAAAATTGGTAGCAGTTTCTGTACGTTCAATAGAGTTTCGACGTACGCCGGTTTAGCCACCGGATGTACGGTCACAGGATAACAAACTGGAGAGTTTGATCCTGGCTCAGAGCGAACGCTAGCGGCGGGCCTAACACATGCAAGTCGAGCGGGGCACTTCGGTGCTTTAGCGGCGAACGGGTGAGTAACACGTAGGTAATGTATCCTCTGGTGGGGAATAACCGTGGGAAACCATGGCTAATACCGCATATCGCGCTTCGGCGTGAAAGCCTTCGGGCGCCAGTTGAGCAGCCTGCGTCCCATTATTTAGTCCTAGTTGGTAGGGTAATGGCCTACCAAGGGTACGATGGGTAGCTGGTCTGAGAGGATGATCAGCCACACTGGAACTGAGACACGGTCCAGACTCCTACGGGAGGCAGCAGTGGGGAATATTGCGCAATGGGCGAAAGCCTGACGCAGCCACGCCGCGTGAGTGATGAAGGCCTTCGGGTTGTAAAGCTCTGTCGGGAGGGACGAAGGGGGCAACCTCTGACGGTACCTCGCAAGAAAGCACCGGCTAACTCTGTGCCAGCAGCCGCGGTAATACAGAGGGTGCAAGCGTTGCTCGGATTTACTGGGCGTAAAGCGTACGCAGACGGTGAGAAAGGTCGGATGTGAAAGCCCCGGGCTCAACCCGGGAACTGCATCCGAAACCATCTCGCTCGAGTGTGGGAGAGGGAAGCGGAATTCCTGGTGTAGAGGTGAAATTCGTAGATATCAGGAGGAACACCGGCGGCGAAGGCGGCTTCCTGGCCCATTACTGACGTTCAGGTACGAAAGCGTGGGTAGCAAACAGGATTAGATACCCTGGTAGTCCACGCCGTAAACGATGTGTGCTGGATGTCGGGGGTATTCACCCCCTCGGTATCGAAGCTAACGCGATAAGCACACCGCCTGGGGAGTACGGCCGCAAGGTTGAAACTCAAAGGAATTGACGGGGGCCCGCACAAGCGGTGGAGTATGTGGTTTAATTCGACGCAACGCGAAGAACCTTACCCAGCCTTGACATCCCTGGAACCCGGTGGAAACACTGGGGTGTCCTCGCAAGAGGAAGCCAGGTGACAGGTGCTGCATGGCTGTCGTCAGCTCGTGTCGTGAGATGTTCGGTTAAGTCCGGCAACGAGCGCAACCCTTGCTTCCAGTTGCCATCATTCAGTTGGGAACTCTGGAGGGACTGCCGGCGCCAAGCCGGAGGAAGGTGGGGACGACGTCAAGTCATCATGGCCTTTATGGCTGGGGCTACACACGTACTACAATGGCGACTACAAAGGGCTGCGAAGCGGCGACGTGAAGCAAATCCCAAAAAAGTCGCCTCAGTTCGGATTGGAGTCTGCAACTCGACTCCATGAAGTTGGAATCGCTAGTAATCGCGGATCAGAACGCCGCGGTGAATACGTTCCCGGGCCTTGTACACACCGCCCGTCACACCACGAAAGTTGGATGGACCTGAAGTCGTTGACCCAACCCGCAAGGGAGGGAGGCGCCAACGGTCTGTTCGATGATTGGGGTGAAGTCGTAACAAGGTAGCCGTAGGGGAACCTGCGGCTGGATCACCTCCTTTCCGGAGAAACCT
>JAKFFN010000299.1:0-1879 GCA_036675025.1 Candidatus Sumerlaeales bacterium | reverse complement strand
GATGATAGACTCATTTATTTTCTCCTAAGGTTGGTTAGATGCTGACTGTCCACCAAAGGATGAAGCAAGCCATGGGCCCGAATCAGTATCAGCTAGCAGGAAGACGGAGGACTTTCACCCCTCCTGGTCCCCGGAGGCCGGCAGGAGTGCCCGCCCTACCCGGCGCTCCGCGTTCTGCTGTAGCAATCAGGTCGCTTTCTATTGCCAGTTCGAGTTTCAATGTTCTGCTCAGATCAGAAATCATTAAGAGGTGAGTAATGAGATACGCGGGTTTTGGAACAGTCATGTTGATAAGTGCGCTATGGCTGCCTTTTCCTGGAGAAGCACAGTCGGCACAGGATACAACGGCCTCAAAGCCCAATATCCTCTTCATCATTTCCGATGACCTAAACGATTGGATCGGGCCTATGAAGGGCCATCCGCAAACGAAGACTCCCAATATCGATAAGCTTGCCGCACATGGCATGACGTTCCGAAACAACCAGTGCCCGGCCCCCCTCTGTAATCCCTCCCGCGCCTCGATGATGAGTGGCCTCAGGCCTTCCACCACAGGCATTTATGACAACCAGCAGACCTGGATGCCCCATATCGCCCCCGGCCTGTGCATCAACGACTACATTCGCACGGTAGGCTACCAGTCCCTCGGTGCCGGCAAGATCTACCATTATCGTAACTACCGGCCAGAAGAATGGGACAAGGTCGTATTTCCTACAGACGACACGCTGCCCAACCACAAGGCTGATCGAAAGCCGGGTCCCTTCGGCTACCGCGAGTTTACGGAAGGTGAACCGCAAAAGCCTTTCGAGGAAAAACGGGAAGAACACAAACTCGTGGACGCACAAACCGTGGCCTGGTGTAAGGAACGCCTTGCCGACGCCAACGCCCCGTTCTTTATGGTCTGCGGCATCCATCGTCCCCACACGCCCTGGGACGTTCCCAAAAAGTATTTTGACCAGTTCCCCCTGGAGTCGATCCAGCTGCCCGAGGTTTTGCCCAACGACTTGGACGACGTTCCGCAGCGAGGTAAAGATTTTGCCCTTCCCGGCAGCGAAAATGGTACGCATGCACGGATCACCGAGATGGGCATCTGGAAAGATCGCGTGCGCGCTTACCTGGCAAGCGTATCTTACGCAGACGCACGGGTGGGCGAACTTCTTGACGCTTTGGAAAAATCGCCTCATAAGGACAACACGATCATCGTATTTGTTGGTGACCACGGCTGGCACCTGGGCGAAAAGCAGCACTGGGCAAAAGTTACCTTGTGGAACGAAGCTGTACGCACGCCCATGATCTGGGTAGTACCCGGGTTGACCCCCGCCGGTTCGTACTGCGACAAGGGCGTTGATATGATGAGCCTCTACCCGACTTTATGCGAACTCGCCGGAGTGCCCACCCCTACACATGTGGAAGGAACAAGCATCAAGCCATTGCTCACGAACCCGAAAGCCGAGTGGACCACCCCCGGCCTTTCCACCATGTACAAAGGCAACCACACGCTCGTTACCGACGAGTGGCGCTACATCCGCTATGCCGACGGCACAGAGGAACTTTACAACCAGAAAACCGACCCGAACGAGTGGACAAACGTCGCAGACAAACCGGAAAACGCAGAAGTAAAAAAGAAACTGGCCGCGTTCCTGCCAAAGAAAAACGCCGAACCAGTGAAATCAAAACCCAACAAGCGCAAAGGAAGAGCGGGCGCAAAATCTGAAACAGAAAGCGATGACGAGTAAAGAGGCAACCGAGACCGATTGCGATTCTCAGGGGCGGAGCCCCGATCTCATACTGCGAAGCAGCAAGCTCTGCTTACCAGCCTAGGCCGAAGGCCTAGGTTGATGGCATCTTTCTTTTCAGGGCTGGAAGCCCGACTCATAATCGT
>JAKFFN010000091.1:0-11867 GCA_036675025.1 Candidatus Sumerlaeales bacterium | reverse complement strand
GCGTATTCCGGGTAACCCAGGTCGGGCGTCATGTCGATGCCGAAGGCGTACAAGCCATAGTTTAGCCGATCGGCATGGCCATGGCCGGTGGTGCGACCATAGTAGCACCATAGGCCCTTGCCGGTTCTGTCGCTTCCAAACTCAAAGCTTGCCAGCCCGTAGCCAGCGAGGTTTTCGCCATTGCGCGCTTCCTGGCCGTAGTTCAGCGCTGCCAGTTCCAGCTGCTGGTTGAGCGCATCGGGAGTGGTGCTGCCAATATCCATAAGCAGATTCGTGGATCTGTTGCCGTTGGCTTCCCATGCGTACCGTGCCGCCACCTCATCGCCAAATATCTCGAATCCAGCGGCCATAATACTCGGGCTGAAATACATGTCAAGGAGACCGGTTTCACCCGTATCGCCGATATTAGGGGTAAAGGTGTTCAGCAGCTGTACTTTCCACGGGGCGCGGGACGCATTGCGAAACCAGGGGTAGTCGCGGCTGATGCGGTTTCGATCATACGCCGGGTAACGCTCAAGCAGCCGGATGATTTCCTGGTACTTGCCTGGCCAAAGATAATTGTAACCCGGGGCGCCTTCGTTGGCCATGCCATCACGGTCAAAAAGCTGCACCATCTGCGTAGGAATCTTGCCGCCGTTTGACGCAAACAACCAGTCAAGCCATTGCCCTGTCTGCGGTTCCTGGTTCATGGCCAGGGCTGTCAACGCCATGCTGAGCTGGTGCATACCTTCATTACCCCAGATCTGCTGCGATTTAACCGCATTGGCCGCCGTGACGAGAATGCCCTGGTCGATGTTGGCAATCAGGGCCGTGCTGGTGCCCTTGGCGCCGGGCAGGGTAAACTGCTGATCCTTTTGCTGGAGAAAGTTATAGAGCAGGGGGTTATCAACCGTACCGCTTATAATGCGGTCATAGGCCCGTGCGAAATTCTGAACGGTCTGCGTCTCCCAGATTCGACCTTCGATCTTGCCGCGCTTGCTGCCGCCGTCGCTGTGATACCACCCGCGGTTTGCATAGGGTGCCCAGTCCATGGCCGGGTAAACATCCGCAATGCGGTCAAGCATGATTGCGGCTTTGCGTGCATACAACTTGTCGCCCGTGAGCACGTAGGCATTGCTCAGGTTCAGCACGCCGGCCCAGATTTCCCGCCAGTATTTCCAGGTGTAATAACCGATAAATTTGTGCTCGCGGCCGTTCGCGTCTACATAGCCGTAACCGTCATCAACGCCATATTTATGAAGCGGATCGGTCGGGTCGGGGTGCGCGGCGTTAAACAGAAGTGACCTGTCTGCCACCGCGGGATCAAACAGACCCTGCGAGTTAATTCCGCTGCGGTAATACGCGCCGAAGTCATTGGTCGGGAACACAATGTTACAGTTGGGGCACGTCAGCTTCCACGGCTTGTTCCAGATATCCGGGTTATAGGGATAGTTCCCGTGGTCATGAATGGCGTCGCCGCAGTTGAGACATCCCAGGCGGGGATTGCTCGGGAAGTCGTAATCCCACGTGACGTCAATGCACCGGGGCAGCGCCTGCCCCGGGATCATTGACCACAAGGTTTCATCAGTCTGCTGCGCCCACTTTGCAGCGGCCGCAATGGCGGCGTCGCGCTGCTGGCGCCCCCAGGTGGTGTTTTGCCCGTTGTTACGCGAGTTCTCTATGACCGTCTGGGAATAGATCCCTCCGTACTCGCGCTGGGCAGACGCGCCGGCACATGCAGCCAGGGCAGCAGCCACCACTACTGCTTTTACTGATAAAGCTACTGCCTGTTGCTGCATGTGCCGCCCGCCTTTAACCGTGTTTCAAATGTGTCTTATTTCCCAGTGCTGTTGAAGGCTGTTGTTACCGGTACATAGAACCGGGCGCCCTCTTTTATGTTGTAGTCGTAGCCTTTGCTGTAGTCGTCCGGGTCAACGAATCCGCGGGCGAAGTTGCCGGGCCCGCACACGATCTTCCACAGGTCGCCATCACGTTCAACGCTCTTGATGTCGTAGCAGGCGTTGCGTGCGCCATCGTTATCAAAGATGATCTGTGCGCCGTTGATGGCGGCTGCGTCGCCCTCTGTCATGCGGACCCATGCGGTCGCAGGCTTTTTTACATCCTTCTCAAAGCGTACCAGTTCACCAGCAATGTTGCCGGCGCCGGTAACGGCCGAGTCGCCCATTTTCAGGGTCGTTCCGCGTGTCAGGCTGGCGCTGGTTACTTTTCCATTCACAGTCCGCAGCCAGGCATACTGGCCGTCCGTCGCCGGACCATCAGAAATCTGGAGCAGCTTGCGCTCAGGATTGCTGATGATGTAATCCTTTACGCCGCCATCCATCGTTACCACAAGAGCCACCGCGTCGGGAGCAAAGCCTTCCGGCATTTCAATACGCTGCACGCTCTGGATGAACGATTTGTCTTTGTAAGGTTCGGCCACCGTCACAAAGGTCGACTCCAGCTTGTCGCTCTCGCCGCCGCGACGCAGCAGCGCATACCGCACCTTCTCAGGGTTGCCCTCTTTGTTCTGCGGCGGAACGCCATCAGCCAGGGCGAGGTCGGTCAGGTCACTCAGCACATGCAGCTTCATGTGGATGTTGTCGGTTTCCTTTACGCCCCGATATCCGGCTTCAGCCTTCCAGTCGAGATTGAAGGATTTGCCCGGCTGGCGATTCCACTCCACGTTTTTCAGGTAAGAGTAGCCCAGGGGGTGGTTTTCGCTGTTATCGCCGAACGCCACGTCTTCACCGGCATACGTTCCTGTCGTCTGCTTCTCCAGTTCGAGGCCGCCCGCTGTCACGGCACCGGGCGGTCCGTGGAAGCTCAGCAAATGGTCTTTGCCGCCTGTCACCCGGAAGATATCTACCGCGTAAGCATTATCACCAGGCGCTTCGATGAATGAGATCGTGCGCTTATACTCTTCGCACTGCGGGTAGACGTTGGCGCTTTCCACTTCCACCGCGCCAAAGCCGTCACTGGTGGTGTAGAAGCGTGGATAGCCTGTCCAGTTTGTGCTCTGCGGTTTGCCGTCCACCGTTACGGTGTTATGGCTCAGGGTGTTCATGTCCCATGCCTTGCGCGGCGCCCAGGTGCTGTTCATCATGGCCGGGTAAGCCATTTCCGGAGTCAGGTCGGTGTGGAAAGCATAGATGCTGTAGTTTAGCCGGTCCAGGTGGCCATGGCCACCGTTTCTGCCGTAATACATCCACAGCGCCTTGCCGTCTGCCTTCTTGCCGAACTCGAAGCTCGAAAGGCCATAGCCCGCCATGTTCTCACCGAAGGTCGGCTTTGTCTCAAAAGCCAGGGCCGCCTGCTCCAGTTTCTTGTTCAGTTCGTCCGGGTTCTCCTTCGTAATATCCCTCAGAAGCCCATCAGCCTTGTAGCCGTTTCCCTCGTACGCAAACCGTGCCGCCTCGGCATCACCATAGAACTTGAAGCCCGAAGCCATTATCGCCGGATGAACCCCGATATGGATTTCACCGGTTCTGCCCGTGTCACCAATATTTGGATCAAAGGTTTCCAGCAGCTGCACGCGCCATGGCGCTTTGAAAGCATTCACAAAGTAGGGATAATCGCGGCTGATAACGTTCTTTTTATAGGCCTCATACGGCTCCACGATCGTCATCACTTCCATCAGCTTCGACGGCCACAGGTAGTTATAATGCGGCGCCGCCTCGTCGGCCATGCCGTCGCGATCAAACAACTGAATCATCAGTGTCGGCAGATGGCCACCATCCTCCTGGAACAGCCAGTCAAGCCATTCACTCGTTTTGGGTTCCGTGTTTAGCGCCAGGGCGCAGCAGGCCATGCTGCTCTGCTGCATGCCTTCATTGCCCCACACCTGCTTCTTTTTGATTCCTTCCACCGCCGACTCCAACAACCCCTTGTCAATGTTGGCAATGAGATCGGCCCGCGTACCCTTATCGCCTGGCAGGTCATACTGCTCAGCCTTCTTTTTAAGAAAAGCGTATAGTTCGGGATTATCAATTGTGCCGCTGATAATCTTGTCGTAAGCCCGGGCCAGGCTCTGCACCGTGGCCGTCTCCCAGATGCTGCCTTCGATCTTACCCCGACGCTTGCTGCCATCGCTGTGGTACCATCCAAGGTCACCATACTTTTTCCAATCCATATCCGGGTACACATCCGCTATGCGATCCAAGAGCACGGCCGCTTTCCGCGCATACATCTTATCGCCCGTGTACAGGTAGGCGTCTGCCAGTGAAGACAACCCGCCGCGCAACCAACGCCAGTACTTCCATGTATAGTAGCCGACAAATTTGTGCTCGCGACCGGCGGCATCCACGTAGCCGTAGCCGTCATCCACGCCGTACTTGTGCAGAGGATCGTTCGGGTTCGGGTGTTCCGCATTAAACAGCAGCGATTTGTCCGCCTTCTCCGGCTTGAACAGACCATGCTCATCAATGCCGCTTCTATAGTAGGCACCGAAATCATTAGTGGGGAAAACCACTCCGCAGTTTGGGCAGGTCAGCTTCCATGGCTTGCCCTCAAAATCAGGCTCATACGGATAGCCGCCGTGCTTGTGGATCTCATCGCCGCATTTGAGACAGCCGAGTTTCGGGTTATCCGGAAAGTCGTAGTCCCACGTCACGTCGATTGTCCGTGGCACTTCCTGGTTCAACACCATGCCCCACAGTTCGTCTTCACTCCTGGCAGCCCAGGGTTCCGCCGCCTTCACCACCTCGTCGCGCACGGTCTTCGCCCAGTCGAGCTTCTCAACGTTGGCCAGTGTGTTTTCCACCGCCTCTTTGGGATAAATGCCGCCATACTCCCGCTGGGCCATCACTCCGCTCCCGAGAATAGATACAGATATAAAAACTGCCGCTTTTTTCATCGTCATAGTTCTTGTCACCCGCAAATTGATAGCCTCACTTGGATTGGAAATCTGGAAGAGATAACCTCTTCCCCGAAACGGAAAATTCCATGGCGAAATTAAAGATCGGATTCCTTGATCACCACCTTAATACGTCACATTCAATGAAGTTTTTAGCCTTACTTCGGGGAAGCATCGGCCAGGGCGATATTGAGATCACCGGCGCCTGGGAATCCAATCCTGAAGTGGACGACTGGTGCGAAAGCAACGCCGTCACCCGCATGGGCAGCGCCGCAGAGGTTGTGGCTGCCAGCGATGCCATTATTGTTTTGGCGCCTAATAATCCGGAAGCGCACCTGGAACTGGCGCGTCCGGCCCTGGAAGCAGGCAAACCCACCTTTATCGACAAATCCATCGCCGACTGCTCCCGCGATGCCCGCGAGATCCTTCGCATCGCCGAGCGCAACAATGCCCCCGTCTTTGCCGCTTCAAGCCTGCGATTCGCCGGCGAGCTTGATGCCCTCGAAGAGCAGGAACCACCGCCCTACGACTCCGTTTATGCCCGCGGCATGGGGAACTGGAACGGCTACGCTGTCCACACCATAGCCATGGCCTTGCGCCTGTTCGGCACTAATATCCAGCGAGTAATCGACACGGGAACCGACGAAGCCCGCTGCGTCACCCTCGACGACGGCCGCCGCCGCTGCAATATCGATGTACGCGTTTCCACCAACCAGTACGAAACCACCCCGTGGCAGGTAGGCGCCCTTGTTTCCGGTAAGTACGTCACCGCCACCGTCACCCGCTTCGACCAGTTCTATGAAAACCTCATGCGGGAAGTTGTCGAATTCTTCAGCACGGGTATCTCCCCCATCTCTGCCGAGGAAATGATTATGACGGTAGCCATAGAAAAAGCCGCAGAACTAAGCCTGGCAAACGGCGGCGCGTGGGTGGAACTGGATTAGAAGCAGTGGATAGTGGACAGTGGTTAGTGGTTCGCGGACAGTGAACAGCGAGTTGGGAATTGGGAGTTGAGAGTTGAGAGTTGAGAGTTGAGAGTTGAGAGTTATGGTGGAAATCGAGCGGAAAGTTCCATTCTCCAATTTTTGGATTCCCCTAAACTTTTCCCGTTCTACGTTCTACGTTCTCCGTTTTTAGATGATAATTTTAATCGGCCATAACGATACTGCGTACTTAACTACCGGCTGGCATCCTGTCCAGGATGGGCCGGGCGGGGTTACTTGCCGTTGGATGTCTCAGCGGGCGGAAATCGCCATACCGGGAGCAGCCGGTAACGCGCAGGCGCTGCCGCAACCACCGCCGCTGCGCGAGATAATAATCACTCTTTCCGCCCCGGCGGAAATCAGCGGACGAAAACCCGGCCTTAGCCTCTACACCGGCAATACCCTGCTTGGCCACTGTCCGGATCTGGGTCCGGAAAATCACTGGGCCACGGCCATCTTCTCCCTCACCCCTCCAGTTTCCCCAGTCGCCCCCCTACTACTGAAACTCGCAATGGAGAGTCGCGAAAATGAAACAGTCATACCCCTCGCGTTTGTCCCCCACGAAGTACTTCAAAATGGCGACCTCAGGGAGCTTGGGTCCCTGGTTTCGACGGTTCGATTAAGTTAGTCAGCAGGTTTCTCGAATCTCATTGGGCATGCACAGCCCGGGTACATGGGCTTTGCACTCATACCAGCCGAATCTCACAAGCCCACTGTGAGAAGCCTTGACACGTATGGTGCTGCCTTTCAGATGAACCTGATTCTTAAAGAACTTTAAGATTTCTCCCATTGCTTTTCGGGTGGCAGACTCGAAGCTTCGAAACATGGTCGGCTGTACTTCCGAAGCCCTGGCGAGAAAGCGGCGGTACTTCCTGTCCTTACAGTTTTAATTTTGGTGGCATCCTGATATTTCGTCCTGGAGCATATGGTGTTAGACGCGTTTTGGAATAATAAAAGAAGACCCATCAATGAACGGAAAAGCCGGGTCCATGGCCTTCGGCCAACCCTTTTCCTGCAGGCAGCGGCTGTTATAAGCATTGGAACTACGTCGGCAATTACCTGGGCGCAGCCCGCGCCGGATGCCAATGACCCTATTGCCTTAGTTGATGATGCCGGCGCGGCGGCTTTCCATAAAAAGTGCGCAGCGTGTCACTCCATCGGTGGTCAGGGCACCGGTGAGGATATCTCCTTTACCTTGCGTGTACCAGAGTCGCGCCTGGAGCAGGAAATCTTCAACATGGAGAAGTTTACCGGTCCGCTGGAGTTGGAGCAGATCATGGACCTCATCGAACTGATGAAGTCGACCGAAGCCGCCAATCGTCTGAAAACTGCCAAAGAACAGATCGTTACCAAAGGTGGAGCTGTGGCGGAAGCAGCCGCGGCCCCTGTGCCGGCGGAAATTCATCCCGGCGGGAAAGCTTTTGCCGAGTCCTGCGCCACCTGCCATAACATCAGCGGCCAGGGCGCGCTGACCGGGACTGATATCTCCTTCACGGTTCACTGGAAAGACGATGAGATCAAGAACTCGATCAAGAAAATGGAAAAGTACACCGGTGCACTTCCGCCTGAAAAGGTGCAGGCGCTTACCGAACTGATGAAGCGAGAGGATGCCGCTGCCCAAATAAAGGCAGCGAAGGGTGGAGCAGCCGTTGCACAGGCTCCGGCCGCGGCTACGGCAGAAGCCCCGACAACCGCTACAGCCACGCCTCCAGCACAGACACAATCTACAGCACCGATGGTAGCCGACGCTCCTGCCAAACCTGCCGCAACGGAATGGATCGTAACGACGGCAACACAGGCTAATGAGCAGAAGCCCACTGCCCCCCAGGTCGCTGCTGCAGAGGCGACAACAGATGATCCCATGGCTGCGCTATTCGTAAACCGCTGTGCCCTCTGCCATACCATCGGCGGCGGGATGACACAAGGCCCCGACCTTGCCTCCACGCGGAATAAAGGCTTCCCGATTGTAGAAGCCGCGGTTAGGCGGATGCAGATGCAGGCCGGCCCCCTGGAAGAACCGCAGATCAAAGGCCTGACAGAGCTAATAACCGGTGCTGACTTTAAGAAGCGTGTAGACGATGTTCGAGCGGCCAAAGCCGCTGCCGCTCCTCCGCGCCAGGTCGCTGCTGCGCCGAAGGTCGAGGAGGCTGACCCTGAGGAACAAGGCATGGAACTCTTCCATGGTGACGCACCTTTTGCCAAAGGCGGCATTTCCTGCAATGCCTGCCACTCCATTGGGAGCCTCGGCGGTACAGCCGCTCCCGATCTAAGGTTTGCTTACTCCAAGCTTGGAGAAGAGGCACTGCTGGCTATCATCCGGAACGCAGACGGAAAAGCCATTCACCCCATCTACAACGAGCACAAAATCACCGAAGCCGAAGCGAAAAGCCTGGCGGCTTACCTGAAAGACACCAGCGAACATCCACCCCGGGCAAATCCATCCGGCATACCTGTCTTGGCTATTCTGGGTGCGATGTTGACCATTGGCTTACTTGGCTACCTGTTCCGCCCGTTTCCCGAAAACGATAACAGGACCGCCCTGTGATAACCGCTGAATTGCTATCCGAAAACGTACCTAGCCACTTTGGAGTTTTAAGTAATGTTTAATACCCTGTTTCTCATCGTGCTGCCGTACCTGGCGGTGCTCCTCTTCATAGCCGGAATCATTTACCGCGGCCGTTCCGGGGCGTTTAGAGCTGCGCATTTGCGTGCGCGACTGCAGGAGACTAAAACCATACTTAAAGGCTGGTTGCCATGGCAGCCGGCGCTGGCACTGTGGATACTGCTGCACCTTCTGCCGCTCATCATTCCCGGTGCCTGGTCAAAACTAGTCCACCTGCAGCCCGTACTGATCGCCGTGGAAGCCCTGACAATGGGTGCCGGCATCATTGCCCTGCTGGGCCTCGCGGCGCTGGTGGCTGGCCGGTTCGTTCCTGGATTTCTGCCATCGGTACGGTCCCCCCGCAATCTCGGCCTTGTTCTGCTGGTTATGCTGATACTGGTGCTGGGGCTTTACATTACCGCAAACGTACGGTGGGCGGCCCAATGGGCACCGGGCACCATCGCCCCCTACCTGGGTAGCCTCCTCACCTTTCAACCTGAAGTAGGCTATGTGTCCATCCTGCCATTCGTGGTTCGCCTGCACATTGCATTGGCCTTCGTGCTGCTAATCTTAATCCCGTTCACGATAGAAACAAGAAATCGAACCTGAGCCGTTTTAGCGGAACCCGAACATTGTCACGGTGCGTTATAGGTGTAGTTAGTATCTAGCGACTGCACGTGCTTGTCGAGCCGTATCACCAGTGAAGCGAGTAAGAGCCGTTGTAACCGCAGACACCCGTGCGCGCCCCTGGAGTTCCGCCGCAATTCCCAAAGGCAATTCCCTTGACAAAACCGGTCTGCATCGCTACCTGAAGGTAGCCTGTTGCCCCTCATCTCAGATTGTCCGGAGCCTCTCATGAAAGCGCCCGCATCACTTCTCAGTTATGCTTTTATCGCCATAGCCTATGCAGTGCTAAGCACCACCGAAGTGGGCGCTCAAATCCCGGATAACGTGTTGGTAAACAACCCGGGCGCCGATGCGACTACCAGGGACACCCAAAGCGGCACCGCCATAGTCCTGGGAGCAGACAACACCGTTGTCGTGGCCTTCAACGACAGCGGGTCTTTCCTTCCGGGCACTAATCACTTTGTAGGATGGTCTCGCTCCACTGATGCGGCTGCAACCTTTACTGACCAGGGCACTCTGCCGAATTCTGCCCCTGGCGACGCCGGTTATATGAACCTGGCGCGCGACACCACGACCGGAACGATTTACATGTCGTCGCTCGGCTTTAGCACCAATGGATTAAATGTCTTCAGATCGATCGATAACGGAGCGACATTTATGTCGCCCCCTACTCCCGTCATATCCGCCACCGTAGATGCCTCAGCCCTGGCCGTAGATAACTTCCCGGGCCCCGGCCAGGGAAACGTCTACGTAACCTGGCGCGATTTTACTATAAATGGAATACGATTTTCCCGCTCAACAAATGGCGGACTCTCATTCCCACCGCCCATAATGGTTCAACCTGTCGGGGGCGGCAATGTAAATGGCCCTGCCATGGTAATCGCGCCCGACCACACCATATACATTGCCTACCTGGATGAAGTTGTCCCTCCCAAATCCATCAAGTTACGCAAATCCACCAACCTGGGCGCAACCTTCGAAGCGCCGGTTACAGTTGCGCCTGTAACTGCACCAGGCGTTAACGGCAACCTCGGCCTGGGCTTTACCACGGGTGCGTTTCCAAAGCTTGCCGTTAACCCCGTCAATGGTAACCTTTACGTAGTGTACCCGGATAAAGGCCCCCTGCCCGATCGCGCCGACATCTACTTTACCCAATCCACCGACGGCGGCGCCACATGGAGCCCCCGCGTTCGCGTAAACAACGATACCACCACAAACGATCAGTTCCAGCCCGTACTTGCTGTCACCCCGGATGGCAATCGGCTCTTCGCAGGATTTTATGATCGTCGCCGTGATCCCGCAAACAGCCTTATCGAGGTCTATGGAATGACCGCCGATGCTTCGGGCGATGTTGTAGCTCCCACAGGTAACTTCCGAATCAGCAGCGAATCCTTTCCTGCCGTGTTTGGTCAGGATGGCTCAGTGAATCCCACATTCATGGGCCACTTCGACGCGGCCACGGCCGACAATAGTTTCTTCTATTACCCATGGGGCGACAATCGCCTGGGCAACGCCTTCCACGCCCACCAGCCTGATGTAAGACTGGCGAAAATACCCGTAGGAGGAATTTCCGTACCCGACCTGATTCTTGACAGCGCAACCCTGGCTGGCGAGCCCGACAACGCGCTCAGCCCCAACGAATGCAACTCGCTTACCGTGGCTTTGCGCAATGTCGGCAATGTTCCACTCACCGGCATCTCTGCATCGATCGATTCCAGCGACCCGGAACTATCAGCCGTTCAACCAATCTCCTCGTACCCGAACCTCGATGTCGCAACTTCGTCTACAAATCTTCAGACGTTCCGCATCAGCACGTCATCAGCTTACCCGTGCTTTGCAGATGCCACTGTAACCATGAACGTCACTTCGGACCAGGGCAGTTTTAGTCTTCCAATAGCTCTTCCAGGCACATCCCTTGGAACCATAACAGGTACAGCTTCTTTCTCAAATGCAACCCCGTTAGCAATCCCGGACAACAGCACCGCAGTCTCCAACATTAACGTTTCCGGTCTCACTAATCCCGTGATTAAAGCCACGGTAAGAATACATGCCACCCATACCTTCGACGGTGATCTGCGTATCCAGTTAATTGGCCCGGATGGAACGACTGTTTCGCTTATGAGAAACAGGGGTGGGTCGGGTGACAACATCGGTGCCGGCTGTTCACCTGAAACCAGCCTGACACTGTTTGACGACGACGCGCCCGTGGCTATATCGGCCGCAACAGCACCGTTTAGCGGCAGCTTCCGTCCCGAAACCCCACTTGATAATTTAAGGGGCATTTCCGCAGCCGTGGCAAACGGCACCTGGCAACTCATTGTTCAAGATACTGCAAGTGCTGACGTCGGTACACTTCAATGTTGGTCACTCCAGCTCTCTACCGGTCCATGTACCCAGGGTACGGGCCCGTGCGTATGCAGCTTCACTTTCAACCCGACCGAATTCAACCTCAGTGGCACCGGCGACAGCAGCGCCCTCGCTGTAACCAGCAACTGCACCTGGACCCCGAGTACAACTGACTCATGGATTCACATCGATTCCTATTCTCCAACTTCAGTTGCGTTCCATGTTGATGCCAACCCCTCGCCGGCCCCCCGCAGCGGCAGCATCATGGTAGATGGCCAGGCCGTACCTGTTCACCAGGCCGGCGGCTGCACCTATGCCTTTAGTTCCGTCGGGGCATTAATTTCCTCCGTCGGCGGCGCCGGAAGCACCACGCTCAATACATCACCCGGCTGCCCATGGACTGCCACCGTCACTGAGCCCTGGGTGATTCTCAGCACTACCGGGGGCTCCGGACTCACGACCATAAATTATACCGTGC
>JAKFFN010000225.1:0-11925 GCA_036675025.1 Candidatus Sumerlaeales bacterium | reverse complement strand
ACGAAGACCGTGTGTCCACAGAGGAATCCAATTGGCCGTTCCCGAAGGGAACAAACGCTTAATAGCCCCGGGTGAAACCCGGGGTGCCCGGAACCCCAAACCGACCCCGTAGGGGTCAAACTCCGGAAGTCGGGAGCGAATTTAACCTATGGTACCTTGGAATAATCGTGGTTGGTGTTCGACCCCTACGGGGTCAGGCTATTGGTTTTCTAACCCCGGGTTTCACCCGGGGCTATTGATAAGTTGGTTCCCTTCGGGAACGCCTGTCCCTCGCCGTCGATCTTCTATAGATTCTACAAAGGCATCGTTGCCCGTTGGACTGCGCAATGGCCTGCGCCATCGACTCCTCTGCCGCTGGAACTACCAGGGATGCACATGGTTTGTCATCAGGCAAAACGCCCAGAGCGCCAGGCCATGGCGCTGTGCATATTGGTGAAGCAGAGCCATGTACACATCACGGACTTCATCATCAAAAAAGATGTGCTCCCGCCGATTCCGCGATGCGTAACACGATAAGGTACCCCGGGCACCACAACCCGTGCGAGTCGAGTCATGGGCAAATAGTAACGGCACCTTGGCAGCGGTGTCATACCCGACTTCCGTTGCTTTTAAGTTACCTGTCCCCTTATTTTCATGCCAATGCTAAGCGCGCATGCCAGCGTACTGGGAGCAAGTATGCCTGTTCCTTCAGTGGCTCAACACCCAGCGAAGAAGTTACTCTTCCAGCAGCCAATTCTCATTAGGATTAAAGACCGTAGTCTCTTCCACCTTACCTGTATCTTCTGGGCCCAAATCTGTAGACCAGATATCGCCAGCGGTATCTGTGCTAAACGTCATGATGCCGGAATCGCCATACTTCACTGGCCAGGCAACAATCGCAAAACCTGCGATCATGTTCCCGTTAATTACGTAGCTATAAGCGCCGCCATGTGCTGATTCTCCCTGCCCCGTCAACACTTTATAATAATAACCGTGGTAGGGCGACTTGACTCCCGTCGTCCGCTTGTCTTCTGTGTAACCTTCGGCAGCAGCATCTGCGAACAAGGGTCCCAGGGGACTGATAACGTCATCGGTGTCCGGCCAGTAGAGCCCATCACGGAGACCTTCGCTGCTTGTAATTTTCTGTGCGTATTCCAACACGCCGTCACCGTCATAATCGGCCGCAAAATAGTTCTTCTGAGCCGCAACAAGATCGCGCAGAGTTTGCAGGGTGCTAAGCTCGTTAGCCCCAATGCGCCGGTTAAGCAAGGTTTCACGCCCTGCCGCTGCGTCAAAAGACCATTTATCTCCCGTCTTTGTAATTGGCACAGCAAACGGCCACGCTTCCAGGCCAATCACTACTGTTGCAGAAGTATCACTTTCAACTGAGACTGCGGTAAGTTCTTTAACCCGCTCTTGAAACTGCTGCATTGCCTGCTGGTCGGAGACTTCATCCCCTGACGACACCAAGTCCTTGGCATCAGGTCCAAAGATCGCAATTACCTTTTCCATATCTCCAGCTTTCACCGCATCCGCAAGGGCCTGCGCCGCTTCCTTGGGGCTGCCAAACTTTTGTTGTGCGTAGCCCGGGGTGAGCAGAAGCGTCATGCAAACACTGACTGCTGCTAAATGCCATGTTGAAAATGCTGCTTCGCGCTGCCACATAGTATCCACTTTCTTTTGCAGTAGGTTCTAGAAGAATCTGAAGTTCGTTGAGCCCCGGTTAACGACGACCACCACCCCTGCCCCCGCCTCCACCTCTGCCTCCTCCACTGGATGGCCGACTTGCCTGGCGCTGTGGAGCCCGGTTGTGCGATGCACCATGGCTATAATTAGGGCGAGGCGCGGATCTCTGCGCACTGTGGGATTGCCGCGGTGCTGAACGCTGCTGACTGGCTGCTCTTTGCTGACTGGCAGCTCTTTGCTGACTGGCTGACCTCTGTTGACCGGCCGACCTCTGTTGACTGGCCGACCTCTGCTGGCTGGCTGACCTCTGCTGACTAGCCGACCTCTGCGCACTGGCAGACCTCTGCGCATTGGAAGAGGATGGGCGACTGGAGCTTGCTTGTTTCTGTGGCGAACGGCTGGTAGCACCACGCTGCTGGGATTTTTGCGTCTGGGCGCGACTGCCGCCACCTGATGTTGCTGTACGATTCTGTGCACTGCCAGGAGAACGGCTCGATGATCCAGCCCCCGCGGTATTGCGTGAGCGATCAGCGGAGCTGCCAGGACTTACCGGCTTAAATCCTGCAGGGGAGCCAGCCTGCAACCGGCTTTGGATGTCCGCAGACGAAGGTACGTTTGACCTCCCTGCTCTTGCTGCACCCTGCGATGCTCGCTCGCCACCTGGGCGAGAACCTGCTGGATCTTGTCGGGGAGCGCCTTGCGAAGGGCGTTCGCTTCCCGGCCTGGAAGCTGTGCCTTGACCGGGAAGATCCTGAGACGGTCGCGCACCCGGACGAGAACCTGATCCTTGACCTGGTAAATCATTAGACGGCCTCGCACCCGGACGAGAAGCTGTCCCTTGTCCTGGCAGATCATTAGAAGGCCTTGCATCTGGACGAGAAGCTTGCCCTTGACCGGGTAGCTCGTTAGAAGGCCTCGCACCAGGACGGTTATTCCTCTTGCCTACCGCGCCAGACTTACTGGCATCATGTTTCCACTTACCGCGTGAGCCGTCCGCTGGCAGCGTCTGCGCGTGATCTCTAAAATTGTTGGAAATAGAGTCTTTTTTCGATTGATCAAGTTTGTCCCATTGGCTGGCAAAGTTTCGCTGTTCGTTATCGGACAGCTTGTTGAACTGGTTCTCAAACTTGTTGAAGTTGTCCTGGTCAAAGTGTTTGCTGGCGTCGTTGAAAAAGTTGTTTTTATCGAAGTCATAATGTTCAATGTCCACGTCTCTGTCGATATCAATATCGTCAATATTATCCCAGTCAAAGTCGTCATCATCCCAGTCCACATCGATGTCGCCCTCTTCCCAGTCAACGTCAAAATCACCCAGGTAGTCAGCCACCATAATGCCAGTACCAAATGCCAGCGCTCCGCCTACTGGATAGGCAACCGGGTAGGCTGCTGAGTATGCGGGGTATGATTCTGTGTATGGGTAAGCCTCTGAATAGACGACCTCCGTGTTAGGATAGGCGTACGCAGGAGGTGCATAGACTGTTTCAGTATTATATTGTGGGACGTAAATGACTTCAGGGTCCGCAGGCTCAATCTGGATTGTATTATCCACCGTCACTACTGTCTGCTGTTCCGTCGTTTGCAAAGCTCCAGTTTGTTGAGCCCTGGCTCGCAAATCCTGTATTGTTTGCAGCACCACATCAGCGTTAGCTACGAAAGCTTCACCCAGGGCAATAGTGTTTGCAATGTTCTCGGCCATAGATTTTAAGACGTCGGGAAAAGCCATGAGGTCAGTGATGCTCTGATCCCAGGCGGTCGTTGTGGCATCTTCAGGCTTGCCGCCCTTCTCAATATACTGATTAGCCGCAACAACGTCCATGGGGTAAGTAGAAGCCGGTAAAATTATGGCTAATAGTTTATCTGGATAAAGAGCTATAGGTTTAAGAAGCGCTTCCATCACTGCCGGATCTGTATGATCGGCCTCTGCTGCAACTGTACTTCCTGTTGCAGCCGTTTCTTCCGCTACTGGCGTAGCTGAAACAGTTGTGCTTTCAGCAACACTAGCAGAATCGGTTACAGTGGAGGGTGTGGACGTCTGCCCTTGCAGCATGCTGCTTAACACTAAGGCGCTTAATGTAAAAGATTGGCGCTGCCGGATCCCCAATGATGATTTCATGCTCCGCTCCGAGCGATCATAACCGATGGGCACCCCACCGGGCAGATAATAAAGATTTTACTAGGTGCTATAGCTGGGTGTAACAAAGCTCAAAATCACTTTTTACTTTTCCAGCAACCCAAACCCCACCCGAAGGTGCGAGAGTAAACGTTTGATCCTCATAGCGGAGGCGGCAATCCGCACCAAAAACCGGCGGAAATTCATTCGTTCACAAAGGTGTTTTGCAAGTTGAAATAAGTGCATTCACAGGCAAAGTGCATGCCAATGACTTATGAAGTATGTGGGTTCGCAGCGGTGGAACCTCCCTAAATGCCAAAGATCTTCCGTTTCCAGAAGAAGCCCTGCGCCAAGCTAATTACGGAGACTTCTGTCAGATTATCTATCAGAGATTTCGGTTTGGCTGCGGGCTTTCTGGCGCTTTAGATTTCTGTCTAATCGATCTTCTATGGAATCTACAAACGCAGGGCTGCCCGCTGGCTCATCGTAACTTCCCAACGCAGTTCTTACTGTCCGTTCAGACGCATGCATAATGCAACCGGACGCAGCCGCGGCCCATCGCTTTTACGTCAATTAACCTTGGGCTTGCGGTAAAGCCTGTCGCGGGAAACAGCGGAACACCGCCGCCGATCAGTTCAGGTATAACGTAAATTTCAATCTCGTCAAGGGCGCCGCGCTTGAGAAAAGCCATCTGCAATTGGCCGCCGCCCAGCATCCATACGTCTCCATCTTCAAACGTTCGCAGCTCGGCAATAAGGCTGTCGACATCGTGCCGTGTTTCTAGCGGGCCTCTCGGGTTATCAATGGGACGTGACGTAACAACAATGACTCGCTGATCGCCGTAAGCCCATGGTGCCGGGCTGCTGGCAATGAAATCGTAGGTTCCGCGCCCCATCACAACTGTGCGGATGCCCTTGATGAAATTGCGATAGTCATGTTCGCCCCAGTCCACGTCGTCGTATTTAAAGAGCCAATCCAGAGTGTCGTTTTCCGTAGCGATGTATCCGTCGAGACTTGTCGCAATGTAGCCGACGATTTTTGCCATGGCCTGATAGTCCTTTACTGTTATGCGCCTTTTGTGCTTCTTTGTGGCTAATAAATTAAGGGTCGTTAAGCGTCCGTAAGGGTCATTGCGGGAATTCCCAACGCTGTTTTCGCCTGCTCTACTCGCTCCAGTATAACCACATCAAACGGAGCAAGACCTATGAACATCACTTATGACACGCCGCATCTCGTGCAGAAGAATTTGGAAAAGGCGCATTAATTTCTCCGCATAAACTGCTGATTTTAAACAGGTTGCAAAATAAATCAAACGATTTATCCGGGGTTAAACCGCTGATTCTAAAAGACTTATCAGGAAGTAATTAAAAAAAATATCTGGGCTGACAGGATGCCGACGCTCCCGGGGAAAATTACCGCCGGCGCATTCCAGCTTTTGCGGCGGGTTCAGCATCCTGGAACGGCCGTTTAGCTTCCGGCGATGGCTTTCAGCTTTTCCTTCTGGTCCTTCTTCACCTGTTTGAGTTGCTCGGCTTCCGGGCGGATTTTGTAGAAGTCGTCCAGCGGGAAGCAGCCCGAGATGATGCCGTTTCTTGGGGCGGTGGTGCAGTCTGAGAAGGTGCGGCAGATCAGCTTTGGCTGCAGAACCCCGGTTTCCAGGGAGTCGGCGATGATGCGCGGATAGCTGAGCACCATGCGGCCGATGCCGATGATGTCTGTCCAGCCTTCGCGGACCAGGGCCTGGGCCGTCTGGGGGAGAAACTCCTGCAGGTAGGTGAGGCCGGTGCTTACCAGCGGCAGATCTGCCGGGGCGGCGGCCTTGAGCTGGCGGACCACCTGGATCTGGCGGTCGACGTTGATAAGCGGGTCTTCGGCGGGCTGGTATCCATCGCTGGGCGGGTAGATGGCCGGGCGCTGGATGTGGGGCACGTAGTAGGGCGAACCGCAGGTGACGTTGACGATTTCCACACCCCAGCTTTTTAGCATCTTGAGGTAGGCGATAGGTTCGGTGAGGTCGTATTCCGTCGGGTTCTGCTGGTTGATGCCGAAGCCGTAGCGGTAGGGGAGTAGCTGGGTGTAATCATCCGGCGCGCCGGGGCCAAGGTTGCCGCCGGAGGCGAGGGAGTTGTCGGGGTGGAAGGGAACGAAGTCGAAGGCTGACAGCCGCACGCCGATCTTGAGATTCGGCGCCACCTGCTGGATGCCCTGGATGATCTCGCGGGCGAGGGTGGTGCGCTCTTCCAAGGTTTCTCCGCCGTACTTGCCCGGGCGGGTGTAGGCAGACAGGAATTCGTGGAGCAGGTAGCCGTGGCACTGCTTCACATCGATGAAAGGCACACCGGCGCGGTCAGCAATTTCGGCGGCGTGGATGAAGTCGTCGATGAGCCGCTTGATGTCGTCATCGGTCATCACCGGGTAGTCCATGGGCAGGCCGAACTTGGGGTTCAGCAGCGGATGCGCGTAGGCGATGTGGGGCTCGAGTTTCTTTTTATCATAAGGCCGGCAGAAGCGGCCGGAGTGAGTTAGCTGGAGACCCCAGAGCAGATCATCGGTGGTGCCGAAATCCTGGCGGTGGGCATCAAGGGTATGATGCGCGGCGTCCATGATGGGGCCGATGGTGTCGGGGTTGATCATGAGCTGGTTTGGGTTTGCGCGGCCATCGGGACGCACCGCAACGGCCTCCATGCCCCAGAGAAGCTTGGCGCCAGAACGGCCAAAGCGTTCCCAGCGGCGGCGGAGGGTTTCCGTCGGCATGCCGTCGGTGGTGGCGTCCCAGCCTTCCATCGGGTGGATGCAGTAGCGGTTGCCGAGGGCAACGCCGGCTACGGTAATGGGAGTGGCAAGCGGGGAATCGGCGGCGGTTTGGATGGCGTCGTCGACGGGAAAGCCGATGTTCAGTTCCTGCATGCGGTCGCGCAGGGCGTCGGCAGTTTTGAGGGCCGTAAGGCGTTTGATATCCAGTGTCATGATGCGAACATGTCTTGACCCTCGAATTGCCGAACCCAACAAAAAAAGGTATCTGACACGGGGAGAAAAGTAATCCTGAACAGCAGCGCGAAACTTTCAGCAGGCCAGCGATCAGCCGGAGCAACCGTGGTAAAGGTGGCCGAGATAACGCCGTACATGCGGCAGATGCGCAGCCGGATGCCGTTTCGATTCGGCAAAACGGTGATGACGGGGATGCCGGTGCTGCACCTGCGGATGAGGCTGGAAGATGAGCAGGGGCGGTCGTTTGAGGGGTGTTCGGCGTGCGGACTGGTGTCGATGTGGTTCGACAAGGACTACAGCAAGAGCGAAGTGCGGCGCGAGGCGGACCTGCTGTACTCGGTGGGCGAGGCGGTGAAGGCATACCTGGCCGCGGGCGCGGGAACGGCATGGCAGCTGCACGCGGCGGTGGAGCCGGTGGTGAGGCGCAAGCTGAAGGCCGAAGGCCTGACTGGGCTGGTGGCGGGTTATGGAATTGCACTGGTGGATGCGGCGATTATTGACGGAGTGTGCCGGCGCGCCGGGTTGTCGTTTTTTGACGGACTGAAGGCCGGAGTGTTGGGATTTGACGAGGCTCTTGCCCGGCTTTTGCCAGCGGCGCCGTCGCCGCGGATGGCGCTGCGGCATACGGTTGGTCTGGGCGATCCGCTGGTTGCGGCGGACGTGACGGAGCCGCGTAATGACGGATTGCCGCAAACGCTGGAGCAGGTGATCGCCGCGTACGGGGCGCGCTATTTCAAGATCAAGGTGAACAACGATGTGCCGGCATCGCTTGAGCGGCTTCACCGGGTTGCCCAGGTGCTGGACGCGCAGGCGGGGGAGTACAAGGCAACGCTGGATGGCAACGAGGCCTTTCCGACGATGGAAGAGTTTCGAGGATTTGTAGAAGCGTGCGCGGCCGCGCCGGGGCTGGAGCGGCTCTGGTCGCGAACGCTGTGGATCGAGCAGCCGGTGGCGCGCCAGCAGGCGCTGAATGACTCAATAGCAGGCGTGCTGGCCAAGATCAATGAGCGGAAGCCCGTGATAATCGATGAGTCTGACGATGAAGACGCCGTGCTGGACCGGGCACTGAAGCTGGGCTATCACGGGATTTCCGCAAAGAACTGCAAGGGCATCTTCAGGACGCTCCACAGTTACCTGGCCGTGAAGCAGGCGCCGGCAGACGCGGGGCTGGTGCTATCAAGCGAAGACCTGACGAACCAGCCGATCGTGCCGAACCACCAAGACCTGTGTGTGGCAGCGGCACTGGGCATTACACACTCGGAGCGGAACGGCCACCACTTCTTCAGGGGCTTCGAGTTTCTGCCGGAAGGAGAGCGGGCGCAGGCACTTCGTGATTACCCGGCTCTCTATGAAATGAAGAAAGATGGATATCCATCCTTGCGGTTCCGGGATGGCGAACTAGCGATAGCTGAAATTAACAATGCTTCCGGTGTCGGCGTAGTGTCGTCGCCGGAGTGGAGTTCCATGGAAGTGATATCTTTGCCGCAGCAGCCTCCGGCAATAAAGTAGCAATAAGCATCGCCCGGCGGCGGATCACCGCATGAAACACAAACAACAGAGAAGAAAGACGCAATGCTGAAGATTGATTTTGACCTTAAGCCGGCCGACCTGCAACCGGCCATTGATCAGATGTGGGAGCTTTCCGGTGGCAAGATTAAGGCGATTGAAGCGGCCCATGATGTAGAAAAAGGCGCGCCGGTTTTTACTGTGGAGGGGAAGTACACTTCGCAGGGGTGGACTGAGTGGACGCAGGGCTTCCAGTATGGGTCGGCCTTGCTGCAGTTTGACGCGACGGATGAGGCGGAGTTCCTGGAGACGGGTCGGCGTAAGACGCTGGAGGTGATGGCGCCGCACATCACGCACTTCGGCGTGCACGATCATGGTTTTAATAACGTAAGCACCTATGGTAACCTGTGGCGCATGATGGTGGAAGGGCGCACGGAGACAAATGAGTGGGAGAAACATTTTTGCGAACTGGCGCTAAAGTGCAGCGGTGCGGTTCAGGCGAACCGGTGGAGCACGACGGCGGATGGCGGCGGGTACATCTATTCGTTTAATGGACCTCACTCACTTTTCGCAGATACAATCAGGTCGCTGCGGGCGCTGGCGATGTCGCACCACCTGGGGCACAAGATGCTGGGTGAGCGGGACGTTGAGATTTCGCTGCTGGAGCGGCTGGTAGGTCACGCGGAGTCGACGGCGAAGTATTCCGTGTATTATGGCAAGGGGCGTGATACGTACGATGTGCGCGGGCGGGTGGCGCATGAATCGATTTTCAATAGGAATGATGGGAGTTATCGCTGCGCGAATTCCCAGCAGGGTTACTCGCCGTTTACGACGTGGACCCGCGGGCACGCCTGGATTGTTACAGGGTATCCGGAGCAGTTGGAGTTTTTTGAGACGGTGGATGAGCATGAACTTGAGGCGCTGGGTGACCGCGGTGATGTAGAGAATATGATGCTGGAAGCGGCGCTGGCGGCGGCGGATTTCTATATTGAGCAGACGCCGACGGATGGTATCCCTTACTGGGATACGGGCGCGCCGAACCTGCACAAGCTGGGTGACTACCTGGACAAGCCGGCAGATCCTTATAATGATTTTGAACCGGTGGACAGCACGGCTGCGGCGATAGCCTGCCAGGGCCTGATGCGGCTCGGGCGGTATCTTGACAAAAACAGAATCGGTGACGGCGAAAAGTACACGCAGGCGGGTCTGACAGTACTGCGGCGTTTGCTGGAGGAGCCTTACTTAAGCACGAAGGCCGCGCACCAGGGGCTTCTGCTGCATTCGATTTATCACCGGCCGAATGGGTGGGATCATGTGCCGGCAGGATCAAAGATTCCGTGCGGTGAGTCGTCCATGTGGGGTGACTATCACCTGCGCGAGGCGGCGCTTTATGTGCAGCGGCTGGCAAAGGGTGAGACGTATCATACATTCTTCGGGCCGGAGAGCAAGTGATGGGGACGGCGGACGGCGAGCGCCGGGTTGCGCTGGTAACGGGTGGAGGCCGGGGGATTGGGTTTGGGATTTCTCAGAGCCTGGTTGATTCGGGATTTGATCTCGCGATCTGCGGTGTGCGCGATGAAGCGGCAGTGGGGGAGACGCTGGAAAAGTTGCGTGCTGGCGGCGGGCGTGTGGAGTATTGCCAGGCAGATGTGAGCAGCGGGGATGATCGTGCTAAGCTGGTAGAATTTGTGAAGACGAAATTTGGCCGGTTGAATGTGCTGGTGAACAACGCCGGCGTGGCGCCAGCAGTGCGGGCGGATGTGCTGGAGGCGACAGAAGAAAGTTTTGATCGCCTGATCAGCATCAACCTGAAAGGGCCGTACTTTCTCACGCAGGTTGTGGCGCGGTGGATGATCGAGCAGAAGCAAGCCGATACCGCTTTTGCCGGATGCATCATCAACGTGTCATCAATCTCCGCGGTGGTGGCTTCAGTAAACCGCGGTGATTACTGCATCAGCAAGGCCGGGGTAAGTATGGCGACGAAGTTATGGGCAATTCGCCTGGGCGAGTATGGTTTGCCGGTGTATGAGATACAGCCGGGGATTATACGAACCGATATGACGTCGGTGGTGACGGACAAGTATGATGCGCTGATCGCGGACGGTCTGCTGGTGGAGCCGCGCTGGGGGACGCCGGAGGACGTGGGCAGATGTGTCGCTGCGCTGGCCCGTGGTGATGTGCCTTACGCTACGGGGAATGTATTCGAGCTGGATGGTGGTCTGTCGCTGCGACGGTTATAGATTAATGTGTAACCGAGTAGAGGTTGAGTCGCACGGTTGTATGCATAATCTATGAACTCGAAAGATCCATTGCATGGCGTCACCCTTGAACGGCTGCTGAACGATATGGTGGAGCGGCACGGCTGGCAGCGGCTCGGGGAAGTAATCCGCGTGAACTGCTTCATGTATGACCCAAGCATCAAGTCGAGCCTGCAGTTTCTGCGGCGTACGCCGTGGGCGCGCCAGAAACTGGAGAACTGGTATATACGGGATCTGCGCCAGCGGCAGAAAGAGAAAGAGGAATAGCCTTACCGGCTACCCCTGTTCGTAAGCTTTTCGGATTTCAGCGGCGTCGAGCTTAACCATTTTTAGAAGTGCTCCCATTGCGCGTTCTGATTTCCTGGTGTCCGGGTCCTTCATCATTTCGCCAAGTTCAGCGGGTACGATCTGCCACGACAGGCCAAATTTGTCGGTCAACCATCCGCACTCCATCGGTGCTCCACCTTCAATAAGCTTGTCCCAGTAGTGGTCGATTTCTTTCTGGTCTTTGCAGTTAACCATGAACGAGATGGCTGGAGTAAATTGAAACACAGGGCCGCCGTTAAGCCCTAAAAACTCCTGCCCATCGAGCTTAAACGTGACAGTCATTACTGATCCGGCCGGGCGACCGGATGCCTGGGATGAGAATTCGCCATAGTGGGCGATATGTCCCACGGCGGAATTTGGAAATATTGAGGCGTAAAACTTAGCCGCCTCTTCTGCCTGGTTATCGAACCAGAGGCAGGGAGTGATTCTTTGACTCGAAGGGGTTACCAGGCGCTGCGCAGATCCTTCCGGTGCAACGGTGGTGCCGTGCGCGCTGAGCTTTGTTGTTTCAGTCATAATAGCGCTCCTTTTTACATGCTGGTTTTCTGTTATGACGACTCATGTTAATCTGGTAAGACAATCGGCGACGCAAAAAAGCAATTAAGTCTGCTTCTGTGTTGTTGCTTCATATATGAGCGACAAGGTGAGAGTAGATTTACCCGATATCGCCACGGAAGCCGACGTGCGGCAGTTTGTTGACGCTTTCTACGACGCGGTTATGCAGGACGATCTGCTGGGACCGATCTTTAATGACGTGGCTGCGGTGAACTGGGATGAGCATCTGCCGACGATGTACTCGTTCTGGTCAAGTATTCTCCTGGGGGCTGCTACATATAAGGGTGCCCCGTTTCCGGCGCACTGGGCGCTGAAGGAACACATTACGCGGGAGCATTTCGCACGGTGGCTGGCGCTGTTCGAGCGAACGATCGATTGCCTCTTTGCCGGTGAAATGGCTGAGGCCGCCAAACAACGGGCGCAGAACATCGCCATGGTCTTCCAGGTGAAGATGGGGCTGTGGACGGCAGATGGCGGCTAGCCGCCATCTGCGGAAAAAGTAGAACGGATAATGTA
>JAKFFN010000277.1:0-1895 GCA_036675025.1 Candidatus Sumerlaeales bacterium | reverse complement strand
ATCGGCTACTGGATCCACCCGAAGCTGCAGGGTAAGGGTTACGGCAAGGAGGTTGCCGAGCGCATCATCCGGTTCGGGTTTGAGCAGCTGGAACTGGAACAAATCGAAGCCAGCCACGCCCTGTGGAATATCAAAAGTCGTCGCATCATGGAGCACGCGGGAATGAAGTTTGTCTCACGCATCCCCGAAGGCCTAATGAAGAACGGCGAATGGGTGGCGGAGGACAAGCTGGCCATTACCCGCGAAGAATGGCTGGCACGGCATGGCAATCCGGAGAGAGAGGACTGATAAATCTGAGCGACTGGAGAGAAGCGTTCACCCGCTACCTGGAGAAAAACTGGTCTACTGGCGATGGCGCGCATGATATCCATCATCTGCACCGTGTATGGCGCACTTGCCAGAAGCTGATTCAGGAAGAAGACCAGCCGGCGGATGAACTGGTGCTGTTGGCGGCTTGCTATTTCCACGACTTTGTAACCTTGCCAAAGAATGACCCGGCGAGGCACGAAGCTTCACTAAGAAGCGCCGATGCCGCGGTGGCTGTGCTGCGGGAGCCTTTCTCGTTTCCAGAAGAAAAGCTACCCGGGGTGCACCACGCTATCCACGCGCACAGCTTCTCAGCCGCGGTGCCCGTGCAGAGCCTGGAGGCGGGCATTCTGCAGGACGCAGACCGCATGGAAGCTCTCGGCGCCATTGGCCTGGCGCGTATGTTTTACACGGCGGGCAAGATGGGAAGCGCGCTGTTTGATCCGGATGACATAATGGCAGAGCGCCGTCCGCTGGATGACAGGCGCTACTCTCTGGACCACATCGACGCGAAACTGCTGAAACTGCCGGCTACCATGAACACGGCAGCGGGGCGCCGGATGGCGGAGAAAGAAGCGCAGTTTCTGCGCGACTTCAGGGCAAAGCTACTTGAGGAAGCGCGGGAGTCGGCGGTGTGACTCTCGCCAGCGCGGCGGCACAGAATACCTGGTCGGCTGTTATTGTTTCCGAATATATCCGGTGCCATCATTGGAAACCACGGCGATTCCGCCGACGGCGTCGCCAAGCCAGATTTCGTATTGCCCGGGCGGCACCTCTGCCTCAAGGGAGCCGTCGACCCAGCGGGCTTTTGTAAGCTGGCGGGTTTCCTTGTTCATCAGGTTCACTTCGGTGTCGGCAGCGATTCCGGTGGCTGGGTCGATACTGAATTGCACGTGCGTCGGGGGCGTCAGATCAAGGGTTACTGCCGGTGGCGAAGCATCGAAAGTGACCGGAACAGACTGTCGGGTAGTCAGCTCTCCGGTTTCACTCTGGTACGTGGCTGATACGGAATAGGTGTCTGGGAGAAGGCCCGGGAAGGTGAAGCGGCCTTCGGCGTCTGTAGTTGCCGTTTGCGGCGCGACCGTTGAATCTGTCTCCGACAGAAGCTTGACGGTTAACCGGGGCAGCGGCTCGCCTGCTATTTGCACGGTTCCTTCCACAGTGGCAGGCTCCACTGCTGCCAGGTTCGCAGTGGCGGTTTCGCCGGCTGTCAGCTCTACATTAAGTACGTACCCGGAGTAGGTTTCTCCCTGGCCCAGAACCATGTAGTTTCCAGGCGGCAGGTCGGTTGCCTGGTATCGCCCGTTACTTACGGCTACTGTCTGCTCGGCCTTTTCGCGGCCCAGCTGCTCCGGTATGGCGGTATTAATGGCTGTGACTTCTACCGGTACGTTTGCGCCACTTACGGTTCCGCTGATGCGTCCGCGACCGCTGCCGGCGAGGATCAGCGAGGCACCCTCCGCCGCTTCACCTGCCCACTCGAACGCCGGGCTCACGCGCATTTCCGCGGTGGATTTTGAAACGGCCACTGCGCGGAAGAGTCCTTTTTCGGCGAGTCCAATTTCAAGTGCTTCGCCGCCCATGGCTTC
>JAKFFN010000058.1:0-12007 GCA_036675025.1 Candidatus Sumerlaeales bacterium | reverse complement strand
AAACCTTCCATCCTCCTCCAGCATGATCCGGAAAAGTGAAGCCATGGAGGCCGCAACGATGCCCCTGGGAGCCAGCCAGCTGAGAAAAGTTTTCTCTCTCCAGTTCAAGCCCTGCCCGGCAGTACACACAAGGATGTTAAGCGGTCGAATAACCGTCATAACAATTGCGACAACAAGCCAGCCTCGCCATCCGAACTCCAGGAACTGCTCAATCTCCAGGCGACTCGCCAACACCATAAACAGCACAGCAATAAGCAGATCAGCGACTTCAGCCTTAAACTCCTGCACCCGTTTAATATCAATCGGTCGCAGAATTGCAGAAACAAATCCTGCCACGATAGTTGCCAGCAGCCCTGATTCCGCGATAATTATCTCGGCGACACCAAACGTAAACGCGGCGCAGCCAAGTGTAGCAACGCCTACCATGTGTTCTGGCGCCAGCCGCTTTTTCAGGACGAAATAGGTTACCCCGCCGCCAAACAATCCTACCAGGATGCCTGCTATGATGCGAAGTGCAAAATCGGCGGCGGCTGTAAACTGGCTCGCACTCGTTAGCCATTCAAAGCATAGGATTGCAACGAACACTCCAATGGGATCGATCAGCACGCCTTCCCACTGGAGGATATGATGAACGCGCGGCAGCACCCGGATACGCTTCAAAAGCGGAAGTATCACCGTAGGTCCGGTCACTATGACCAGGCTGGCTGCTAGAAGAGCGGTTTTAAATTCTACGTTGGTTACAAGGTAAATTGCCGTAGTCGTTCCCAGCCACGTTATTAAGGTCCCAACTGTAAGCAGCCGCTGAATGACTTTTGATGCCGTTTTATAGCCGTTGAAGTCGAGCGCCAGCCCCGCCTCAAAAAGAATGAGGCCCACTGCCAGGGAAACCAGTGGCCGCAGCACCGCGCCAAGGGAACCGGGATCTATCAACCCGATAACCTCAGGGCCCAGCAGGATGCCACCGGCCAATAGCATAACAATAGCGGGGACACCGGTCCGCTGGGAAAGCCCCATGAAAAAGGTGCCGGCCGATATGGCTGTGATTAAGGTTATCAGCGCCTTATCGGCGCCGTGTGTACCGGCTTCCATACGCGGCTCCTGGTTCTAACAAGATGCGTGACAACTACGAAGGACGTTGCCGGGGCTGCCAAGTTGATTTTTAAACTTCAGTGGAAAAACCCAGGCACTCCAGGATTATCGCTTTCTGCACATGAAGCCGGTTTTCCGCCTGATCAAAAACGATCGAGGTGGCACCATCCATAACATCATCGGTTATTTCTTCGCCACGGTGCGCGGGAAGGTCATGCATTACAAAGGCGTTTTTCTCCGCCTCTGCCATCAGCGCAGAATTAACCTGGTATGGGCGAAAAATGCCGCTGCGCTCCGCTGCTTCGTTTTCCCAGCCCATACTGGCCCAGATATCCGTATAGACAGCGTTAGCAGTCCGTACTGCCTCGCGTGGATCCTCCGTAAGGTGCAGACGGGCTCCGGAGTTTTTAGCGAGTTTTTCAAACTCCTCCACATACGACGGCGCCGGCCAGTATTTCTTTGGCCCGCCGACCCGCATCTCAATACCTAGAATCGCGCCGAGCAGCATTAGGGAAACGCAGACGTTATTGCCGTCACCCAAATAAGCCAGCTTGATCTCGCTCCACTTCAAACCCTTTTCCTTCAGGGTAAGGAAGTCGGCATAGACCTGGCACGGATGCTCTTCATCACTCAGCGCGTTAATTACCGGAGGCTTTGCTACCCGGGCAAGTTCTTCTACGTGAGACTGGGCAAATACACGGGCAATTATGATATCCACCCATCGCTCCAGGTTGTGGGCAATATCTGATACGGATTCCCGAACGCCCATACTAATTTCAGATGGCCCCAGGTAAATGCTGTGCCCGCCAAGTTGCTTCATGCCGACGTCAAAGGTTACTCTCGTGCGCAGGGAAGGCTTCTGAAAGATCATGGCCGCGCTATATCCCGCCAACACGGTACTCATTTCGCGGCGCTTGGTCCGCTCTTTCACGCGACCGGCCAGATCTAACACGCGTTCCGCTGTCTCCCGGTCGAAATCCGTTGTTCTGATGAGATTTCTCATGCGTCCTTTCCTCTACTTTGCCAGATTTTCGGCAGCTGGAACATCTTTAAGTATAGTGGCCAGCAGGTTTGCAACCTGGTCGCACTCTTCGTGGGTTACGGTAAGGGGCGGCAGCATGCGCAGCACATTGCCCATGGTGCAATTAAGAAGCACGCCCTTCTCCTGGCACTGCTTCACAACATCTGCACCTTGAATGGTAAGCTCAACGCCAATCATCAGGCCTAACCCGCGAATCTCTTTTACAGCCGGAATGCCAGCGAAGGCATTTTTCAGTTGGCCGACAAAGTAGTTACCCATCTGCAAAGCCCGGTCCGAAATGTTGTTTTCCCGCATCTCTTCAATTACCGCAAGCGCCGCCGCGCATACAACAGGACCACCACCAAATGTGCTGCCATGGGTTCCCGGCTGAAAAACTTGTGCGACTTCCTCACGGGCAAGCAACGCACCGATAGGCAGTCCATTGCCCAAGGCCTTGGCCAAAGTCATGATATCCGGTTCAACGCCGTAAGCCTGGTGCGCGAACATCTTGCCGCACCGGGCCATGCCACACTGGATTTCATCAAAAATCAACAGCAGCTGGTGCTTGTCACATAGCTCTCGCAAACCACTCATGAACTCAGGGGTTGCCGGAGTTACGCCGCCCTCGCCCTGGACTGGCTCAACCATAATCGCACAGGTTGAAGAAGTTACTGTTTCCCGCACCGACTCCAGATCGTTAAACTGCGCATACTTGAAGCCCACAGGAAGCGGGTCGAAACCCTTCTGAATCTTTTCCTGCCCCGTAGCCGTCAGTGTGGCAAGCGTGCGGCCGTGAAAAGAATTCTTCACGGTGATAATCTCATACCGGTTCTCACCGAACTTTATCCGCGAGTAAAGCCGCGCCAGCTTAATTGCGCCTTCGTTAACCTCAGCGCCGCTATTCGCAAAAAATGCTCTGTCCGCAAAACACAGTTCGCAAAGCTGCCGCGCCAGTTCAACCTGCTGCGGAACCAGGTAAAGGTTGCTGCAATGCATGAGCTCGGCAACCTGTCGCTGAATGGCTGCAACCACTCGATCGGGGCAATGCCCGAGATTGTTCACGCTGATGCCTGAAAGAAAATCCAGGTACTCGCGTCCATCCATATCCCATACCCGTGAGCCTTTGCCCCGGGCCAGCACGATATTTCTAACCCCATAGTTCGACATCAGGTTCTGTGCTGCAGCCTCTTTCCATGTATCAGCGTTCAACGGTTTCGAGCGTAGCCTCCTGTAGAATCAATGCTTGCGATTACAACCAGAGAAAAAAAGGGTTACCGGTAATTCCGGTCAGTCATCAAAAAAACAAAGAATTGCTGCGATTAGCTATTTTGTTCTAGCATCCTGCACCGCGGTTTGAGTATCACGCCGTTTGTGAACAATACCATTTCCCCGCTCCGTGACGACAACGAAGAACGCGAAGAAACGACTCTTCGTCCGCAAACAACTTCTGACTTTGTGGGGCAATCCCGCGTCATTGAAAAGCTGCGCCTTTTTATCCAGGCCGCCAGCCAGCGCAACGAGCCCTTAGACCACTGCCTACTCTATGGCCCACCCGGGCTGGGCAAGACAACCCTTTCCCATATTATCGCCAATGAAATGGGCGGTGAGCTTAAAAGCACCAGCGGGCCTATCATTGAACGCAAAGACGACCTGGCTGCCCTGCTGACAGATCTGAAGCAGGGGGATGTGCTCTTTATCGATGAGATCCACCGGCTAAACCGCGTTGTTGAAGAGTGCCTGTACCAGGCGATGGAAGATTTTAAGATCGACATTCTTATTGGAGAAGGCCCGCACGCCAAGTCCATCAAGCTTGATCTCCCGGCCTTTACTCTCGTTGGTGCTACCACCCGCGCTGGAATGGTCACCGCTCCCCTGCGCAGCCGGTTTGGTATTTCTGAGCGCCTGCATTTCTACTCCCTGGAAGAAATGGAATCCATCGTCCATCGTTCCGCCGGGATTTTAAAAGTCGAAATTGATGATGCCGGGTGTAACGAGATTGCCCGCCGTTCCCGTGGTACTCCGCGTATTGCCAACCGAATCCTTCGCCGGGCCAGGGATTATGCCCAGGTTCGTAGCGGCGGCAATATAACGCAGGAAAGCGCGTCACTGGCAATGGACCTTCTGGATATTGACCACATCGGGCTCGATATGATGGACAAGTTTTACCTGACCACGATCATGCGGAAGTTCAATGGCGGCCCCGTCGGTCTGAACAACGTCGCCGTTGCGATTGGCGAAGACCAGGATACTATCGAAGACATGATAGAGCCGTATTTGATCCAGATTGGATTCATCCAGAGAACGCCCCGCGGACGTATCGTCACTTCAGCGTGCTATGCCCACCTCGGAATGCAGGAGCCTCCGAGGCAGGCGGAGTTACTGTAACAGATTAAGCCCACCACATCTCGCCGGTTTTTTCTGTAAGGAGAACCCGCTGAAGCACCTCAATTGCCTTTGTCAGGCCTTCGCTGGTGCTCATCAGGCTGTCTTCATGCTCGATGCTGATGGCGTGGTCATAGCCGATCATCCGCAGTGTGCTGACGAAATTCCGCCAGAACAGTTCGTCGTGGCCGTAGCCAACGGTCCGGAAGATCCAAGAACGCTGCAATTCTTTGCCGTAGTGTTTGGTATCCAGCACCCCGTTTTTCGAAGTGTTGATCGGGTCAACATTTACATCTTTGGCGTGAACGTGGTAAATGGCTTCACCCAGTTCGCGGATAGCGGCGATGGGGTCCATCCCCTGCCACCAAAGGTGTGACGGGTCAAAGTTGCAGCCGATGTTATTGCCCGCAGCGGCGCGTAACCGAAGCATGGTTTCCGGGTTATAGACCACAAACCCCGGATGCATTTCGAGAGCCACCTTAACCCCATGCTCCCGGGCAAACTGCGATTCTTTCTTCCAGAACGGAATGATGACTTCGTTCCACTGCCAGTCGAGAATCTTCAGGAAGTCATCGGGCCAGGGGCACGTTACCCAGTTCGGCGTCTTGTCACCAGGGCCGCCGCCGGGGCAACCACTGAAAGTGTTGATCTGGTTGATGCCGAGTTCGCCGGCTAACTGGATCGTATTACGCTGCACTTCAGCGTGGGCTTTGGCAACCGCTTCATCGGGGTGGATCGGGTTTGCATGGCACGAGAGAGCCGAAATGCTGATGCCGCGCTTTTCAAATTTCTCCAGGAACTGTTTCTGGGCGTCTTTGTTTCCCAGAAGTTCTGCGGGCCGGCAGTGCTTCTCCCCCGGGTAGTTTCCGGTACCTACTTCAACAGTATCGACTCCGACCTTCTGGATGTAATCCAGGGCGGTATCAAGTTCCTGATCCCCAAACAGCGCGAGGAAGACGCCAAGACGCATAGCAATTCCCTTTCAGTTCATGTTGATAATTTCAGGTTGTTTCGAAACGGCAAGTATCAGCGAGTTGCAGGAGGCTGGGCCGGAGCGCCCGCGGGATTCTGTCCCTGCCGCATACCCTGTTCCATCCGTCGCATCTGCTCATTCGTATCAATGACGGCAACATTTGCAGGCGGAGTGAAAGCAAAATCTTCCGGTTTCACCGGCGGATTAATCTTAACGTTTTTGTAGACTGTTGTGCCGGTGGAAACGCCTACAGATTCGACGGTTTTCCGCGGAAGCCCATCTTCTACGGAAATCCAGGCGGAGAGGGTACGGGGCACCTGTGGTCCGCCGGGCATCAGCTGAGATGTGGTAGTGCCTTCTACGTGGTAGACAGGCTCGCCATCCAGTTCCTCCTTGCCGACGTAAGTTAGCGACTGAGGGGTAACAAGGCTCAGCGGGTTCATGTCGGTAACAGGCTTCTGGAACATCGCACGGATTTCCGGACGGTCTGCGCTAGTTTTCATCACCCGCTTCTGCTGCGGGAAGTACTGGTAGAAGGTCTTGTAGTCCGTGACGAAGGTGAACGGCTCAGGCTCGCCTGTGTTTGTGAGTTTCCAGCCATACTCGCGGGAGACCAGCAGGTCTGACGTCGATTTGTCGGTGCCGTCTTCCGCGGTTTCACCAGTCTCCAGGGTTGCGCTGAAGGAATTCACCTTGGCGATCTTTGAGGCTACGTCCCGGGCTACCGCAGTGGCATCAGTGGGAGCCTGTGCCCATAGCAGTCCTCCAGTTAACGCTACTGAAATTGCAAGCATCGTTCTTTTCATTTTCAGATCCGTTTCGTGTCAGTTTTTCGCTACTTCCGGCGAAAGCAATGCCAGTCAGCCGGTTAGAGGCAGATTTATAAGCGGCTCGTAATGAACTCCGCCCTCTCGTGGGGAGCTTTCAAAAAGGACAATCTCCTGTACCGGAAATTTGGTCTCCAGGTACTCACGGTGCGACTCCACCAGGGGGCCGATGCGGGCTGCAGTCTTCACACTGGTCAGCCTGGCGAGGGTCAGGTGGGGCTTATACGACCGCTCTTCTATGGCGAACTCCTGCGCGCGCAGATCCTCGGCCAGTGACCTGTAAATCCGCTTTAGAGTTCCCTGCTTATCCAGTACGTCGGCCGAGATAACTTTCGGGTTGCGGCTGTTTGGTGGAAACAGCCCGAGTCCGGACAGGGACAGGTCAAACGGCTCCGCGGTTTCGCATGCCCGGGCCATGGCCTCATGGATCTGCATCAACCGGGCATCGGCCACCTGGCCGAGAAAGACCAGGGTAATGTGCAGATTTTGCACGGGCACCCACTTCGGATGACTGTCCACAAACCGGCAGCCGGTTTTCAGGCGCACCTGCAAATCGTCCAGCTGCGCCCGCACGTCCGCAGGCAAATCTACTGCAATAAAGAGCCGCTTCGAACCATCAGCCATTCAGCCAGCCGGACCACCTGTTCTTATTTATGGAAGGATCCCATTGGGGGGAACTCTTTTGTGCTGATGACCTTGTTCTGGTAAATGCGGTAGATTTTTCCTGTGCTGTAATAGGTCCACTCTACCAGGCCGTCGGGGAGCTGCTTATTATTTTCCGGGTCTCCATACTTCAGGATGAGCCGGATCGGGTCTGTCAGGGGCTGGGTGTAATAGCCGTTACCGGAAAAGACGATCTCTTCATTGCGCTGCATGTAAACCCAGGTGTAATTGGGAATGGTTTTGGGGGCTTTGGCCTTGTACTCAAGCTCCAGCGACTGGCGGATCTTGATGTTTCCTTCGGAGTCATACAGGATGCGGAAGGCATCTGGTCGGCCCAACTTCTCGTACACTTCCTTCTCTGCAGGTTTCAGCAGCTTTTCTACGGGCCACTTGACGTCGGGCTGGAAGAAGTTGATGGTGAAGTCGAAGTTGAAGATGAATGGCTGCTCTTTTGGACCGAAAAACGGAAGTGCGAGAGCAGCGGCGGGAAGAGCCACTATAAGCGCCGCAATAGTGAGTTGCGCGCGGAGGCGAGCGAGCAGGGTCTTAAACATAATAGAAAATGTATGGGTGGACGGGATTGCCGATGGCAACCCAAAACTCACCGGGGAAACTCGGTCCGTAATAGGGCGATTTATAGGCAATTTGTTTTTAACGGCCTCCGGTCTTGTATTTATTAGAGTTAGGAGGCAGATTTTTAAAAAACCAATTTTCCTATTTTTGACGGCTTCCGACGTTGATTTTATAAAGGTTGCGATGCACACAAAAAAGTTTTCCGAAAAATTTTGTTTTTGAGGTTTTTGAGCTTCGGTTTTGTAATGCCTGTTCGCATGTTGGCTGGTTTCGAGGATGTGTTTTGTCGTTTTCATAGAGGCGGTTATATCGGGTCTATTCGCGAACCGCAATTCCCGCATTGCCCCTTAGAAGCCCTTAACGCCCCTTAATTACCATCGCGCTTCTCGGGGAGAACGGGGAATGTAGAACGGGAAAAGTGCTGGTTATTGGGGATGGTGGTGAGATTTCCAAGAGCGCCAGCAAGCGGGCGCAGTCCTAGAAGGTGTAGTTTTGCGTTTTATTGGCGCTTCGCGGGTTGCAGTGGAACTCACACTACGGCTGATGCTTTGAACAAGTCAGGGTGCCATCCGGGCTTACCGTGATGTCACCGCCTTCAGGACAAACGTTTACACGAATGCCGGCTTTCTCCAGAGCTTCCTTAGTAACAGGCTGACCCGGGTTCTGCATGGTCTGTATCTGGATTGAACCGCGGACGGCCTGGCGGCTGGCGAGGCAGGCGGTGTTGTTCGCCCGCTCCATGCTGTGCTGGTATTGGCTCGCGGCCTGGGCGTGGGGATTGTCGCCTTTGCGGAAGTACCACCCTGCCATCAGTGCGATAACGACGAGAACAATTATGATTTCCAGGAAGGCAAAACCATACCTGCGACTATGAGAGCACCTGTTAACATTAGTAAAAAGTGAGCTTTTGCGACAGATCATCTAACTGCCTCCCATAATTTGCCGGCTGGTGGTTTTCCAAGTAATGGCCAGCGGCGCCGCTACTGACATAACCAGTACAATAAGAACTACGATGGCAACGGGCAGAAAATCAAACGCAAAAAACTGGTCGGGCACAACATTGAGGCTGGCCATGTTCATTTCCTGGAGTCGCCCGCGGATCCACCCCTCCACCCCCTTCAGCAAAAGCACCGTGAGCGTAGCCCCTATTGCAATTCCGCCTACTGCAATGGCCAGGGCCTCGGCAAAGTAGAGAAAACGCAGAGTTCCCCGGGTAGCGCCCACGGCGTTCAGCAGGCGCATCTCGTCGCGGCGGTGGGCCATGATAAGGCTGAACAGGTTAAGGATGCTGAAGCTTGTAACCAGCAGGATAAGAATCGCGAATGTATAAAGCAGCACAGTTCCGGCGCGGGTGGCAAAGGTGATGGAATCATAAGCCCATCGGTTTCCCTCCACCATCAGGCCGAGGTCAGACAGCTGCTTTGCGACAGAGTCCACCTGGCCCGGCTGTTCTATGGTTATCTGCAGGGCCGTATAGGGTTGTTCCTCTTTGCCCGTGTACCAGGTATTCAGCCTGCGGGCGTACTCCATGGGCATGTAAACGCCGGGCACTAGCGACGCATCGGATACCAGCCCGGCTACCCGGCAAAGCACCTTGTCGCTCTTGCCGCCATTGCCGCCGGCGAGGTAGCTCTCGCCCAGCACCATGGTAAACCGCTTGCCACGGAGGAAGTCTTCATTGATCTTGGGCAGCCCGATGCTTTCGGCGTAGGCCAGGTTGTACATGTCCAGAAGCATGCGGGGTACGATACACGGGATCGGCTGGCTGGTGACTTCGTTGTACTCGAACGGGATCTGCGTGGTGATCTTGTCTTTCATGGTTTCCGGCTCAACGCCAATTACCACTGCGTCAGTTACGGCATACTGGCCGGCGATCTCGATCTCCATGCGCAGCGGTATGCGAAGGCTCAGCTGGGGCTCAACCTTGCTTACGCCCGGAAAAGTCTTGATTTTTGTGACGGTCTCATCGTTGATCGTCCTGGCGTTAAAGGCAATCATCGCAATGCCCACGGTTTTGGGTTTCACCATCAGGACCGTTGGCGGAAACAGATCAGCTGCCTTTTCCTGGATACCCCGCAGAAACCCGCTACTCGTCGCCGTTACGGCCAGCGCCACCGCCACCGCAAACGCTATTACGAACACTGCAAAACCTGTCCGAAGTTTCTTTTCGGCAAGGTTCCCTGCAACAATATATAAAAAATTAGAAGATCGCATATTGGTAGATCACGCACCGAACCTGCTAAACTCACTAAGGGCAAACAAAAAGCATGGCACCACAGCAGACTAATGGAGGGCTGAGGCAATCCCTGTACCGGGAAATGCTGCAGGTTATCAACTCTGGAACGGAACTGCCTGATGACGCCTTTAATGACATCGCCATGCGTATCTTCCGGTACCAGCTTTCGGCGAACTCTGTTTATCGCGGGTACTTTGAAGCATCGCGGCTGAGCGCGCCGCGGCACTGGAAGCAGATCCCGGCCCTGCCAAGCACTGCATTTAAGCGGGCGGCGGTGCGGTGCTTTCCGCCTGATGCCGCGAAAACCTGGTTCCAGACCAGTGGCACATCGGAAGGCGAGAGCGGTCGCCATTATTTTGAGACGCTGGAGATTTACGAGGCGGCCATCATTCCGCCGTTTAAGCATTACCTTCTGCCTGACTGCGAGCGGATGCGGATGGAGTTTCTCACTCCCCCGCCCCAGGAGATGCCGTACAGTTCACTGGTCCACATGATGGAGACGGTGCGGAGCCGGTTTGGCACAATAGACTCCCGCTACCACATGACGCTGGCCGGGCTCGACATCCATAGTTTCAGCCGGAGCCTGCAGGATGCATCGGCAAAGCAGCAGCCGGTTTTTCTCATGGGCACAGCGTTTGGTTTCGCTCACGCACTAGAGGAAATGGCGGCGCGGAAAATACGGTTTAATCTGCCCTTTGGCAGCCGTATCATGGAAACAGGCGGCTTTAAGGGGCGGACGCGTGAGATACCGCGGGAGAAGTTTTACCCGATGCTTTCGGAGAACTTTGGGATTCCGCAGTTTAACATCGTGAACGAGTACGGGATGACGGAGTTGTCGTCGCAGTACTATGACCGCAGCCTGCGGGATCAGAGCAGCACGCTGTGGAAGGCGGGTCCGTTGTGGTGTAAGATGATGGTGGTTGATCCGGAGACGAGCGAGGAGCAGCCGCATGGTGTGGCGGGGCTTATTCGGGTGATGGACCTGGCAAATGTGGGGAGTGTGATTGCGCTGCAGACGGAGGATGTGGGGGTTGCGCGGGAGGATGGGGCGATAAAGGTATTGGGGCGGGTGGGGCAGGCGCCGGTGAGAGGGTGTAGTTTGGCGGCGGAGCCGCTGCTGCGCTAGCGGCGCTGAGACGCCGCTGGAGAATGTAGAAAGTAGAATGTAGAAGGTGGAAAGTAGAACGGGTAGAGGCACCTTTATGGACTGCTGGTGGCTTGCCACCGCTTTGAAAAGACAGCACCAAACCCGATACTGACGTACCGCTACTAACTCCCCCAGGGCGCTAAACCGTACACTCTTCCGTGCCCCATCAACAACGCTTTCAACAGCTACTGGTTTCCAATCCAGTACGTAAAACTTACTCCCCTCCGTCCCCATCCCAAACCGGTTCAAAGCTATCATAGACTTTTAAAGTGTCTGTTTTCATAGCCTTAATGATTTTTTTGTGCACAGTAGTAGCCGTGCGTTCAAACCACGCTGCCGAGCAAAAAGGATACATGACCGCGTTACCAACAAGCCCATGCTTCACAGGATTAGTATGGGTATAATTTAACCGCCCCATGTACGATTTCGGATATGTAAGCAGCGTTTCCCGGTAGTTGTGCCATACTTGCCGTTCAGGCGAATTATCCAGCCCGTTCACCCAAATAGCGGTTTTACTGTGAAGCTCCATCGTCATGGCCGATAACGAGGCCGCATTTTCGTCGCATTTCGGAGAATGTCCTACGAAATGATAGTGATTGGAAAAGACAGCCCAGGCCTCCAGTTGCCACCCGTACTTCTTTGCCACGCTTAGAAGCCCTCGGTGTAGCACAGCCAGCCGATCACTGGACCGAAAGTGATGTCTCTTAAGATACGTGCTGACGGTCACAAAGTAAGTGCCGCTACTGGCAAGCTTATGCACAGGCGCGTGTGGCCATTCAATCACTTTGGGCGGAGCGTCTTCGCTGGACATGATTACGCTTGTAAAATTTGGTTTAGGTAATGGTCAACAGCAAGCTTGGCAGAATTAGAATAGTGTACTTTAATCGTTCGGGCCGAGCTTTTCCAAAGCGGTGGCAAGCCACCAGCAGTCCATAGGGGTGCTGTTTTTGGCGTTGTGGGGGGTGCTGGGGTTAGCACTGGATTTGACGCCATCGCTGCGGCTTTTCCAAAGCGGTGGCAAGCCACCAGCAGTCCATAGGGGTGCTGGTTTTGGTGTTGTGAGCGGCCTTGGGGTTCCATCACTTCATAATGCCTT
>JAKFFN010000400.1:0-12008 GCA_036675025.1 Candidatus Sumerlaeales bacterium | reverse complement strand
CCGGAAATTACCAGATCACCAGCCGGAGTTATGTAGCCGATGTCTCCAGTAATAAACCAGCCATCCTCAACCATTACTTTGGATGTCGCTTCGGGATTCTTATAGTAACCACGCATAATCTGAGGTCCGCGCGCCCAGATCTCTCCGGTCTCGCCATCAGCAACTACCTGTCTGTTGTCGGACCGGATCGAAATTTCTGTATTGGCAATCGTCTGGCCAACTGTTCCTCGCACGTTACGGTTTAAGGTCCGCACGGTCAGTACCGGGGAAGTCTCAGTAAGTCCATAACCGTTTAGTATGGGGATTCCTGCCAGTTCAAAGAAATCATCCAGATACGGCGCAAGATTTCCACCGCCCGTGATGGCTGCGCGAAGTCTCCCGCCGGTCACCTGTCGAAGTTTGGAAAACACAAGTTTGTCACCCACTTTAAAAACAGGCAAAAGCGACATCATCTCTGCGTATGCTGCCATTCGCCTGGCGGCAGAGACAGGTTTCTTGTCCAAGGTAAACCCAAATGCGGTTCTTCGGGCGCGAACATACCGGTATCCAGCCTGCGTAAAAAACTTAAACAGCCGCTGCTTTTTCTCCGGAGCTGATTTCAGCTTTGTATGGATGCCTTTATATACGGATTCCCAAATGCGCGGCACGCAAGGCAGCAAGTGAGGACACAGTTTGAGCAAGTCATCTCGAATGTACTTCTTGTCGGAGTAAGTGAGCGTTGTGCCATAGCGCAGTCCGTAGTATTCGACTGCACGCTCATAAGCGTGCCACGATGGAAGAATTGACAGTAGAATGTCGCCAGGATCGGGGGTAATCGATATGTCTACATTCAGCGGCTGGGTCATCAGATTCCCGTGGGTCAGCATCACTCCCTTTGGTGAACCAGTTGTGCCACTGGTGTAAACTATTGTTGCCAGGGTATCAGGAGTTACCTGCTTTGTAGCCGATACAAAATCTTCTTCATGCTCAGTACCTTTTTCCAGCACGTCGCTGAATCGGAAAATCCGCTGTCCATCGGCCTGCTGAACGCCTTCGGAGTCATCCATCAAAACCACGAATTTAAGCTTCTGAAACGCAGCTGTACCTGCGAGCCTGTCGAAAAGCTTCCTGTTGTGCAGAATGGCGGCTACTGCACCGCTATGTTCAAGTATGAACTCGAACTCGGCTGTTGCCGTGTCTGAACCTCGCGGGACATCTACAGCACCAATACCAACTATGGCCAGGTCGCTGATAAACCATCGCGGCTGGTTATCTGCAAAGAGCGCGATATGATCTCCGGGAACTAGACCTTCTTTTAAAAGTCCGGCGCCAAAGGCCTTAACCGATTGCAGAAGCTGAGCATAGGTCATTTCAACAATCGGCTTGGCGTGAGGGTCAAATAATGCGCGTACTTCTGGATGTTTCTCCGCAGTGGCAAAAAGAAGTTCAGGTAGCGTACGCAAACCCACCTCTTGTGTAGAAGTCGTCAAATTATCAGCAAAGTCCGTTTAGTGCGCAATGGGATAGTGCATTGTTTCTCGTTATCGCGAAGGCGATACCTGGTACACCATAAATCCCTTGGTATTACTTACCACGAAGGAGCGGCCATCTCCTACAGACACCACGTCCTGCAGGTCTTCTACGGCAAATCCTTCCAGGCGGTTGACCTTGTATGTTATGGGTTTTTCCTCGGTGCGGCGATTATTAGACTGCGCCTGTGCACTGCTAAGGATATTTGGCAAAGCAATCTCTGCGCTGCTTCCCGCGTCTGAACTATTAGAGTTTAAAAGATTGGCTGCCAGAAGCGCCGCAATCACGACGAGCATGAACTTTGTGAACCGGTCCTGCATGATCAATTACGATCCTTTTTCCATTCGACTTTATAACGATTAATTACGAGTGAAATCCATTAGCAAGTAAAACATCGAGGACAGACAGCTACATGGCCCCATAACCAGTTGCGACCACGTACAAGGTCTTGCAGAGAATCCTGAAATCCAGGCTGAGCGACCAGTTATCAATGTATTCCAGGTCCAGCTTCATCCATGTTTCAAAGGAGAGCTTGTTTCTCCCACTTACCTGCCAGATGCAGGTAATACCCGGCTTCATGCTAAGTCTCCGCCGTTGCCAACGATCATATTTGGACACTTCCTCAGGTATTGGCGGCCGCGGCCCTACCATGCTCATCTCCCCCACCAGGACGTTCCATAGCTGGGGCAACTCATCCATAGAGGTTTTTCGAAGCCAGCGGCCGATAGCCGTGACGCGTGGATCGTTGCGTATCTTGAAGACCGGGCCCGTCATCTCATTCATGCTTTCAAGTTCACGGCGAACACTTTCAGCATTAACTATCATACTGCGAAACTTCCACAGTGTGAAAAGTCGGCCGTGAAGCCCACAACGTGTCTGCCCGTAAAAAACAGGGTCGCTCCATGAGGCTGAGCTTAGCTTAATAGCGACTGCAATAACTGCCATTACCGGCGACAGTAGTAAAATCAAGGCGGCAGCAGCAAGGCGATCAAAGGTATATTTGATAAACAGGGCAGAACCGAATTCTTTAACCGGATTGAAAGTGATAACAGGTAATTCGTCAAAGTTATCCAGGACTGGCCTGGCTATGCGATTACTGAACGAATGAAGGGGCAGCCGTGTTCTGATTCCCATTTCCTCGCAGCCGCGCAGCATCGGAGCTAGAGAAGAAAGCCCGTCTCTGCCTGCCACAAAAACCACGTCATCTACCACGTGAGATTCCAGGTAAGGCATCAGGTCATTGTAGCCGCCAACAACGGTAATTCTCTTGTGGTCTACATCGCTTAGCAAGTCATCAGTTACGAGTCCAGCCACCTGGAACCCCCAGAATGGATGGCTGTGCACGTGTTCCAGAAAATCCAAAGCTTGATCCCTGTTTCCTACAAGCAGGAGATTTCGAGTATTATAACCACGATTTCTCAACTCGAGAAGAATCGAACGCACCACGATAGTCTTAATGCTGAGGAGGACTGCTGACAAAAAGGGATATAAGAGCAAGACGCCACGACTAACGAATTCGCCTTTGAAGGCTTGTGTTAACAGATTGCTCCCTGAGCCACGCGGCGTGAAAACAAAAGACACGACCATGGCTATTAGACTGGCGCCGGCACTGGCAGCGAGGATCGCAGCCACAACCGAACCGACATTCCTTACTCGCTGTGACTGGTAGTAGCCGTTATAGCGAAGCAATATAACGGTTATCACGGGAAGCAGCGCTAGTAGCCACCAGTAGTCCGACAGCCGGGATGTGTACCTGAAAACTTCCGGGAAAACATAAGGAGCCAGCACATAGTTGCGAAGGGCGTGTGCAATCAGCACGGCGAGAGCCGTTACAGCAAGGTCCAGTGCCATGCTAAGGCGGCTGAAAATGTAATCGTTCTCTTTGAGCATCTGCCTCTGCCAGGGTTACAAGCGTATGTTATCTATAAGCCGCGTGGTGCCTGCATACACAGCAACCGCAACAAGTGTATTTCCCGGCTGAACCCTGTCAACAGGTTCCAGCGTATCCATTCGTACAAGTTCTATATATTGGGGCGTCAGCACACTTTCTGAAACAACTTCTTCGGTGAAAATGGATTTGAGTCTATTGGCTGAACCTTCCCCGCGCCCATATGCGGCTTTGATCCGCTGCAATCCCTTATAAATTGCCGGGGCTGAATGACGTTCTTCGGCGGACAAATAGCTGTTTCGCGAACTCATCGCCAGACCATCCGGCTCCCGTTGCGTCTCCAATCCCTGCAGTGTAACGGGGACATTTAAATCGGTGACCATCTTTTGGAGAATCAGGAACTGCTGCGCATCTTTCCACCCGAACAGGGCGAGGCCTGGCCGCGTTATCTGAAACAATTTCATAACGATTGTTGTAACGCCGGCAAAGTGCCCCGGGCGATATTTACCGCACAAAACGCTGGCCATAGGGCCGGGATCTATGGAAAATGCCATGTCTGGAGGCGTAAGCTCGTCAGGTGAAGGAAGAAAGATTATAGTGGCGCCGGCCTTCTTTAACAAAGAAATGTCGCGTTCATAATCTCGCGGATACTTTTCAAAATCTTCATTAGGACCAAATTGAAGGGGGTTTATAAAAATGCTGACCATGACCGTTTCGGCCTGCCGGGCAGCTTCCCTTACCAAAGATAAGTGTCCATCATGAAGGAACCCCATGGTTGGAACTAGTGCTGCAGCACGCGAAAACGACCATTCCACAGCCAGTTCTTGCATGTCGGTAATTTCTGAAACAACTTTTATTGAATTCATTGGAGGAATCCAGCACCAGTGTTAGCACATTATCAATGGCTACAACACACTGTCACATTTTTCTGGAAGTTTTAAAGGCAGGCAATATCTTGACTGATATTCTATGCCACCAGCCAGGGGGGAAATGGATTGAGCTGTAAAACCAATTTGAGCGCAATAGTCCGAGCATTGTTTATTTTTGTAGCTGCAACACTTTGTACACAGGCGTCCGCTGACTCAATAACAATGAAGGACGGGTCTGTTCGGCAGGGTACGATACTTGAAGAGAATCCGAACTTTATCAGGTTTGAAGACCCGCGGGTAGGCCAGCTGCGCATTCCGCGCACGCAGATTTCGTCTGTGCAGAAAGATGCAGATTCGGCAAACGGCGGGGTTGATGTAGAAACTGCCCTTGCCCACGCAAAGGCTGAGCAGGCGCGCGGCCAGAATGTCGAAGCGCTAAAACATTTCATGCAGGCGGCAAAAGCCTCGCTTAACCCCCAGATGGCCACAGACATCCGCAGCTTGTTCGATGTTATGATTGCTGACGGGAAAACTAAGCTTGAGACGATGCCTGACCAGGCCCGGGCTACTTTTAGTGCTCTTTACGAGGCACTTACTAACCCGATTTCACAAACGATTTTTTCCGGTGCTGGCAGCAAACCCTACCAGGCTATTGTTGGCGATGTAACTGGCGGGTACGCAGAAGCCAACGTTCGGCTTGCGAGCCGAATGGCCAATGATACGGCTATGCGGCCGCAGGTGGTGAATCTTTATCGCGATGCTGTGGCGCTTACCCAAAGCACCAACCCTGCCTATCTGCTCGGCTATGGTGACGCAGCTCGTGCAAATGGAGATCTTCAGACAGCTTTTAACAGCTACAAGGCAGTAATCGATTCCGGTCGCGGAAACAGTGAGCAAGTTGCAGCTGCTTATGAGAAAGCTAACCGCGTTACAGCAGATTCCGGTGGCCAGTACAAGCTGCCTGCGCCCACGCCGCAGGCTACCCCATCACCTCAGCCAATGGTTGCTTCCGGTCCGTCTGTGGCTGCTGTACCAGTTGCTACCCCGGTGGCCACGCCTGCGGGACCGCCGCAGCCCTGGCACAAGCGCGTGATGTCATCAATTACCAGCGGTCAGATTTTGGACGATATAGGTGACCTGGCGGAGCAGTTTCTGACGCCTGAGGTCCTAATGATCCTCGGCGTTGGCCTGGGCATTTTACTTCTATTGTGGGTGATTCCGTACCAGATTCTCAAGTTCTTTGCAAAGCGCGGGGATTCCAGTGCTGGTGAACGCCTGTACGGGGCAAAAAAGTTGGGTATAGTATCTCTTATAGCATACATGACTGAACGTGCCTCCCGCGCTCGCTCTACCCGGCATCGCTGTCCCTTCTGCAGCAAGAGCATCGACAACATGGAAGATTACAAAGACCTGAACTTCGTTGTCTGTCCCCATTGTCGCGAACCCATCACGCCGGTTTATGACATGCGTGACTATATTGATCATCTGATAGGCCAGTTAAAGATCAGCCAGAAGGCCGCGGCCAAAGGCCAGCGTGGTGACGTACTTATTGAAAAGAACGCCATGCTGAAGCTGGTGCGCGGCGTGCTCGCCCTGGCTATCCGTCGGCGCGCGAGTGATCTTCATATGGAAACTGCCAATGAAGGCGGTAAGGTGCGCGCCCGCATTGACGGCATTATGTATGACCTTCTCGTGCTGCCGCGGGAGATTTCTAATGCCTTTATCAGCGCTCTTAAAGTCATGGCTAATCTGGATATCACTGAGCGCCGCGTACCCCAGGATGGGAAGATTCCACTTTGGCTGGACCAGAAAGACTATGATCTGCGTATCAATACAAGCCCTGCCAGCATGGGTGAAAAAGTCGTTATCCGTATTCTGCGGCAGGATTCTATTAATATTTCACCGTCAAAGCTGGGCCTGGATAAGCAGAATCTTGAGATTTATGAACGGAACATTCACAAGCCGCACGGGGTTATTATTGTAACCGGCCCTTCAGGCAGCGGAAAGAGCACCACTCTTTACGTCGCGCTTAATGAACTGAACTCCGGGGAAAAGAACATTGTTACCATTGAGGATCCGATCGAGTATCAACTCAAGGGTCTCTCGCAAATGCAGGTTAATCCCGCTGCCAATTTCACTTTTGCTAATGGTCTGCGGTCCATATTGCGTCAGGACCCGGACGTGATCATGGTGGGAGAAATTCGTGACAAGGAAACCGCCGAGGCCGCGCTGGATGCGGCAATGACCGGCCATATGGTTCTGACAACTCTACACACCATTGATGCTCCGACAGCCTTTAGCCGAATGCGCGATCTTGGAATTGACCAGGCCCGTGTTTCCAGTGCTGTGAACCTTGTCATTGCCCAGCGGCTGGTGCGCACTATTTGTCCCGATTGCCGTAAGACTTATTCCCCAAAGGCACCTGACCTGGAAAAGCTGGAACTGACCAATAACTCTGGAATCACTTTCGTTCATGGGACCGGCTGTGACACATGCATGAACACCGGTTACTACGGCCGCCTTGCAATCTTTGAAATGCTGGAAATGAACGACCATATCCGTACCTTGCTGGAAGGCGGTGCTGCTCCCACAGCCGTGCGTGAAGCCGCCAAGGAAAACGGAATGCGAAGCTTACGCCAGGAAGGCATACGGAAAATCGATGAGGGCGTTACGACGGTGGAAGAGGTCATTCGCGTAACCACCTGACGGTTTACGAAAAAAAGCCAGTTAGCCGCACGGGATAGCGCCAGCATAGGTTTGCCCCGAGAGAACGCTTTGGTAGAGCTTCATATATGTGTCAGAAATGCGATGTGCCTGGAAACATTGTACAGCACGATCGCGCCCCATCTCTCCCATGTTGCGGGCAATGGAATCGTTTTTGAGGATGCTGATGCTGGCTTCCGCCAGTGCCTGGATATCCCCTACCGGCCGCAAATACCCCGTCACCGCGTCTTCTACGACCTCAGAAAGTCCGCTGCCACTGGTGGCAACCACCGGCACTTTTGAACTCATGGCCTCAAGCGCGGTTACACCGAATGATTCGTACTCACTGGGGAAAAGCAGGAGATCAGAAATGGAGTAGTAATGTTCTATCATGTTCTGCTTGCCGAGGAAGTAGGTGCGGTCCATCACGTTTAACTGCCGGGCGAGTTGAAAGGCCCGCTCGCGTTCCGGTCCGTCCCCAATCAGTAGTAGCCTGGCCGGTACTTCCTTAACGATCTCGGCAAACACCCTGATGATGTCCTGCAGGCGCTTGACGGGTCGAAAATTGGAAACATGCAGAATGATCTTTTCGCCCGGGGCGGCAAAATGATTTTTAAAGCACGGGCCCGGGTTGCCGCTAAACCTGTTTACGTCCACGAAGTTGTGAATCACATGGATGTCGTTTTCGATGCCGAACGTCTTCTTAGTTTCATCACGCAGCCACTTGGATACGGTAGTCACAGCGTCACTTTGTTCGATAGCCCATTTCGTCAGTGGAAACAGGGCTGGTGCCCGGCCAACCAGGGTTATGTCAGTACCATGTAAGGTTGTCACAATCTTCAGGTCGCGTGACCTTTGGCTCTTCAGTACCTCTTTTGCCATAATCCCACTGATGGCATGAGGCACGGCGTAGTGAGCGTGAAGCAGGTCGAGACTCTCATCTTCGGCTATCTGGATCACCTTGGAGGCGATTTCGAAGCCATACATGGCCGAAGGTATTGCATCATAGGCTACGCTGGAAGCTTCGTGGTAATAGACGTTTTCAAGGAACTCTCCCTGGTTCAGACGAAACGGAAGCTGGTTACTGATAAAGTGAATCTTGTGTCCGGCCCGGGCCATCTCGCGGCCAAGCTCTGTCGCCACTACCCCACTGCCGCCGTAGGTAGCGAAGCATGCTATGCCAATTCTCAGTTTACGATCCAAGGTGTTTTAAACTACCTTTCGGCTAGTGTTTTCGTGCAGTAAGAGATGAGGCTGTCTGTAATGTACGGGGTGGATGTAGATGCGCAGCTGCCAGTGGCGTAAATAGCTTCTGCCGCCGTTTCGCCGCGGTTGTTGCAAACGATAGCGGTTCTATCTTCGGTTAAAGTTGCTCCGAGTTTTGTGATGCCGAGCATCATTCCAGTTAGGTTTTCCGGGTCAAGCCGGCCAACGGCGAAAACGATCGCTTTGGCTTGCAGAAGGCGGCGCTCATCACCGGTCTCAGGGTCCAGTACAGCAACAAGTCCCCTGCTGGATACCACTCCTTTACCAGAGACCCACTCACCTTGCCAGTCGTCTGGCTTCTGGCCGTCGCTTTCCACGATCGCAACTTTCAGCCCGCCTCCCGAGCATTTTTGCGCGACAATTCTCCCGGCGTGCCCACCACCGATTATTACAATGTCCATCAGGACTCCTGGTCCGGCTTTGAAAACCGCTTCTGGCGGCGTTCCAGCGGTGATTCCAGTGCAAGCTCCGGAGCGGTTTCCGGCTTGGGCTGGGCAACAGAGGCATCCGGCGGCCCTTCCTGCGTATCGTGACTAAGTTCTTCCTTCAATTCAACCAGGACAGTATCGACAGCGATAGTATCGCCCGGCTTCCCATGAAGGCCGCAGACGACTCCCGAAACGGGAGCTTCAATTTCCATGTTGGCTTTATCAGCTTCCACCTCGGCTACCTGCTCGCCCTGTTTTACATAATCACCTACGGCAACGTTCCAAAGGAGTAATTTCCCTTCGGCCATTCCCTCGCTCAAGCGAGGCATCCGGATTTCTATCATGAAAGCCCTCTGGTTTAGAATACCTGTTGAATGAACCCAAATACCGTAATGAGATTCTGTGGTTCATCCATGACAGATAACTTTAACTGATAATTTATTGAGAGATTGGCACAACAAAAAGTGAGCCAGCATGCCCGTAACACGGCAATATTCAGTGTCCTCACCCTTGGCAGCAGGCTGTCGGGCCTGGTTCGTATTATGGTATTCGCCTATGCTATCGGTGGCCGGAATGTCCTCGCCGACTCTTACCAGCTCGCGTACCTGATTCCCAGCACCATTTATGAGTTTATCGTCGGCGGCGTACTGAGCGCCATTTTCATTCCTCTGCTGGTTCGCGAACAGGAGCAGCACGGGAAAACATCTGGCGAAGCCTGGAGCGTTGCAAACCTGTTGCTTGGTGCCGTAGGCGTTATACTTGCGGCGACAGGGCTCGTTGGATTTATAGCTTCACCATGGATTATCAAAGCTCTCACTGGCGTGATATCAGACGGGTCCATTGAAGAGAAGCAGGCACTGGCTACGCACCTGTTCCGGTACTTTACGCCCCAGATATTCCTTCTGGGTATCAATGCTGTTTTTATGGCGATACTCAATTCCCTGGGTGTTTTTGCCGTAACGGCGGCGGCTCCGATTGTTAATAACTTCGTTGTCATTGGAGTCTTCCTGGCGTATTATTTTGGTTGGATCGACGTAACAGGGTTGGCTGTGGGCACGACGCTGGGGACAGCTGCCATGATCCTCGTTCAGCTGCCCTGGTTACTGAAACTAGGCATGCAAGTGAGGCCTAAATTTGATCTTCGTCACCCCGTTTTTAAGTCTGTGACACAAATGGGCTGGCCGGTATTACTCGTCAGCATTGCCAACCTCTTCGGATGGGCCGTACGAACGAATCTGCTCTACCCTATCATTGGCGCGATGGCTATCTACACGCTGTCCTTCCAGATCATAATGATGCCTTACGGCATCTTTGCCGTATCCATTGCCACGGTTCTTTATCCCGCTCTATCGCGGCATGCCGCGAACAACCGGATGAGTGAATTTGCGGGTGATATGTCCCTTGGCTTTCGCTGGACGACTTTTATACTGTTACCGATATCGCTTGGTATAGCCGTGTTGGCGCTGCCCATTGTTCGTGTCCTGTTTGAGCATAAGGGTGGCCAATTTACGTTTGCCGACTCTCTTTTTGCCGGTCGGTTTCTCGGCTACTATGCGCTTAGTATCGCGCCTTACGCGCTGGTGATGTTTGCCACGCGTGTGTTCTATTCCATGAAAGACACGGCTACCCCTGCCGCAATTAATATCGTTGGCGTCGTGATAAACGCAGTGGTTAGTTACCTGCTGCTGAAGGCTATGGGCGCTGCTGGAATTGCGGTTGCCGCCGCGGTGACTTATACAGTTACGACGACTGCATCAATGGCAGTAATTAAACAAAGGACCGGGGGGCTGGGGGGGAAGAGTTTTTGGATTCCACTGGTGAAAATGTCGATGGCCAGTGCCCTGATGGCGTTTGCCGTACATGCCGCGGAGGTTTGGAGCCGGCCGGAGGTTGAGGTCGTAGAACGAGGTACTCGCCTGGTGCTCCCTATTCCTGAATCGGGAAGCCGGGGAAACAGCGTAGCTATTAAGTCGGAAGAAGAACTGGGACGGATCTGGACGGCATTGGGTCGCGACAGAGAGACCGTTCCGAAGATCGATTTTCAGCAGGTAACCATGATGCTTGCCTGGGGTCCGCAGAGCAAGACGACGTCGACACTTCACCTGGATGTGATACGGCGGCCTACCTCGCCGGGTGAGCCTTATGATTTCAGAGCTACTGTGGCTCCGACAACGCGAACCACGGTTACACTGGCTGCCGATGCACCGACCAGCCCGGCTTATGCCCTGGTGCAGGTGCGGCAGCGTGGTGCGACGCTAAATACGACTTTTGCTGTTGCGGCCGCGCCGGCAGAAAATGGGTTTGATGTTGTGGATTCGGAGTTGATCAGGCTGGGACTGCTGATTGGTCTGGGAGCGTTTATTTACGTAATCAGTGCGTTTCTGTTCCGCATGGAGGAACTGGAATCGCTGATCAGTAAGTTTTCGTCAAAATTCAGGCGTCGGCGGCCGGAACCAGAGAAGCCGGAGTAAGGCGCAGCCCTGCCGCTTCCATGGCTGCCTGGTAGCGCTGGTGTTCATGGTAATGATGTATAAATTGCTCCCGCTCATCCAGCAGGCGGCGCATCTGAGTCAGGTCACTGCCGGTTTCTTTAAGTAGAGTGTAAATGCGCTCTTCCAAAGCTGCAGTGTCTGTTCCTTTTTCTCGAAGGTGGCTGATGACACTAGGCAGATATCCGCCGGGGCCCAGTTTAACTTCCGTGCTGCTGAAGGCGCCAGCTACTTTTGCGGCTTCAATCTGCGTATCCAGTGGTACGCGGCAATTCGGAAACACCCAGGTGGCAGGATTGGGCAGAGCCAGGAGGTAAAGGGCTGCCAGGGCCGGGAAGAGGGCATTCATATCCAGCCGTTCGGCGGGCCTCAGATCAGTTTCCCGGGTTGTAATGGCATTCCAGATGGGCATGCCAATAATGACGGGATGCTCAGGTGAAGCGCCGTAGGTTTCCATCAGGTAGCGGGCATGGGCAACGGTTGCGAGGAACTCGGTTGTGACATCGGGGTTGAGGCCAAGCATAGAGCCTAGCGCTACTTCCAGACCGGCTCGCATTGCCCGTTCCTGGCTTTGGATTCGAAACTCACAACCGTTGCCCATGCGGTCAATTTTCCAGTCGTCGGTGATGCCGAAAGCCTTGGGGCCACCCTTAATGTGGCTGTCGAAGATCTCCTGATCGTAGGCTTCCTGCCAGACGATCATGTTGTCGGCGCCGACGGCTTTCAGTTCTGCATACTGCTGCTCGGTAAGGGCGAGGGTGCAGAAGGATATTTTGCCTTTCACGCCCTTGCGGTCGAGCAGCGCCCGGGTTTCCCGGATAAGCCCGGGAAGCAGATCACGAACTACGGCTATGTC
>JAKFFN010000047.1:0-1914 GCA_036675025.1 Candidatus Sumerlaeales bacterium | reverse complement strand
GGAATTGGATATGATGCAAAATGGAATGGAGGAAATGGGGCCAACGGCTCCAATTCAGGCGGCGGTGGAGGCGGATCATCAGCTTCTTCCTCTTCAAATGGAAATAATGGCTCTATTACAGCTGGCGGAACAATTACCGGGGGAGGAAGCGGGGGAAGCGGTACAAATTCTAACGCTGCTGGAGGAAATGCTCCAGATGTCCCAGGTGGCGGTGGTGGTGGTGCACGAAGAAATGGTAATGACCAAAACGGAGGAGCAGGTGGCAACGGCCAAATTAAAATCACTTACACCCTAAGCGCAGGTACCTTGACTGGCTATCCCTACGTTTGTGTTGGACAGACTACAGAATACGAATCAAACTTACCGGGTGGTGGTGGTACCTGGTCATCTAGTAATACCAATATTGCCACTGTAGATCAAAATGGCTTCGTAACTGGAGAAGGAGCGGGAACGGCAATCATCTTCTATACTGTCTATGGAAGCTGCAGCACTACTGCTCAGGCATCAAGAACAGTGTTTGTCACAGCCCCGCTTCCTGCGGGTACCTTAGGCGGGAACCAAGATATATGTATTGGGGGAACCTCCACATTCACATCAAACACATCCAACGGAACATGGTCGTCAAGCAATCCAGCGATTGCCACTGTCCATCCAACTACGGGTCTTGTGACTGGGATCGCCACAGGTACGGCAACCATTAGCTATACACTCCCACAGAGTGGAATTTGCCTGCCGGTTCCTGGGACACGCACAGTCACTGTCACTCCTCCCCCAAGTGCTGGAACACTGGGCGGCATACAGCAAGTTTGTGTTACAGGCACAACTACCTTCACAACCACATCCACCGGTGGCACCTGGTCATCAGCCAATCCAGCAATTGCCACGATCAATCCTGCGACCGGACTCGTCACAGGCTTAACTTCCGGAACTACAACCATGACGTATACCGTGGCTGGTACCGGAGGATGTTCCGATGCCACGGCCTCCCGTACAATCACCATCACTGCCGTGCCAACTGCGGGGACCTTGAGTGGAGTACAGGAAGTGTGCATCGGAGGTGAAACCTTATTCACGTCCACAGCATCTGGAGGAACTTGGTCTTCCAGCAACAATGCCGTTGCTACTATCAGCAGTTCCGGAGAGATCACCGGGGTGACTGCGGGTACTGCAACTATGACCTATACCGTGACAGGTACCGGAGGCTGTGCCAGTGTCTTTGAAACACGCGACGTCACCGTACACGCACTGCCGACGCCGACTTTCACCCTGCAGGCGAATCCTCAAGTATGTCTTGATGAGCAGGTCACCTATACCACTCAATCAGGTATGGACAACTATGATTGGAGCATTCCCGGAGATGAAGGCGACGAATATATAATCATCTCAGGCGGAGCTGAAACAGACCATAGCGTGACGCTAATCTGGAAATCAGCAGGTTCCAAATCAGTGGGAATCAACTATACCAACGTCAATGGCTGTACGGCTGTCGATCCGGTATTTTCTGCGGATTCGAACGTGGAGCCTGATATATCGATCGATTCAGAAAGCCTCGCAGCACAGACTATCTGTGACGGAGGTGCCTTCTCTCCGATCTACGTAGTGCCATCCGGGCCGGGAACTTTCCATTACCAATGGTATAAAAACACGTCTGCCTCCACCACCGGGGGAACTCCCGTGGGAACCGATTCGGACTCTTACCTACCACTACAGTCGGATTTCTCGGCTATTGGTGATGGCAGCCCGCTATACTACTACGCGGTGGTATCACAAACCAGCGGAGGCTGTGGTGATCCAGTCACTTCCTCCATTTCAGGAGCATTTATAGTCAAAGAACTCGTCCAAATCACCTCTCATCCGGATACCACCGGAGGGGTGGAATGCTTTGGTGATGGCTTCCCTTCAATATCAGTGACA
>JAKFFN010000040.1:0-52711 GCA_036675025.1 Candidatus Sumerlaeales bacterium | reverse complement strand
ATAGCCGCATCACGCCACAGTTCCAGTGATTCATAGGCCTCGCCAGCAGCTTCGTGGTCGCCTTTGCGTTCCAGACGCCGTGCTGTTTTTGCTATGTTCTTTGAGAGGTTGCCTTTTTCGTAGTTCAGCGGCTGGTTGCCCGACATGTGCTCGTATAGGTAAACAGCCGTATTTGCAATAGCCTCGCGAAGGTAGGCAACCAGAAGGAATAAGGCGACGCCCATAAGGAACAAAGCGACAGTAGTGTACGCCTGTAGGATAGGGGACAATTGCGCTTCTAACGTCTTGTAAAGCCCACGGTTAATATATACGAGCGCTACCACCGCGACCCAGAAAATCAGCTCGTAAAAAAACCGGCCACCGCTTGCCCTCATAAGGTATCTCTCACTCCAGGATGTATGACTTTGTTGTGCATCTAGCCTTACCAAAAAACAGCGTCAATGCTTTGTTGCGCCTGCGCAAGCTCTCAACATCATATTTTGTTGTAATTTAATGAAATTTCGGTTGATCTGACAGTCTCCGCTTACGTACAAGACTGCTGTCGGTATTATAACAAATTGATACAAGTTGAGGCTATGGTTGATGAACCGTCCGACGATTGATGTGGATGATCTATTGGAATTGGCTGATGAGGCCATTAATGCAGGAGATGAGGCCGAAGCCGTTGCCATTCTGCGCAAGGCAGCCACGATTGCCCCGTTGCGAAGAGACATTCGAAACAGGCTTGCGTTGGTACTTGAAGGCACGCCAGTCACTGTAAAGCCAGCTCGGCGCAAACGAGCAACTCCACAGACTGTAACTTTCGAAGATGATCCGCCGGAATATGGCGAATTTGAACAATCACCTGACGCGCTTAGTACAGGCCGTGACTCCATTTCGCAGATTGCCCGAAAAGCCTTCGACGCCGCAGCCCAGCACAAGGCCAAGGCAAGTGATGCCACACGGCGGCTCACGAACCTACTGCACACCGGCCTCGATAGCTGGAAGAGCTCTATGACGGCGGCCCCTAACACCGCGGCGAAACCGCGTGCGGATGAACCAGCAGTTACTGCCACTGCACAATCGATTGTTTTCCGGCCGGAGGAAGAGCTCAAGCAGTACTTGGAACGCGCCGCACCCGATAACCCTTCTGGCATTAATGAGTTGTATGATTCTGAACTCGATGAAGCTGACACCTCTCGAATTACCAAACCTGCGGCCGTATCCCGCAAAGCTTCACGGTCCGCAACTTCTACAAAGATACCTGTTAAGCGCCCCACCGACGTTGAAGATGTTCTTGCTGCCGGAATCGGTGGGTTCATCGAAGCTTTTGGCAGGATGAACAAAGGAAAGCTCGTCTATGCGCTGATTTACATAGGACTCATCGGGTCGTTTGGCTATGCGTGTTTTGATGTCTCCCGCAAGTTCCCGGCTCTTGAAGTTACCGTCCCCAACGTTCAAACAGCTTCACTCACCGGACCCGCACTCGATGTTTCGACAAATCCCATGAGCAGCGAAGAAGCTTTAGAAAAATCCAAGGCGCTGGTAGCCGAAGGCAAATTGACCGATGCGATTGTTTTGCTGCGGGCACAATTGGATTCGGGCCGTCTTCTGCACAACCGCGACCTGCTCCGCGTTGAACTGGCATCACTGCTCAATGTGCAGGCAGAAGATCACCTGAAAGCAAACCGCCTGGCTGATTCCGTCAAATCCTATCGAGAGGCTCTTTCCTACCTGTCCACGGATGCACGTCTCCAGTTGCGACTCGCTAACGCGCTCTATTACCTTGGAGAAATGGGAACTGGTGCGGATAGTGAAAAGGACAAAGCGCTTGCTGAGGCCAATACAGTGATCTCAGCGCTCATAAAAGGCGACAGCCAGAATATCCAGGCTCACAGGCTACAGGCGCTCGTTCATGACGCCCGTAATGAGAAAAGCATGGCAAGGTCGTCGTGGCAAAAAGTGAAGACCCTCGCTCCCGCTGAATCGGCTATTTTAGCTGAAGCGAAATCGCATCTCAAATAGACAGCCCGTCTCTGGGTAACAATGGTTCCGCGATGGCTCCGAAATCCCACAAAAACCCACTAGTAATTGCTCCCTCTATACTGAGCGCTGATTTCTCAAAACTTGGCTCGCAGATACGTGAATCTGTTAAAGCCGGATGTTCCTGGATCCACCTGGACATTATGGATAACCACTTCGTTCCAAATCTTACGTTCGGCCCACCGGTGGTAAAAGCCCTGCGCAAAGTTTCGAAAAAAGCATACTTCGACGCGCACCTCATGACAGAAGCTCCCGATACTCTTATCGAGCCCTTCGCAAAGGCGGGAGTTCAAAACCTGACAGTCCACGTAGAAGCTTGCCGCGACAATCTCGGGCAAGTGCTGAAAGAAATCCATAGCCTTGGTATGAAAGCAGGCGTTTCCGTGAAGCCAGATACTCCACTTTCCAGCGTGGAGAAGTATCTACCTGCTGTAGATTTGCTATTGATAATGACCGTTGAACCCGGCTTCGGAGGGCAGCCCTTGATGCCAGCCTGCATTAACAAAATCCGCGAGGCCAGGCAGATCAGGGAGCAGAAGAAGTACAAATATTTGATCCAGGCTGACGGCGGCATTAATGCCGAAACCGCGGGAATCGTAGTAGCCGCTGGCGCCGAAGTACTGGTTGCCGGCAGCGCAGTGTTTAATAGTCAGCCCCTTGCTGAAAACGTCGCACTCATCATGAAATCCTTGAAATAGCAAAACAGCAGGGGAGAGTTTAGCCCGAGTAGTTAAAAAGGTTCCGGCGCCGTTCACGGAATCCGGGGCACTAACTCGAGAAGTTACAGGAGTATTGCCAGATGAATTGCCGTATTTTAGTCTTTGTTGTTTTCACGTTATTTGCCGTTCCTGCTGTATTAACACTACCGGGATGCGCCGGCAAAATGGGCGCTGGAAGGAAAAGCGACGAAAACGCCCTGGTGATCCCTGATTTTCCCACTGCCAAAGATCAGTTCCAGTTTGCCAGGATGTATCAGAACAGCCAGTTGATTGCTCCGGAACTTGAGCGGCGACGGGGCCAAATGGCCAAGATCGGCGAGTGCTACCAGAGAGTCATAACCAATTTCCCCAATGATCAGACCTACGTTCCGCTGACGTACCTGGAACTGGGTGATTGTGCAGCGCAAAGCGATGAACTGCAGATGGCACTTAGCTATTACGAAAAAGCCAATGCCGCATCACAGGATGATTTCGTTAAAGCCCGCGCACAATACTCAACTGCACGTATCTATGACATCCAGAAGCGATACGAAGAAGCCAAGGCCATCTATAAAAGCATAATGGAACAGTATGGCAAAAGCGAATCGGGTAAAGTTCGCGATGTCGTTAATCGTTCCGCTCAGCTATATTTTAAGGTGCAAGACACTTCACCGCAACCCAAGTGAATGCGTGAAGGGAACTAGTCGAGTTCCATATCATCTTTTACGGCACCGAAAACACCTTCGCCGCGCCGGTGTTGAACCATTGTAACGTGGCCGTCAACTTCAGTGGCCAGTTCTCGCATGACAATATAAACGCGCTCCACCTCATCCATGCCTTTGGCATTCAGGGCCACATCCAACCGGAACGAAGTCTCTCGAACCTGTCGCATAATCTCTGGCGGGAGGGGATATTCGCCATCTTCTGAGGCTTCTATGGCTTTGGCAAGGATACTTTCCGCGTGGCGGCGAATGTACTGCTTGCGCAGGTACAACCTGTCTTCATCTGCTGCAGACTCGGCTGCCCGTACTGCCTCTTCAGCCTGTTCCAGAGACGATGCCACGTAACTCTCGATGCTTACGGCATTGGAGACACCGCTGGTTACGTCCATTGCCTGCACATGTAAAATGCCATTGGCATCGATATGGAAGGTTACCTGGATCGCAGGAATTTCACGAGGTGCCGGCGTAATACCTGTTAGCGTGAAAATGCCCAGGCTGTGATTTTCCCCTGCAATTTTCCGTTCACCCTGTAAGACATGAACCTTAACAGAAGCCTGGTTATCTTTTACGGTAGTAAACGTTCGAGTATGAGAAGTTGGAATGGAACTGTTACGCTGAATTAACGTGGAAAAGATTCCACCGGCTATTTCAATACCCAGGCTAAGCGGAGTCACATCCAGCAGCAGTACTTCGCGAAGGCTTCCCGATAGAATTGCACCTTGGATTGCAGCACCAATGGCAACCGCTTCGTCCGGGTTCAGCGACTTTATCGGATCCTTCTTAAACAGCTGTCGCACCAACTCCTGCACATAAGGAATCCTGGTGGACCCGCCGACCAGGATTACGCTGTCTACAGAGTCCGGCTTAAGTGACCCGTCTGTCATCGCGAGACCGCAGCACGACTCCAGCTCTTCACGGTAGGGAAGAATCAATTGCTCAAAGTTGTCCCTGGTCAGGCTTTCCTGTAAGTGCAGAGGGCCGCTCTCGTTAAGCGCCACAAAAGGAAGACTCACCATGGTTTCTGTAGTTGAAGACAGTTCGCACTTGGCAGTCTCTGCCGCTTCTTTTACGCGCTGAAAAGCCTGTGGATCCTGCGAAAGATCAAAATCTGTTTGTTCCTTGAAGCGATCCAGGAGATAGTTTACGACAGCGTCATCGAAGTTGTCTCCACCAAGGAAAGTGTCGCCGCGGGTAGAAAGCACCTCGTAGACATCTTTATCCACTTCGAGAAGCGATATATCGAACGTTCCGCCGCCAAGATCAAACACCGCAACGCGCTGCCGGATGCTCTTGTCAATTCCGTACGCAAGAGCCGCGGCCGTTGGCTCGTTAATGATGCGCACGACATCCAGTCCTGCCAATTCTCCCGCTTTTTTTGTAGAGCTTCGCTGGTTATCGTTAAAATAGGCGGGGACGGTGATAACGGCTTTTTTTACGGTTTCCCCGAAGAACTCCTCGGCAGTACGACGCATCTTAATGAGAATTTCAGCGCTGACCTGCTCAGGCGAAACCTGGGTCCACCCGACATCGATCAGCACACGATCGCCCGGACCCTCGACCACATCGTACGCAATGCCTTTTAATAACGCAGCGCACTCAGAAAAACGAGCCCCTATAAATCGCTTGACGGACCGGATAGTTTGCTTTGGGTAAGTTACTGCCTGGCGTTTAGCCAGTTCTCCTACTACGATTTCTTCGGGATTTTTATAGAGTACCACCGAAGGCGTAGTTCTCGAACCCTCAGCGTTCTGGATCACTACAGGCTGGCCCTGTTCGAGGTAAGCAACTACGCTGTTAGTTGTCCCTAAATCGATACCAAGAATTCGCTCCACAGCTAACTCTTACGCCCAAAGAACTTGGAAAAGATGCTTTTCCTGCTCGGCCTCAGAGCCTCCAGCGCTACCTTTGCCTTCTCATTTGCAGGATCCCATTTTAGAATTTCTTCATAAGTCTTCAAGGCCATTGAGGTAATGTTTGCGCTTTCGTAGAGTTCAGCAAGTATCATACGGAAGTCACTGTTGTAGGGATCCAGTTCAATAGCACGCTGTGCGGCCTCAGTTGCGCGATTAAAGCTCCTGTGGCTCCGCAAAAGAGCTACTGCTAGACGCGCATGGTAGGCGGCTTCCGCTTCATTGTTTTTAATTGCGACTTCAAAAAGCTCCGCGGCCTTGGCATATTCGCCAGATGTCATCATCTGCGAACCCCGTACAAATGCACGCTTTGCTACAGTCGCGCGGTTTTTATCTGTCGCAGCATTTGTAAATGCAGGCTTCTTCTCCCCGGTTGCTGAGGCGGCAGAAATGGTGGGAGACGAGATACCCGTACCTGCTCCGGAACTTGCATTATTACCCCCAGCCTGTAGGGTTTTGTCGTAGGAAGCTCGTTTGTCTTTGTCTTTAAGCGTATTGTACGCGGTAGAGATACTTGAGAACTCTGCTTCATAAGACGCTGTCTGGTCCGGAGTTTCTGCTTTGTCCGGATGGTAGCGGCGAGCAAGGCGGTGGTAGGCAGATTTAATCTCTAGATCAGAGGCGGTTCTTGGAACCCCTAGTATTTCATAAAAAGTTTTAGCCACGCGCACCCGAACTTAGTTGTACAGTCTTGAAAATCAATACATTGGGCTGGAAACATAAGAATCAACAAAAAGGAAAGCTAGCGGTAAATGCCGAGACTGTTTTTCTGCCTGCTCCAAATGTCCTCACAGCATTTGAGCTACAAGAAAACACGTTCCACTCAAGAGAAAACTGGTGCCGAAGGTGGGATTCGAACCCACACGTGGTTGCCCACGGAGGATTTTGAGTCCTCTGCGTCTGCCGTTCCGCCACTTCGGCTACCGTTAACGAACTCTTGATTACCCGACTCACTACGCGTTATTTCCGCTGATATGCTACCACCACCTGTTTGTTTATCTATCGCCGGGAGCGACCCGAGCGGAGGCGCTGGAATCCAGGGCGACCTTAAAACCTTTGCCGCTCACCGTGTCTACGGCATGGCCGTTATTACCGCCCTTACAGCACAAAATACCCGCACCGTTTCAGGTGTCAGGGCTGTTGATCCGGAATTTGTAACCGAGCAGTTGGATCGCGTATTTGATGACATCCCTACCCGCTGGGTCAAAACCGGCATGCTGCTCAATGAAGCTATTATCAAGGCTGTTGCGCGTTTCTTTGTCGTACGGCCAGATGTAAAGCTGGTAATCGACCCGGTAATGGTCAGCAGCAGCGGTGCTCAGTTGCTGGAACCCGCGGCGGTACAGGCTTATACCGACGATCTTTTTCCCATTGCTGCCGTGATCACACCAAACAATCACGAAACAAAGCTGCTCACGGGTATCTCCGTCTCATCCGTAGATGATGCAATCACCGCCTCTCTAAAACTCCGCGAAATGGGCGCTGACAGCGTACTCGTAAAAGGAGGCGACACTGTTTTCAAAGAAGACTCTGCCAAACTCTTTGATGTCCTTAACCATCAGGGCCGCATACACGTGTTTGAGCGCGAACTGGTAGGCTCCCGCAACAGCCATGGAACCGGCTGCGCTATGGCATCTGCTATCTGCAGCAACATGGCATGGGGGAGAGGCCTTTCTGAGTCGGTTGACCTTGCAGGTCGATATGTAGGCGGGGCGCTTAAAGAAGCGTACGCCACGGGGCAGGGCAGTGGTTCCATAAATCACTTATGGAATGGTAATCCCTCCATTAACAATCGATGATTATCCCTCCAATGGAATATCTTAAACCTGCAATCTCCGGATTGCGGTCGAGCCTCTGCTAGGTTAGTGGGGTTCCAGTTGTGTATTGAGCCGATATTAACTAATAGGGAGCCTTATCCCTCCGTGTAGAACATGCCTCCTCGCGAGGATCTTTGAAACGGAAGTGCGGGCACCCACCTTTCTAACGGAAGGTTCAAATCTCACAGGAACTCACGGCGGTGCGGAGGCTCGTTTTTCTTTTTGCATCACTGTATTTACGATGAACACAGTGATGACACGATAACGTGAAAATGGAGTGGCGTCTGTGGGCAATGATGATCTTTTGGGTGGAACTAATGCGGACGATGGGTTCTTTGGCGGCGACGATGAAGGTACCGATCTCTTTGGAGAATCAATTCCACCCGCGCCCCAAAGCGAACCCTCTGAGCCAGTTGCCACTGATTCGCCTGCAGGAATGTCGACAGTTACTGCCACTGCCCCTGCAGCAAAGCCTCAGCAAGATGGGTATGTAGTTCTCGCCAGGAAGTATCGCCCTCAAACCTTTGATGACATTGTTGGGCAGGAAAGTGTGCAAAAGGCCCTTCGCGGCGCTATAGCTACAGGCCAGATATCCCACTCCTACCTGTTTAGTGGACCACGAGGCACAGGTAAAACTTCTACGGCGCGCATCCTTGCAAAGGCCCTGAACTGCCAGGAAAACGGACCACGCCCGGACCCCTGCGGCAAGTGCAGCAGTTGCCGATCCATCACCGCCGGCAGCAGCCTTGATGTTATTGAGATCGACGCTGCCTCAAACACTGGCGTCGACAATATCCGTGAACTCAAAAGCGGCGTAGTGCTGGCGCCGTTTTCCCGATACAAAGTCTATATTGTAGACGAAGTTCACATGCTTTCTAATCAGGCTTTTAACGCCCTGTTGAAAACCCTGGAAGAGCCGCCGCCACAGGTTATTTTCATACTGGCCACCACCGAACTGCACAAAGTGCCGGAGACAATTATCTCCCGTTGCCAGACGTTTATGTTTAAGCGGTTTTCCCTGGAAGAGCTAAAAAATCAGCTCGGAAATATCCTGGACATTGAAACAAAACAGCGTGGGCTTTCCGTTACGCCGGAAGACCGGGAAAAGATCCTCGACCTTGTGTCGCGCAACGCTGAAGGCGGTATGCGAGATGCGCAGGTTACGCTTGATCAGGTGCTGGTCCTCAGCAAGGGAGCGGTAGACTTTGAATCCGTACGGCGATTCCTTGGCATGGCCGATGCCGTTGCGCTTGATTCGTTTGTCCAGCTGCTCAACGACCGCAAATCCAGAGAGCTTCTTGAATTAATCGATAGCCTGGTGGCCGAAGGTCAGGATCTGGAACTGTTCGTAAAAGGTGCATGCGAGCACATGCGCGACTTGCTCTTAATCCAATGTGCTGGCCGAGACACCTCCCTGATCAATGTTTCACAAGATCGGGCTCTTGAACTGGAAAGCTTCGCGAACCGTCTCGCTCCTGCGTTTCTTGTCAACGCCATCGACCATTTTCTGAAGGTTGTGGGCGAAATGAAAACATCCGGGCAGCCGCGAACCATACTTGAGCTTGCTGTATTAAAACTTACCCTGGCCGATGAAGATGACAAAATACGGGGGATACTGAACCGGCTGGATGCCTTGGAAAGTGGCGCCGGTGCGGCTGGAGCCCAAATTGCCACGCCCGCTGCAAGCTCTGTTGCAGGTACCAATGTTCGCCTGCAGGCCGAAGAGACGATGGCAGCACCCACTCAGATTATGGCAGCTCCAGTTCAACCCGAGATGCAGGCTGCTGTTGAGGAAACGGCCTCAGCTTACGAATCACACGTAGACGTCGCCATTGAAACGCCCGCTGCGCAAGTCCCCAATGAAGTCGCCAAAAGTGCTGACGGAATAGTGACTGCGCTGCGGAATCGTCTTAAGCAGGACGCTTCAATGCTCAGCATGTCGTTTGAAAAAGTTGTGTCCGGCCACCGGCTGGACGGACGTACCCTTGTCCTGGAGCTTAACGCAGGCCTGCAAATGGCTTGCGCCCAGCTGATGCGGCCTCATCCGACTGCCCAGCTTACCGCTCTGCTGAAAGAAGTTGGCGGAGAAAACCTCAGTCTTCGATTTGAATCCGTAGAGACTAACACACCTCCACCGGCGCCAGCCAATCCGGACCCTGCGCAGGCCAAACCGGCCTCCGCACCAGCACCAGAACCTTCCCCGCCCCCCGCTAACACAACTGATGCTTCTATTGCAACCACACCGGCAGCATCAGATGCCAGCCCGCCGGATGAGGCTACTGACCGGGAACTTAAGATCTATTATCCGGAAGAAATCCGGGAAAAAACCATGATTGAGCTAAAGGCAGCTGAGTTCCAGAAACTACTCACTGTTGATGAGAAGCTGAAAGAATTGGTAGAGAAAACTCGCGAAGTATTTGGAGTTGATGACTCGCGGATGAAATTTCATCGCAGCACCTTGGCATAAACGACGAAAACAGAAAGTCAGGCAATGTTCGATTTAAAACAGATTCAAAAGATGCAGAAAGAACTCCAGGACCGTATGTCAAAGGTCCAGGACGACCTCAAGGATCAGGAAGTAGAAGGAACCGCCGGTGGGGGAATGGTCGTAGCAAAGGCTAACGGCAACCAGGAGCTCGTTGACCTCACCATAAACAAAGACGTTGTCGACCCTGAGGACATTGAAATGCTGCAGGACCTCGTGGTTGCAGCGGTAAACAACGCCCTCGACCAGGCTCGGGAACTTAACCAGAGCGAAATGTCCAAGGTAACTGGCGGGATCAAAATTCCGGGCTTGTTCTAAACTATTGCCACCACGGAGTTACAACACTGTACAGGCCGCAAGGCCTGTTTTCCTTGTGTAGCCACTGAAGCACTACCCAAATAACTAGTCCGTCGCGCTACCATGCATGGCCGGTTTGCCAAATACCAGGTCCTTCAGCGTGATCAATCCGAGCTTAATGTACTGAAAGAATTCTTTCGGCGATCTAGTCTGCGCGAGAGTCCTGATAATGTAGCGAGGCTGCAGATAAATCCTCCGCAGGCTGCGCCGCCGATAGTCCGCCAGTTCAGCCTGCGTCATATGCAGGCCGCCCATGGCCGGGTGAGCATAAGCTTCCAACGGAACTTCGCCCGGTTGAATCAGCCCTTCTTCCTGCGCTATCCGGTGCAGCTCAGTTCCCGGGAACGGGTAACTGTAGAAGATTTCCACAAAATCCGGCTGCATCTCCTGCGCAAGCTTCACGTTGTCATCAATCGTTTTTGGCGTATCCCACGGCAGGCCCATCAACAGGTAGATACTGCTGCGGACTCCGGCCTCCCGGCATAGGCGAACCGCATCTTTCGCCTGCTCCACCGTAGCCTTTTTCCTGATCTTCTCCAAAATTTCGGGGTTGCCGCTTTCAACGCCAAACGCAATGATCCAGCAGCCGGCTTTCTTCATCCAGTCCAGCATTTCCCGGTTGATGCAATCCACGCGGCTGTTGCTAGCCCACTCAATGTCCAGCCCCTTATCCACGATCTTCTGGCAGAGCTCAATAACCCATTTCTTGTTCTGAGTGAAAAGATCGCTTCTGAAGAGGAAGTTGCGGATTCCGAACTCATTGACGCACTGCTCAATTTCCGCAATCACATTGTCTGTGCTGCGATACCTGTTTTTCTTACCAGACACGAGTGGCGCAAGACAATATATACAAGAGTGCGGGCACCCGCGGTTTGTGACAATCGTGGTCTGCACTTCCATTGTATCAGGGCGGAAGTAAAGTGCGTTGTATGTTAAATGGCGTGCCGGAAACGGTATGGAATCAAGGTCATCAATAAACGGCCGGTCCGGATTTTTCACCACCTCTCCCTGCGGATTTCTCCAGGTAACGCCCGATATCTGGTCCAGTGGCACGCCCTTGCCGAGTTCGGCCGCGGTGATCTCATATTCGCCCCTGATGACGCAATCCAGCTGGGGATACTTCTCCAGGCTCTCTACATCCAGGATGTGAAAATGGGCGCCCTTGGCAACCGTCAAAACGTCTGGCTTCAGCCGCTTTGCCAGTGTCGCAGCTTCTACATCCTTGTGTAGCGAAGGAGTCGTGATGCTCAGCATGATAACGTGTGGGTCAAAAGCCAGAAAATCTTTTTCGAGCTCGTCCCACCCGCGGCGTTCCCCGGGGTAATCAACCAGTTTACACTCGCAACCGGCAGCCTCCACCGAAGCCGCAGAGTACATCAGGTCAATTGGCGGCCGTAAGGCGATCGTTTTCATCTCCTCAATGGGAGTCTGACACCGATCCTCACGGATATAGAGCCCCGTCGGAGGAACGATCAGCATCACCCTCCGCCCGTTGCTGCCGCTGGTATTTTCTAAGTTATTACTCAAAACTGCTCCTGGGAATCCTGCCTGCCATCATGCCCTATTTATTAATTGTATGACTTCCGCACAGGGACATAAACTCATTTCGCGTCTGGACGTTACTACGGAAGTCCCCCAGCATACAACTGGTTACGGTGGTGCATGACTGCTTCTCTACGCCTCGCATCATCATACAAAGATGGAAGCCTTCCATTACAACAGCCACCCCTTTGGGCTCCAGTATGTCGTTCAGGCAATACGCGATCTGGTTTGTCAGTCGCTCCTGCAATTGAAGCCGCCGCGCGAACATGTCGACAATCCGGGGAATCTTGCTTAACCCGACAACCTTGCCATCCGGGATGTACCCTACATTTGCAATGCCGTAAAATGGAAGCATGTGGTGTTCGCACAGGCTGAAGAAGTGGATGTTCTTAATTGAAACAATCTCGTCATATTGCTCTGAAAAGATGGCATTGTTGACTATCTTTTCCACAGACATGCTGTAGCCGGAAGTCAGCGTCTCCAGAGCCTTGGCCACGCGTCTCGGGGTCCTGATAAGGCCCTCGCGCTCCGGATCTTCTCCTAGAAGCTCCAGGGTGCGCCGTACGTGAGACTGAAGTTCTGTCTCCTGCTCCGTCACAGGAGCGTCAGAGTTTTCCTCATCAAGCGCCACGCTATCGGCTAGGTTACTGATAAACCGTGAATCCGCTGTTCTACGGCCTAAATCATTGTTAGTATCTGACATGCCTGGTCTCTTACTCCAGTATGGGCATGGCGGCAAGGGGATTTGCAGCCACCTGGGGCCCATAATAAGTGATGATATTGTTTCCCCGCTCGCCGACCGATATACTGTATAGACGGCCTTCTTTTATATGAGGCTCCAGTACTTCCCAGAACTTCAAGGCCATGTTTTCAGCGGTCGGTATCAAACCACGCATAAAATCGACATCGGTGTTAAGGTTGCGGTGATCCACCTTGTCATGGATAAGTTCGTCTACAAGGCGCGTAACCTCGTAAAAATTGATAACCATACCTGTAGATGCATCGATTTCCCCCGCTACAGCAACTTCCAGGTCGTAGTTATGCCCGTGACCGTTGGGATTAGAGCACTTACCGTAAAGCAGCGCATTATCCTCATCGCTCAGCTCCGGCTTATAGAGCCGGTGGGCCGCGCTAAATGTCGTTTTAACTCGGACAAGAAACAATCAGGCATTCCTCCACCAAGGTAGTACACTCGCTTGCTACATTCGTGTTCCTTAGCTTACATGTTGCTTTCGATTGAATTTGCCAGAGCATAAGAAAAGCCCGACCAGAGGTCGGGCTTATTAGCAACCGCGCTTTTAACTTAGTGGCCGTGATAGGAGAAGCTGAAGGAGGGAGCGGGCCGGTAGTACGCTGGGTAGGCCGGATAATAATACGCCGGATAAACAACCGGGGGAGGAGGCGGCGGAGCAACGTACACTGGCGCCGGGGCAAACATAGGTCCCCCTGTGCTGAAGCTGAAGCCGTAGCTTGAACGGCCCGCCTGTGAGGTGGCCGGAGCCAGCACAGCGCAGGCAATACCAGCAGCTATCAATGTAATCTTTTTGTTAAGCATGTTTCTACTCCTGTTTATAATATAATCTAAACCTAAAATCGCTCTGCCAGAGATTCCGGCAGTAAACTTTCAGCGGATGGCGCTGACATGGCACTGTTGAAAGCAAGTGCCGCGGGATACGTCATTGATACTGTGGCAGGCCACCCGGAAAACCCCGCCCAGGTACTCCTGGCCATCAGGTCTAACCTGTAACCAGTTCCAGCTGATGCCGTAGATGAAGCTCCTATTGCCAGGAGGAGAGCAAGCAAGCTGGCTAGAAAAACACGTCCTGCACTCATGGCAATCTCCTGATAAAATGAGATGAGGTGTCGACCTCGGATTTCCCATTCTGCAAAGGATGTACCACGTACCGCTGGGGCGCCTGAGACCGATTGAGCAGATACATGAATACTGCGACCGCAAATGACCTAATTTGAGATATCTAGAGATTCACAATGACTTTGCTGTCTGGCTGCCGGGGCTTGTCTGGTATCAGCAAGAACAGGCAACCCGGTGCAAGTTTATCGAACACGGTTAGGATCTTCTGCATGGTAAGTGGTCACTGATACGGGTTGGTATAGAAGTTTCAGAAGTTACCCACAGGGTTAAAGTATTACTTTAAATACAAAATGCATGTACGACTGAACTCAAATGAGTTTTCTCTTTACAACAGGTTGTGGAAAAGTCAGTAACGTGGGCATTAGTCCCATTTCTGGAGAGGGTTAACGACGGGCCGTGAATTACTATTTTACCGAAGAAGAGCTTGCCGTCAACGCATCACTGGATGCGTGGGATCTACTCGTTAAGATGGGTTTCCAGGAATCGTCCCTTTACCGGGAAGGCAACACGATTCGCCTGTTCTGCCCGCTGCACAAAGATCAGATCCGCCGGTCGATGATTATCTATACCGACCGCAACACGTTCAAATGCCAGTACACCAACTGCGAAGGACACCGCGGGGGTAATCTCCTCGAGTTCTATAGCATGTACATGGGTATCGATATCCCTGAAGTTGTGGATCACATCAGGAATACCGGCACCAGCGAGACCGATATGGTTGAGCGCGCGGATAAGATGATCCAGGAAGGCAGCCTTGTCGAGGCATTGCCCCTGCTCCAGAAAGCCGTGCAGCTGGAGCCTGATAATGAAATTACCCGATGCCGCCTGGCAGCTCTTTACCTTGAGCTTGGCGACAAAGATAACGGTTACCGGGAATACATGACCGCAGCCGAGCAGTTTGGCGTCCGCGGCGAGCTTGATAAGACCCTTAATATTTACAACATTCTCGTCATTATTTCACCTGATGACGTAAAGGTACGCAAGCAGCTCAGCTATCTCTTTAGCCGGCTGAAACGCGAGGACGAAGCCGTTTCCCAGCTGAAATGGGTTGTAGATAAACACGTTCGCAAGGGTGAGCTCAAGGATGCAGAGAACGTCTGCAAAAAAATGATCGAGCTTTGCCCCGAGTACCCTGAAAGCCACAGGACGCTGGGCGAAGTCTATCTTAAGCAGGGTAATTATTTTGACGCGGTTGAAGAACTGCGGACAGCCACGACGCACTTTATCCGCCAGAACAACCTGAAAAAAGCGCGCGAAACCGTAGACCAGGGTCTGCGGTACACGCCTGGCAATCCGGCTATGAAAGAGCTGCGTGCGCGCATTGAGAAAGCCATTGAACTCCAGGAAGCTTCACAGGAAGCCCATGACGAACGGGAAGTGGAATACGAACACTGGCTTCACGACCTGAAGGCTTCTGTTGGCCTGAGTGAGGAAGACGAGTCCGCTGGAGCAGACGCTCCGTCAGCCGCAACTACCAATCCAAATGCTACCGCCATTCCCAAACCCAGAAACCTGGGCAAATCTCCCAGCACCGGTAGCCTGCCCCGCCTTGGTGGTGGATTGGGTCGCCCAGCCGGAGGGCTCGGTCGGCCGGCTGGATCGCTTGGCCGCCCCGCAGGTGCTTTCGGTGTAGCACGCCCCGGTGCACCGTCTACAGTGCGACAGAACACCCCCTCCCTCAGTGCCGTGGCAAGCGCAACCCCTACTGGTGCAGCTCTTACGCCATTCCCAGCCGGCCAGTTACCTAGCCTTGCTGCAGACGATCCACGCATTAACCTGTGCCGCAAGAATATGGACGCATACAACCGTAACCAACTGGAATCTCTCCAGTCACACCTTCAAGGCGTGTACCGTGATGTACAGAAGGGGAGTAACCAGGGTTTCATTTCAGATAATGAAGCCAAGATCATTCGTGAATTCTATGCGGCGTTTTGCCTGGCTCTGGATTCCTACAAAAGCGAAAGCGGTAAGTTTAAGACAGATCCGGGGCTGTAATTACGCCCCGAATTCTTTATAGCCTATCGCTGGTAAGGACGCCCCTTTCGCGGGGCGTCTTCTGATTTCTGCCTGTACCTGAAACGTACTGGCACGCCGGTAAAGCCAAACTTCTTTCGCAGCTGGTTTAAGAGAAACCGTTCGTAGGAAAAATGCACCAGGTCAGGGTCATTTACGAAAAACGTAAATGACGGAGGACGGTTCCCGGTCTGGGTCACGTACTTAATTTTTAACTGGCGACCGCTGCGAACGGGAGGAGAGAGGTAAGTAGTTGCCTGGGCAAGCCATACGTTCAGCTCCGACGTCCCAATCTCGCGAGTATACTCGGAAAACACCTGTGCTATCAGGTCAAATAGCTTTTCGACCCGCTGCCCCGTAAGAGCCGAGATGAACAAGACAGGAGCGTCTTTCAGGAAACCCCACTCATCCTTGAGGTCCCGCGTAAACTCATCAACACTTCGATGCGTTTTCTCAACGGCATCCCACTTGTTCACAACAATAATTACCGCACACCCGGCGTCCACCGCAAAGCCCGCTACGTGCGCGTCCTGTTCCGTAATTCCATCAATAGCATCAACCAGCAGCAAAGCCACGTCGCACTGCTGCATACTCATGCGGCTCGCCAGGGCGCTCAGCTTCTCCGGCCCTTTTTCAATTTTACCACGCCGACGAATTCCAGCTGTGTCGATTATCGTATAGCGCTGCTCGTTCCGCTCAAACGTAGTGTCGACTGCGTCGCGGGTAGTTCCAGGAATGTCCGACGCAATGCTGCGCTCATATCCCAGGATTTTATTCACTAGGGTACTCTTGCCAACATTTGGCCGTCCTACTACCGCCAGGCGAATTCGCAGGTCCTGTTCTTCATCATCATCAGACATGTCCGGTAAAAGCTCAACTACCATGTCCAGAAGATCTCCGGTACCGTTACCGTGCAGCGCGCTCACACCAACCATGTACTTGGAGCCATAACCGGCAAACTCAGCAATGGCTTCTTCGCGGCGTGCTTTCGAATCCGCCTTGTTAATCGCAAGAACAACAGGCTTTCCACTGCGACGCAGGCGCCGCATAACTTCGTCATCAACAGCGTTGTTAGGCTCGTTGAGATTCGTCAGAAATATAATTACGTCCGCCTGATCAACAGCAATCAGCGTCTGCTCACGCATCTGGCGGTAAATCTCATTTTCCGTTTCAAGCTCATATCCTCCGGTATCAATAAGGATAAAGCTCTTACCTTCCCATTCCGCTTCCAGGTAATTGAGATCACGCGTCATCCCCGGTTTCTCGTGCACAACGGCTTTACGAGATCCCGTGAGCCGGTTAAACATGGTGGATTTACCAACGTTGGGTCTTCCAACGATGGCGACAAGGGGCAATTTCTTACGTACGATTTGGCGTGGCATGGCTTGGTTGTTTAGCCTTTCTGCCCTGGAGTATTCGACTCAGTGACTAGATTGGCTGCTATCGCTTCTGAATGTCAGGTTTTGCCGATTTATGAACCAGTTTATCCAGGATTCCATTGATGAACGGTGGCGCATTTTCGTTAGAAAACACCTTCGCCAGCTCAATATACTCGTTTATAGTTACGCGCGGCGGAATGTCCGGGAAGTAGAGAATCTCCGCACAACCGAGTTTCAGTAAAGCCCTCTCGATCAAAGACAAACGATCAAAACGCCAGTTCTCAAGTACCTGGGTTACTTCCGTTTCAAGATCGTGGTCATTACGCTGCACGCAAAATGCCAGTTTCTCAGCAAATTCCGGCAACACACCCCATTCCGACCGCATGCTTCGTAGCAAACCAAGAACTTCGTCCAGCTTGTAGCCAGTACATGCCTGTGCATACAGAATGGTCATGGCAATACGGCGCGCTTCACGGCGCCGCATTAAACCAGACGGAGAACTTGAAAATCCAGACTGGCTCATCGGGCAGCACCGCTTGCTGCTACGTACCGCGGAGTAAACGTCGGATCATTTTCTGCGAAGTAAGCGTTGATGGCATTATAAACAAGTTTGGCCGTCGTTTGCTGGAATTCGGTGTCCATCAGTGACTTCAATTCCTGTGTGTTTGAGATAAACCCAATCTCCAGCAAAACTGCCGGCATCTCAAAATTCTTCAAAACCACGAAATTCGCGTTCTTAACGCCCCGGTTATGTGCAGCAAAATAGGGTGCGGTCAGCATGGACTGCTCCAGCCGCCGGCAGAAAATGTAGCTTTCGTACTGCCAGTCTTCCAGCTTTTGCTTCTTCATTTCCGTCATCATGGTGTTCAACAGACTCTGGCCGCTGCTCTCGTCAGAAACACCAACGTCGCGGTTTTCTTTTTCTTCTATTTGGCGCACAGCGGCATCTACGGTGCCTTTCTGGTTCAGAAAGTAAACTTCCATGCCACGAGCGTTAGGATTCTGCGGGGCGTCATTTAAGTGAAGCGAAATAAAGAGATTCCCTGCGTCCCCCCGGTTGTCTTCTGCGATTTTCACCCGTTCTCGAAGTCCGACGTTGGAATCGTCAACGCGGGTCATGAGCCCTACCAGGTCCGGGTGGCTGTCGATGAGTTTCTTTAGCTCATAGGCGAACTTAATCGTCAGTTCCTTCTCCTGAAGCTTTCTGCCGCCCACGCTTACATCAGAACTTGCTCCGCCGTTCGCACCACCATGTCCGGGGTCAATCATGATGTATTTTTTTCCCCGGCTGTGCTGCCGGGCAATCTTGGCATCCGGCTCAGGAATCTTCGGCACCTCGAACCCGACCTGGGTTGATATCCCTGCCGTTGTTACGGGAGTATCAGCTGACACAGAAGAAACCGTGATTGAAGTGTTGCTGTTGGCAACGGTTACCCCGGAATCAGGCGCAGTCGCACCGGGTGCTAATGTATAGATGATAATAGATGGGGGACCGGATATTACCTGGATATCAAATTTCGTATTAGGCTGCTTCGCATAAAAAACCAGGCGCAGCACGCCGGAGTCCGGGTAAGACAGCGCGTCCACATACTTAAGGATGGGATCGTTTTCGATCTCGAGCAGGCGGCGTTTATAGCTCTGCTTCAAACCGTAAAAATCAATGTAGAAGAAGTTCGATTCGGCCAGATCATCAACGACATTGTAACGCGGGATTGAGTCAAACTCGAGGATAAACTTATTATACTTAGGGTTGGGAGGGTCCCAGGATACGCGCGTGACTGTCTCGCCACTGGCAGGCAGCAAGAACAGTGTGGCGAACACCAGGGCCATGGCCGCTTTTATGAGGCTGTGACGGAAAAAACGCATCAGAAAAAACATCTCGATTAAAACTTCACGGCCTTGAAAATTAATGGGTTTGCCGCCGCGTCAATAGCAAAACTGCGCGGCAACAAACCCGATAAATCTAAAATGCTGCACTGCATCAACTACGGAACTAACTAAGCCTGAAGTTCTGCCAGGTGTGCATCGACGGGTGCCAGGTCTTCTTCTTCATCAGCCAGGGTTTTAAACTTCTCCCATAGCTTTAGAGCCTCAGCCTTGCGGTCAAGTTTCTCATAGCAGAGCGCAAGATTATACACGGCGTCAGCCAGCGTCTCATCCTGGCCTAGTGCCTTTTCCAGCAGCCCGGCTGCAGCTTCGTAGTTCTCGTTGCTGGCCTCGAGACCGGCAAGATTGTACAAATCAACTGCATCGTCCCGGAAAAACCCAAGTTTGCGGCTTTCCACTACCATGTGTGCCGGCGGCAGCGAGTGGTAAAGCGTAAATCCATACCGCGAATAAGCGTCATCGGAATCAGCTTCCAGATTAGCCGCGTAGCGAGAGATTTCAGATTCAAAAAAGTCTACGGGCTCATGGACGTCTTGCCCGTTATTTTCCTGCGATTCGTCGTTAATTTTGTTAGCGGCCATATCTAATGTGTGTGCTCCTGCAGAACTGGAAAGCAATTAGCTGTGCAATAGGTACTGCACAGCGATTACCAATAGCGCAAACAGCGTGATTTATTTCAATGTGTACAGGATCAACAGCCTGCTGTGGAAGCTCTAACCGTTAGTAATGGTGCTATGGTGGTCCCGTCGGCGTCTGCAGATGATTGGAGTACGTCTTCAACCCGTCGCAACATTTGAAGGGCCAGCGCTTTCGCAGGAAAACCTACAGTCGTAATAGTCGGAAAGGAACTTAAAGCTTTATCAAGGTTGTCAAAGCATACCAGGGAAAGATCCTGCGGCAGATGCCAGTTCATTGCGCGAAGTTCTGAAAGCACTCCCAGGCAGGCCACACTACTTAGTGCGAACACGGCAGTAATCTCCCGATCTGCGTTAAGCTCCAACACATCGGCAAGCGATGGCCACGACATGGAATCTGACGCATCAGCCCTAATAAGCGTCTCTCTATAGGGAATTTCAAATTCCTTTAAAACTGCGCGATGGCCCGCAAGGAGCTCAGCTGTTGGAAACTGTCCATCTCCATCACCGACAACAGCAATATTGCGATGGCCTAACTCACACAAATGCTTCGTTGCCATCTTTCCAACGCTGTATAGATTTGTCTGGATGGCGGCTGAACCGAAGCTGTCCGCCGAATCCGTCAAAATAACGACCGGAAAAGCCTCCGCCATTTTCCTGATGGCACCGATATGCGATTCAAGTGGGTAAAGAAACACAGCGGCATCTACCGGACCCCGCACAAACAGGAATGGTTCCAGGTCATCCGGCTCGGTACCATGCGGTATAAACCTGAGATTAAAGCCTTCAGGCCGGGCTTCTTCAAGGTGCCGATAGATCAAAGCAGTGCTGCTCAGCGGTGAGGTCGCAGGGTTCCACGGTGCAAATATGCAGACGCTAAGTGGCGCTGCCTTGCGATCTTCGACAGGGGAGTGGGTTGAACTGATAAAGGTCCCCTTACCGCGCTGGCGCGTAAGGTACCCATCGCGCGCCAGTTCATCAAGCGCCCGGGTTACTGTGGAAAAGCTTAAACCATACTTTTCCATAAGCTCGTTTTGAGAAAAAAACCGATCGCCGCGTTCATATTTTCCCGATACGATCTTTTCACGCAGCAAGCTTTTCAGCTTTTCGTAACGAGTCGCTCCAGCCATTACTAATGAGATTCCTACTACTTCAGAGATCTGAACAGGTTAGCTATTTCAAGGGTTACCAGTGCAGCTTCATAGCCTTTGTTCATTGATTTTTCGCCGCTCCGCTCAGTTGCCTGCTGCACGTTTTCAACCGTCAATATGGCGTTTCCTGTAGCAACCTGGTGCGTAAGGGCAACCTGGCATACACCGCGAACAGCCTCGGTAGCCACGTGAGTATAATGATCCGTATCGCCCCGTATAACACAACCAATGGCTATCACGCCATCGTAGTAGCGGGTATGTACGCCCTTAGCCACAATCCGCTGAACCACCGCAGGAACTTCCAGCGCCCCAGGGCACCAGAAAAGATCAATGTCAGAATCAACCACGCCATTTTCCTTGAGGGCCTCTTCTGCGCCCTGGACCAGTCGCCCCGTAATGAAATCATTATAGCGGCTGGCAACTATTGCGAAGCGTAGCCCCTTGCCTTCCAGCTTACCTTTGTACTCTTTCATGAGAAACCCAATCTCTCTCTGTGCTAACCTGGTATGCAGTCCTATACAAAACCGGCAGGTTATTCCTTACAGACAGTTGCATTGAGACAAGTAATAATCACAGCGCCAGCAGGTATTGCAATGTGATCTTATGACTACACGAGCAAAAATCTGCGGAATTACGCGCCTTGAGGATGCACTGCATGCAGCCTCGTCAGGGGCTGATTACCTTGGTTATATTTTCTACGCTCCCAGTAAGCGCTTTGTAGCTCCCAGGACTGCGAAAGAGATTATCCAGAAAGTACGAACAGAATTTCCCAATGTCCAGCACGTCGGCGTCTTTGTGGATGAAGAGCCCGAAAACATGGTTTGGGTCAGAAACCTTGCAGGATTGGATCTTCTGCAACTCCATGGACATGAAACACCAGGCGTTTGTGACGAACTGACGGCCCTGGGTATTGACGTCATTAAAGTCCTGGCCATTGGTGAGAAAGAAACATCGACAGACTTCTGCCAATATAACGTATCCTTCTTCCTGTGCGATACCCATGATGCGAAACTTAAGGGAGGGACCGGTAGAACTTTTGATCTCAACAAGATTCCGTCGGGCCTTCCCAATGAAAAAACGTTTCTCGCCGGCGGATTAACCCCGGAAAATGTTGCGGAACTCATTCGTGAACGGGCTCCCTACGCAGTAGACGTATCCACAGGTGTAGAAGAGTCGCCAGGTATTAAGTCTCACAGGCGAGTAACAGAGTTTATCGAAAGCGTGCTCGGTGCTAACGGGTCCGCAGTTCAGGAGAAATAGGCAATGAGCACAGGCGCGGTAACTTTACCAGACAGCAAAGGAAAGTACGGAGAATTTGGCGGCAGGTACGTACCTGAGACGCTCATGTCTGTGCTGTTTGAACTCGAAAAGGGCTACGCCGAGGCAAGCGCCGATCCTGCCTTCCAGCAGGAGTTCAAACAGCTCCTGAAGACCTATGTAGGCCGTCCCACACCCCTCTACCTGGCCGAACGGCTCAGCGCAAAGCTCGGCAACGGCAAAGTAAAGATTTACCTGAAACGCGAAGACCTGTGCCACACCGGCGCCCACAAGATCAATAATTCCATTGGGCAGGCTCTGCTGGCAAGACGCATGGGCAAAAAGAAGATCATTGCCGAAACCGGCGCCGGTCAGCATGGCGTCGCCACCGCAACAGCTTGTGCAATGCTCGGACTCGAGTGTGAAGTGTTCATGGGCGCTGAAGACATGGAGCGCCAGAACCTGAACGTCTTCCGGATGCGCCTGCTGGGGGCAAAAGTCACCAAAGTTACCAGCGGCACCGCTACCCTTAAAGACGCAACCAACGAAGCCATGCGGCAATGGATGTCGCGCTGTGATGACACACATTATATTGTGGGATCAGTCGTTGGCCCGCATCCTTTTCCCATGATCGTGAGAGATTTCCAGTCCTGCATAGGAATAGAAGCTCGCGCCCAGATCCTCGAAGCCGAAGGCCAACTGCCTGACGTGCTGGTGGCATGTGTCGGCGGCGGGAGCAATTCTATCGGCCTGTTTCACCCCTTCTACAATGATACCGACGTGAAGATGGTGGGCGTAGAAGCCGCCGGCCACGGTCTGCAGACGCAGGAACACGCGGCCAGCATTTCCAAAGGTTCCGTCGGCGTTTTCCATGGCTCAAAGATTTATCTCCTGCAAACGGAGGACGGCCAGATCAAACCGGCTCACTCAATCTCCGCAGGTCTGGATTACCCGGGCAGCGGTCCCGAACATAGCTTCTACCACGCATCAGGCCGGGCAGAGTACGTAGGAATATCAGACGACGAAGCCCTCGAAGGTGTCAAGCTGCTCTGTAAAACTGAAGGCATCATCCCCGCTCTTGAAAGCGCTCACGCCATTGCTTACCTAACGAAGCTGGTGCCCGAAATGGAAAGCGGCGTTATCCTGGTTAACCTGTCAGGCCGGGGCGATAAAGACGTATTCTCAATCGCTAAAGGGCTGGGCGTAGAACTGTAGATTACGCTTCTGTCTGCTCCAGTAGTGTCCCGGAGTCAGAGGCAGTTGTTAATCTCTGACCGGCAACCAGCAACTGCGGCCGCAGTTCATGCCAGATACGGATCTGCAGCGCGATAATAATCGTAGCGACTACCAGGTGCACCGGCTGAATGAAGGCCGGAATTCCAAACAGCGCCAGGGCTACCCCCGTGAACCACTCCACCACCAGTAACAACATCAGGGGATAGGCGAACTTCTTAGCCTGCTGCCATTGCGCCGGATATCGCCGCAGGCGGTACACGAGAAATGCATTCAGCAACAGCAGCGCGTACGCAAACACCCTGTGGATCTGAAACTCACTACCGATCTGTTCGATCCACTGCCCACGCCCTTCGCCATTCCATGTCTTGTCAAGCACATCAACAGCTTCTCTTACCTGTGTGCCCATGATGATCTGAATGACGGTAGCCCCAATCGCTGCCAGGGCCAGAAATCGAATACCCCTGGGCGCCGGCGCCACGCGCGATGCATCCTGACCGCTGCGCCCCCTGCGGATCATCTCGAGCACCACCGCCACAATCACTACTGCGCCCACCATGTGCGTTGTAATCTTAGCCGCATCCAGGTTCGACTCCACCACCGTAGCTCCCAGCCACGCTTCAAAACCAATGAGGAAAACCGCCAGGAAGCTGAGAAGCGGAATTGCCAGATCCTCCCGGAGCACCCTCAAAGAAAGTATCAGCGTAATAAAGGAAACGATACCCAGAAGCGCCCCCGACAGCCGGTTAATGTACTCTGTCCAGGTGTGTGCGGGATTAAACCGCGCGTAGTCGTGCTTCGTATACTTTTCCCAGTTCGACATATCTATGCTGGAGCCAGCGGTAAAGGTCTGGCGCGCTTTCCAAAGGGCCCTCTGGTGTATGATAAACTGCCCTTTTTTAAACTCCCGCCCCGGCTGATACTCCAGTTGCTCCAGCTGTGTCGGCGGAATATAATGCCCAAAACATTTCGGCCAATCGGGACACCCCATCCCGGAGCCAGTCGCCCTCACAATAGAACCCGCTGCTATCACCAGGAACACAAATACCAGCGTGAGCCGGGCCCAAAACAGGAAGACAGAACGCGCTTTTGTCATAATACTCCCGATGACCACCGGGCGCGCAGAGAAATTCTCTGACAGATAAAATCGAAAGCTAAGAAGTAGGGGAGAAAAAAACGGGTGGTGCCTGGGGACGGAATCGAACCGCCGACACGAGGATTTTCAGTCCTCTGCTCTACCGACTGAGCTACCCAGGCTTGTTGCCCGATGCGCCCCCCAATTACGTGAATCGGCAGGGCTTATTCAGCGACGATAAACATATAACTTCTGAAACGCTAACAGTTACCGTTTTTGTCTTCTGCACAGCAGCAGACGATCACCACAGAGATATTATCATGTCCCCCGGCTTCGTTTGCCCTGGCCACTAGAGTGTTGGCAGCCGTCCGGATACAATCGGAATGCACCTGCAACAATCTCAGCATTTCTTCGTCCTCAATCATACCTGAAAGGCCGTCACTACACAGCAGAAAACAATCGCCTTCTTCAATGGATTCCAGCCGGACATCTATCTCAAGCTCCGTGCGATTTCCCAGGGCGCGGGTGATAACGTTCCGGTAACGATGAGTGCGGGCTTCTTCAGCCGTAATGATGTTCTTCTGAAGCTGTTCATTTACCCACGAATGATCGCTGGTGAGTAACTCAAAATTGCCATTTCTCAGGCGATAGACACGGCTATCACCCACGTGCGCTATCAGCGCCTGGCTGTCAGTTATGCGTAGAGCTGCCAGGGTGGTGCCCATTCCCGTTAGTTCCGGACGTTGCTGCTGCATCTTACAAAGAGTCTGGTTAGCCAGCTGGATTCCAGTTATCAGGGCGTTCCCTTCATCAGAAAGGCGGCTGTCATAACCGAAAGGCCACGTAAGGCTGGAGTCTTTCGAAAACTTATCTGCAAACTCAGCGACGGTTTTCACTGATGTATTACTGGCGACTTCACCGGCTGCGTGTCCGCCCATTCCGTCAGCCACCAGGTAAATTCCAAGGTCATCTGACCTGAAGAAATTATCCTCATTATGACTGCGTTTCAAGCCAACATCTGTTATTCCGAAAGACCGTAGTTTCATGCTGTGCGAACCGGAATCGGCCTCCGCAATATCTGGTATGTGAGTCTGGGTTTCATCGGCGTTCGGGCGAAGATCGTTGGGAGTTAAGTCTGAGGCAACATTTTTCTTCGCGGGAATTTCGTTTTCGTCTGATCCACCGGACGCTAAAAACTGGCCCAGGTTTTTGATTATTTTTCGTACCACTTATCCTCGACCGCCGGGTGGATTGGTTTTTAGAAAGTAACTGTTCGTGAGTCCCCTTACCGGCGTAACGTTTTCGTCGGCACGGCGAAGGTAAATATCCAGATCGTCATCAGAGCTGCCTGGCTGGAAAAACTCTTCAATCTCCCGCGCAGTGCCTCGATTGATTTCCAGCAGGTAATTCCTGTGTATGCGCGCAGCCACGTGATCGATTGTGCGTTCAGAGGAATCGCAGCTTTCTTCCAGCACCGCCAGGGAGCGCAAAAAAGCAGCTTCTGGTTCTGACTGTACTTCCTCGGAAGTCAGCACCACATCCCAGGATAATTCAGCTGACTGCATACCTTCGCAGATGCGGAACCACTTGCTTACCATCGGATCGCGCAGCCACTGGCTGTTTATCTTTTCTTTTATCCGGCCGCGAGCCTGCGGGCATTCCACCAGCAGCTTGAGCAACGTTTTCTCTACAACTCCGTCGCTGCTTCCCGGAACTGTCGCCATTTGTTCGCGCAGGCGATCCAGCGATCGCGGATTGTTATCCGACAGCTGGCGCTGGATAAGCAATGCATCAACGTCGATACGATCCGCCAGGCGCCGAACGTAATCGTTCTTTGCAATCGGCTGCTTGATCCTCCGCAGCAGGGGCAGCATAAGCTCTACCGTCTGCACTTTTCCTTCCGGCGATCGAACGTCGCAGCTTCGGACAGCCTGGTCAAGGAAGTGCTCAAAAAACCCTCGCGCATGGGTAATGAGCCCGCGAAACGGCTCCGCCCCATGCTCGGAAAGATACGAATCCGGATCATGGCCATCGGGCAGGGCAACTACCGACACTTCAAATCCCTGCTCGAGCAAAATTTCGGTTCCGCGGAGCATGGCCTTCTGCCCCGCAGCGTCGCCATCATAAAGAAAGACGACCTTACCGCAAAACCGTTTGAGGGCGCGGGCCTGCTCATCCGTCAGCGCTGTACCACAAGATGCGACCGCATTGGTGATACCGCACGTGTGCGCGCGAATAACATCCATATAGCCCTCCATCAGGAGAGCTGTTTTTTCCTTTACGATAGCGTCTTTGGCGACGTGAAGAGCATAGAGCGCCTGGCCTTTGTGGTAGACCATGGTCTCAGGAGAGTTGATATACTTGGGTTCATCCGGCGCCGCATCGGAGGCATAAACACGCGCGCCAAACGCCACCGGGCTGCCATGGGTATCATGAATCGTGAAGATCAGCCTGTTTCGGAAACGGTCGTACACGCTGTCTTTAGCGTGATGTTTAATAACCAGGCCGGCATTCAACAGGGTTTCTCTGCTGTGGCCCTTCTGCTGCGCCGTTTCCAGAAGCTGCGCCCACGCATTGGGGGCCAGACCAAGCTGAAACTGGCTCACCATCTCTGCAGTCAGCTTCCGGCGATCAAAATACGCAGCAATCTCAGACTGCTTTCCGAGCTGGTCCTTCAGGTGCTGGGTAAACAGCTCCGCGGCAAATTTCGTGGCATCCAGGGCCGCAGTTTTGGCGTCGCGCGCCTGGTGATCTTCAGCCGTCTGTGCGCGAAGCTCCGGCATCGGAATGCCAAACTCCTTGGACAGCTGCCGCACAGCGTCCATCCACTCCAGGCGCTCGATCTTCTGCGTAAACTTTATAATGTCGCCACCTTCGTGGCAACCAAAGCAGTGGAAAATCTGCTTCGTAGTGCTAACGGTAAAGGAGGGGGTCTTCTCGCCGTGGAAAGGACACAACCCTTTCAGGTTTGTACCCATTCGACGCAGTTCCACGTAGCGACCGACGACATCAGCTATGTCGATCTGTGACCGGAGTTTATCGGCAAATTCGAGAATGGCGCTCATAACAATACAGGCTGCTTTATGTACCGGCGTGGGCTGGAACTGCAACTGTTTACAGACCAAAGCGCTAATCTCTTGATCGGTTCAAGAATTAAGAGGATTTCGTGCATGCGCAAGGCAGTATCCTCCTCACCTTCCAACATCACTTCTACGCAGTCTCAACATTGAAACTATTACAGTTGCGAAGGATGCAGCCGGTCTTAAACTCTTCTGCTAAGAACTAGGCTCATGCGTTTCAAGCACGTTGCATTGCGGTTTCCAGGTCGCATACATTCCGACCACCAGCCAGAAAAGAACGCCGCTGCACGGCAGGTGAAGGGGGAAGCCGAACTGGGCATCCACAAACACGACCGCCATAGCTCCACACACCGCCGCGTTGCGCGTGATGTCAGCGCGGCCGGCAAGCGCAGAACGAAGCTTGATTGCACTACGAACAATAGCAGCCCAGAAAGCCCCCCAGGCTGCAGCGCCGATTAAGCCGGTCTCTACCAGAACCTGCAGGTGGTCATTGTGCATCTGTCCCGGCCGCACTCCCCGGATTACAGAAGCCAGAACAAAATGCCACGATCCCCCCGGCGCAGTATCGGGTGTCTTCAGGATGTTTTGCCAGAAAAGCCTGTCGAACTGGCCGGGACCTATTCCGAACACCGGATTATCAGCAACGGCGTACAAACCGACACGCCAGTAAAACGCGCGGCTGGCAATCTCTTTAGAACCAAGAAGGCGATCTCCGATATCAAACCCGGGGCGAAGAAACGGCAGGGCGAGAACAGATACGCCAAAAGCACAAACGGCCGCAGCGAAAAGGAGAATCGCCCGCCGCCACTGGACTTTTTCCCGGCGCAGAAACAGAAAGAACACGACACCCCCCACCGCAAGAGCAACAAGCGGCCCGCGGGTGCCGCCCACGAGGAGCGCCGATACAGCCATACTGATGGAAACTGCGGAAAGTACACGTACCACTATCTGTTGCCCCGCCAACAGAAGCGGCAAAGCCAGAACAATCAGCGGAGCCAGGTAACTGCCCATGTAGTTTGGATGGCCAAACGTCGAGGCTACCACATGCTTGCCGTGGACGGCGTCCAGCGATCCCGGCATGGTCGAGCTGTAGGGGAGCGGATCAAACCCGGCATTCTGCACCAGGGCAAGACAGGCTAACGGAATCGCAATGAGGGCTCCGAGAATCTGGAAACGGCTGATCGCGCGGCTTGTGCATCCAGTGGTGAGACACGCAAGAAACACCAGCAGGAACGCGGCCTGCAGGAAAACTTCCATATAAGACCATTGGATACCAGGCGTGAACAAAGCGCGCAAACCCGTAACCCCAAACCATACCAGCGCACTCACGGCGATCAGCTTATCAGCACCAGGCAGGGGGCGACGCAAGCTCAACAACATCGCCGGGATAAAAAGCGCAATGGACCCGAAAACGACGTACCAGGTCTGGTTGATAAGCGGGCTGGGGAGAAAGCCCGGGTTTTCCGCAGGCACAAGATTAAGCGCCCTCGCAAATGAATGCCAGTTCACAGGAATCGCGTACGGGGAAGAAAGGACCAGAGCGAACAGAGCCATGTAGACAAATCGATGGTGTAGGTCGGGCGGTTTTCGCATGGTGGGCATTGGGTTATACAGGGGAGGGGTTGGCAAGCGTTTTCAATTAACCCATCACCTCTCCGAGCAACCGCCCCGCAGCGGCCCTTCAAACGGCACAGTCGCCCTTCTCACGCGTCGCAGCCGCCCTTCTCACTTTCTCACCTTCTCACTTTCTCACCTTCTCACGCGGCGCAGCCGCCCTTTAAAACGAATTTCGCCGCCTAACGCTGGAAGATTCCTATGGCATGGACGGCAACTTTAAACAACAACTTCGGGAACGCGCACGGGAACTCGGTTTTCTCGACGCCCGCGTGGCGCCATCCCACGTGCCCGATGCTGCCGCGGCGGCATACCGCCAATGGGTGGCAAACGGCTATCATGGCGAGATGGGCTACATGGAGCGCCTCGTAGACGAGCGTGCAGGTGGTGCTGATCATGTCCTTCCAGGAGCAAGGTCTGTTATTGTGCTGGCAGCCAGCTACTGGTTTCCTGCCCCATCGCCGCACCAAATTGACGAAAACCACATAACGAGCACCCCCCAACACGTGTCCGCGCCCAACAACCCGGCCACTTCTCCCGAAAACATTCGACCCGAATCCCCAAACCCACCAAACACCAGGGTACGCGTGGCGCGCTACGCCCTGGGCAAAGACTACCACTATGTATTTCGGGAACGCCTGGCACCCCTTGTTGCGTGGATGGACGAAACCCTCCCCGGCCACCAGTGGCGAATCTGTACGGATTCGGCGCCGCTTCTCGAACGCAGCTACGCCGCCGCGGCGGGACTCGGTTTTATCGGGAAAAATGGCATGCTGATCAGCTGGCTCAGCGGCTCCTACACCTTACTGGCAGAAATCGTAACCACCGCCGAACTCGAACCCGACGAACCGCGCTTTGGCACCTGCGGCCAATGCACCCGCTGCCTCGATGCCTGTCCCACCCAAGCCTTCACCGGCCCCGGAATCCTCGACGCCCGCAAATGCATCAGCTACCTGACCATCGAAAAGAAATCAGAACTGACACCCGAAGAGTCCGCCGCAACAGGGGAGTGGGTCTTCGGCTGCGACATCTGCCAGGATGTCTGCCCCTACAACAAGGCCCCGCAGCCCGGTCATATCAACGAGTTCGCCCCAGGAACAATCGTAACCGCAATGGAACCTCCCTCAACCTTCCTGGAACCCCAAAGCAACCGCCAGTTCGAACGCAGATTCGCCAGCAGCCCGATCCTGCGAGCCGGCAAACGTCGACTCCAGAAGCTGGCAAAGTCCAAAACACAGTAGCAAAAAGAAAAGCCCGGGCACTCGCCCGGGCTTTTAAAGTTTCCAGTTAGTTACCAGTCTCAGTTACGGAGCAGCCTCAGTCAACCGGCCTGCAATCACTCGAAACTCTGCAGACTGGCTTTCATCATCCTTCAAACGACCTTCGCCATTTGCAGCGTTGTAGAAGATGTTTGGTACTCCCGAAAGCACCACTCCACCTTGGGCTGCCAGCGTGCCATAGATAGTAACGTTGGCACCTAGAAGCGCTTCACCGTTACAGATCATGATTCCGTCCATAGAAATTCCCTTTAAGTTAAATGACTCTGATGAGCCATCCTCGCGGTAATCCTTAAATTGGTCCGGCGTTCTAACAACCATACCTGGAGAATTCGCTCCTGATAAATCAATACCGCCGTTGACGTACATTACACCTTTCCAGAAGTCCGGCAGATCAACCTTGCCGTTAAATGCAGGATTAGGAATTAAGTCACCAGGATCATTGGCCTGGTTTGGACTGTCTACAAAAAGAATCCGGTCCGCCATGGCGTTATCCGCGAGTGGATCAAAATATGTCGTATCTGCAGGAATCTGGTCTTTCATGTCCGGCAGGCCCCTTTTCATTTCCTTACCGGTTGAATCATATATTTTCTTTGAGCCCGGGTCATACACGTAATAGCCGTTGTGATCTTTTGCGTATTGTTTTAGCTCTTCATAGCTCATCTGACCAAAGAAGTCATTAATTCTCTGATCAACACCCGGATCATGTTGAACAAGGGCACCAGCCGTTTCACCGGTGGTCGTTTGGCTTAATATGCCATTATAACCGTTTACTGAAAGTAAAGAAGTCAGCGCTTCACTATACCTGGCACCTAAGGTTAAGTTAAGCATATTGAGGTTGTTAGGGGCGTCATTAAAGTCGCCATCTGCCAATTGCTTGAAAAAATCGGTAACGTTTTCTCCTGCCAAGTCTTGAAATAGCGGAACCGTGTTGTTTGATGTCATCAACTGCCCGTTTTCACCAGACATCCACCTCAGCCACTTATCCACAACCTGATTGGTGAAGTTATGGTACTGGTTGGTGGTGTAAATTCCCGCAGCATTAAACTTACCACCTACGCCATTTACGGTGGCTAACGTCCAAGTATTGGTCAAAGAATTCTTTGTAAGCTTCTCAAGAAAATCCATAGCAATGTTTCCTTGAGACAGAACTGGAGCCCAGTGCACATTTGCATGACTGCTTCCTTGAATGTCCAAACCGCCTCTAGTTATGATAGACTCTCCCGCACTCAGCAGCGGCGCCGTAGGCTTGTTCGGATAAATCAGGACGCGTTGCAATACAACCCGTTCTTTTCGTGTTCCTGCATACTCAGCAACGCCGCGCGACTCAATAATGAAAGTGCACTCACGCAGCGAGTGTGACGTCTCAGAGTTTGCAGTGAAATTTGGAGTCGTAATACGAACACTCTCCACGTAATTGCGATTGCCCTCCGCCGGGGTATCTGCGAAGATATTGTATGAGAACTGTTCCTTGCCGTCGTCGTTCTTAAACGATGCGACAGGATCGTTCTTGGAGCCAGGAAAGTTATAAACAATCTGTCTGCCGTCCTCGGTGGTTCCCAGGTTCGGCATCTGTTCCACTTCATATCGACTCAGACTATACAGACTCGAATCATACAAACCGAGTTCGCCGCTCTCAGTTTTCGTAATGATTTTGTCGTTCATGTCCTTCGCTTTGTCGACGATGCTTTCCAGGTCAGACTTTATTGATCCCGATCCGCTCCAATCAGCAGCTATCTCGGGATTTATCATATAAGCCCGGGCGATGTGCGTCCCGCTTACGGCAGCCTGGTACGCTTCCTCGTACAGGATGCGGTCTCGGGACTGGCGGATTGCAGAGTTGCTGCTAGACAGCATTACCCCCACAACCATGGCAAGGATGCCGATCATTACAAGGCTGCCCACCAGGGCAGATCCCCGCGTCAGTCGAATACGGAACAGCTTAAAGCTGGAAAAGGGTGTTGGTTGTTTGCGCATAATGGGCACTTTCTCCAGGATGGTGGTTTTTTGCTATAACGTCACTCATATACTCGCCGGCCAGCCGGCTGTCGTGTATCTTGTCCCCGTCTGAATCAATCTCAGACAGGGTAAACCCGCGATAAGAATAGGCTACTATCAGCGTAATCCAGGACGGGGAATTAAACACCACTTTGAAATCCTGGATGAATGGATACTCCCACTCCGCCGCAACATCGGCGGCAGTGCCTTCTGTATAATCGCCTTCGTCTTCAAAGATCTTGATGATGCCATCCGAATCGTTCTCAGAAGATGCCGGCACAAAGGCGACAACACCGGTTCTGACTCCACCGGCGGGGTCGGGCGTATCAAACAGGACTCTTGTCACTGTCGACGCCATATCGTCACCCGGGTACGGCCTGAACTGGCTGGCGCCCCGCAATGTATTGGTAATACGTTCTGTCGCCATACCGGCATTGCTTTGCGACCGCGCCTGCTCCCGCACCACAAGGCTGTTCCGGCCGGTATAGAAAACCATAAACGCGATAGAAGCAAAGATGAAACTCATGAGACCCACAGAGATCATCAGCTCCACCAGCGAAAGCCCCCGGTTACTTCTCGATACAATGATAGACATCAGTCGATCCCCCTCGTAACGATAGTGCTCATGGTCACCTCCTGGTTACGCTGCTGCGAGCCATACGGAGTCCACGCCACCGACACCCGCGCGAATACCGGCTCATCAAGGCTGGGTGCGGTCATTGAAGTGGTCCAGTCTACGTCGCCAGTATCTTCATCCAGCTTGTAATACTCCACCTTGATGTAGGCGTTAAGGTTTTCGATATCGGGAGCGTTAAAAGGAACGAGGGTCCGAGTGGATGCGTAAGCGGTATCCAGAGACTGGATGGCTTCCATGGATTGCCGGCAGTAGTTAAGCGCCGCAATCCGCTGTTTTTCCATCTCCATGTTGAGCCGCGTGTACACGATGGCCGAGATAGTTCCTATGCCGGCGAAAAGGACAATCACCAGGCTGATGACGACTTCAACGAGCGTCACGGCGCGGCGGACTTTGCTGGTGCAAACGCACATCCTATTGTTCTTATGCGGCTGAAGGTTCAGCGTGCGGTGCTTGCGATCGCCTAGGTTCACAGGGTTTACCTCGTTTATCAAAGTACAGTGCTACAGAACTCAGTACCATAAACACCACAGCTGAAAATAAAATCAAGCCAAAAGAACAAAAAATGTGCTTTATCTGAACCTTCCCACTACATTTAATGTGCAATACGTTGATCTTGCAGTCATTTCCTACAACGTTTCGGACAAAAACAACGTTTGTGCATGGCTGTAAATAAAAGTTGTTGTGTGCACAAAAACAGTGCCTTTAGCCGTGGGAGGTATTCGTGAAACAAAAAAGCCCCGGCTGAGTTGCATCAACCGGGGCTTAGGTTTTCGGCTATGAGATTATGTTATTCGTGCAGGCGCCCTGCAATAAGCCGGAACTCCGCAGACTGCGTGAGATCGCTTTTCATGCGACCCTCACCATTGGCGGAGTTGTAGAACACGCTAGGCGTACCACCAAGCCCAACACCTTTTTGGGCGGCTAGCGTGCCATAAATAGCCGTATTGCCTCCAAGCTCAGCGATACCGTTGCATATAAGAATTCCATCCACTAATACATGATCAACCTCGTGAGTCGCGGAGGAGCCATCTGTGCGATAGTTTTTGAACTCTGTTGGGGTCCTGGCCTGGATGTCGGGGCTAGAGCCTGTACCAGTTGAAGCGACGCTGCCGTTGATATACATTACACCCTTCCAAAACTCAGGCATGGGAAAAATACCAGTAAATGGCGCTACCGGCTCCGTATTATTTTTATCCCCTACACTGTCTATAAATAGGATGCGGTCAGGAGCTGCGGTGGGTGAAAGAGGATCAAATCCCGATGAGACCTGGTCTATCATATCTGGCCATTTGTCTGCCGGAACAGGTCGTCCTACAGAATCAAACAGATTTACTCCGTCGAAGACATAGTATCCGCCGTGATCCTTTGCGTAGTCCTTCAATTCGGCATAGTTCATCGTACTGAAAAATTGATCAACTTTTGTGTCAACATCAGGGGACCCTTGCACCAAAGCGCCTTGATATGCACCGTCTTTTTCTGTATATATGCCATTAGGATTGGCCATGGTTGTGGCTTTGGGAGATGCCTGTGCATACTGTCCTGTTAGGCTAAGGTTGCCGTCGAATAACTTGTTATTAGCATCATTAAACAATCCCTGCTTAACCTGGGCAAAAAAATCAGAAACGGGTATTGGCTTACCGTTGGTATCAAGCGGCGGAACAACCTGTGCAAAAAGGTTGTTCCCGTTAACATCTTCCAGACGGCCCTGACTGCCTGCCATCCATCGCAGCCATTCATCCAATACACCGGTATCTGGGAAATTTGGATCGACTGTATTGATGCCTGCACCGTTAAATTTTTTCCCGATGCCGGTTACTGTAGAAAGTTCCCATGAGACCGTTCCGTTCGCAGCTACGGTCTTCTTTAGACCGTTTAGAAACTCCAGTTCAATATCACCTTTAGCCAGCACGGGAGCCCAGTGCACATTGGCGTGGCTCTTTGCCTGGATAGTCATTCCGGCTTTGGTAATAATTGACTCGCCGGCACTAAGCAGCGGCGCGCTGGGGCGCTTTGGGTACAACAGTACATGCTGCATTACCATACGTTCCTTGCGCGTGCCCGCATATTCGGCCACACCATAGGACTCAATTATGAAAGTTGTTTGTGTCAGCGGAACAGAGGTGGCCGGATCGGTAGGCGGCGTGGTGATACGGATCCGCTCCACGTAGTTGCGATGGCCCTTGGCCGAACCGTTGTTAAAGATATTCTCCGTGAACTTCTTGTTGTCAGCATCATTAATAAATGAGACAACGGGATCCGCCTTGCTTCCAAACTGAAAAAGAACCTTTCGGCCATCCGGCAATGTGGGGCCGCTCATGTCAAAGCCAGCTGCCGAAAACCGGGCGGTTCCGTAGTGGTTGGAAACTATGTCGCGTTCCCGATCAAAGATGATCTTATCGCTGACTTCCAGGCCTTTAAGTACCAAATCGTCAATATGTGTCTCCAGCGATCCATCGCCAGTCATGTCTCCAACTTTTTCCGAGTCAATCATCCAGGCGCGGGTAGCGTGGGTTCCGCTGAGGGCGGCCTGGTAGGCTTCCTCATAAAGAATCTTGTCCCGCGAACCGCGGATAGCGCTGTTGCTACTGGAAATCATGACGCCAACCGCCATGGCCAGGATGCCTACCATAACAAGCGTGCCTACAAGCGCTGAACCGCGCCGGGTCTTACAGAGTGAAAAGCGTGGTCGTAGTGTCTGCATATTGCGCACTTTCTCCTGGATGGTGGTTTTTTGCGATAACGTCCGTCAGAAATTCTCCGGCGAGTCGGTAGTCATCAATGCCGTCGCCGTCAGTATCAGCCTTAAGGTTGCGGAAGCCGCGGTAGTTATAAGAGGCGCTGATCGTCAGCCAGGACGGCGAATTAAATACCACCGAAAAATCCTGGATCCCCTCGTACTCCCATGGCGCCCGTGTGGTTTTTACAGTGCCGGGGCTGTAGGCGCTGGCATTTTCAAAGATCTTAACCACGCCGTCAGAAGCATTTTTGTCCGTAGCCGGCACATACACCACGATGCCGGTTCTGTAGCCGGACGGCCTTGTGGCATCAGGAATATCATACTGCACACGGGTAAGGGTCGTAGCGATATCGTCAGTGCCATAGACCCGGAAAGAGGCGGCGTTCCTCAGCGTATTGGTAATTCGTTCCGCGGCCGAAGCCGCCTGCATCTGCGACAGGGCCTGCTCGCGAACCTGGAACGTGCTGCGCCCGGTAACAAACGTCATGTAGGCCAGCGCCCCAAAGATCAGCGACATTATCGCTGTGGACACCATAACTTCCGTCAAAGTATAAGCGCGTTTACGGCTGAGCGTTAAAATACTCATCAATCAATCCCCCTCGTAAGAACCGTAGACATCGAAACTTCCTGCGGCCGTTCCTGCGTGCCGTAGGGAATCCACGAGACTGACACCCGGGCAAAAACCGGCTCTTCCAGCAGGGGAGCGGTCAGAGACGTGTTCCAGTCCACTGTGCCCTCCGGGTTAAGCTTGAAATATTCTACGCGAATGTTTGCGTTTAGGTCCTCAATACCCGGTGCATTAAAAGGAACCAGGCTCTTGCTGCCCGCATAGGCAGTATCCAGAGACTGCATCGCCTCCATGGATTGCCTGCAGAAGTTCAGGGCAGCCAGGCGCTGCTTTTCCATTTCCATGTTGAGACGGGTGTAAGTAATGGCTCCAATGGTGGCAATGGCTGCCATCATGACAATAAGGAGACAGATAACAACTTCAACGAGGGACATGCCCCGACACTTTTTAGATTCGACGATCGACAGAGAACGATGGTACCGGAAGCAGCGCGCCAGAACCGTTCGATCACGGCCGAGTCGCGCCCCGGTTTTGTCCAAGCTTCGGATCACAGGGCATACCTCATAGAAGTTTTCAAATTAACAGTGCTGCTTAACTTCGCGGGTAGATACGCTCAGTCCTTTGGAAAAAATCAATAAAAAAGTTCGGGTGCCGGCGAAAAGTGCAGTTGCCCCTCAGCTTTTCTCATTTTGGGAGGCCGTAAGGGTCTGTAAGTACCCATGCGGGAATTCCGCATCCCGTTTTCCCATGACAAAACCTCTACCATGAAAAACACACCTGAAAATACCACACCTACGCTTGCCGCCCAAATCGCCACTCGCACGACCTCGTCCTGGAGTGCGGCGACCTGGCGCCGCTCTGCCTCTGCGCGGAGCGCGCCCCTGCAAGTTCAACTCCCGGTTACCCTTCCTCCAATTAAGCCGTCCCCCTTGCTCAATTCTCCATTTTTGCATTATACTTATGTACTTAATATATCGATTAAGCGCATTGGCACAACAAGACTTAATGCAATTACAGTTAAATTTTTTTTTCAGCCTGTGGAAAACTTTTGGCCCAGGAACGTCTAGAGTTTGACTACGGCAGGAAAGCCGTCTCCGGCTCATAAAGTCGGCCTGCAATCAGCCGGATCAGGCTGGCTTCCGGGTCAGTGTCTTTAATGCGCCCATTGCCATTGGCCGGATTATAGAATATGCTGGGAGTACCACCCAGGTCGATCGTGCCCTTGCCAGCCAGCGTGCCATAGATCGTCATATTGCCGCGAGAAGTAACCGTTCCATTAACAATCAGAATCCCTTCCACCAGCATGCTGCTCACTGCATGCCCCGGCAGAGACTCATCCAGGTACTCATCAGGCGTCCGAAGAATAACCGTCGGAGCATCACCCGCCCCGCCGGAATCCAGGCTGCCATTAACATACATGATGCCCTTCCAGAAAAACTTCGGGTTAATGGTAACAACGCCGCTGATAGGCGCATCCGGCGACTGCCCTTCACTGTCGACAAAAAGCAGCCTATCGTCCAACGTAGTATTTGTAAGCGGGTCATAGTCTGGCGGCACCAGCGATTCCATGCTGATCTGTTCCAGGTCCGTCAGGCGCTTCCACGAATTCGACTGGCGAACGTCCGACATCTGTTTGGTTGCCGGGTCTACCCAAAGCGGATTACCAACGGCGTTCACCATGCCTGCGGCAGTAATGCGGATGTAGCTGTTATGATCTATGGCGTAGGCTTTCAGCTTCGCGTAATTGTTGGCGGCGAAGAACTCATCAACTGCCGCATCCACCGCCGGATCGCCCTGGACAAGCGCCCCTTGCCATGTGCCCGCTTCCTCCGTCTCCGTAAGAATGCCGTTGTAGTTTTCAGGAGAGTCCAGCGAAGTTCCTGCCAGCTCATACTTGCCGTCGAGATGCAGCTCCGTAGGCGTAAGCCCCGGGTTCAGGGCAGCGAAATCACCGTTAACCAGCTGGGCGAAGAAATCCGTTATCTGCTGCCCGGGGGCCAGAGCGACGTCTTTAAACAACGGATCGGCTCCCGAGTCAGCCATCAAGCGCCCGGCAACGCCGGTTTCCCACGACAGCCATTCATCGACCACCTCCGTCCCCGTAAAGTCCGGCAGGTTGTAAGTGTAAGTTCCGGCCCCGTTATACTTTTTGAAGGTATCATAAGAAGGCGCAAGAGACCACGGCAGAGTCGGGTCTGTAGGCTTGGTCAATGTCATCCCCAGCAACTCCAGATCTTCTTTGGCCAGCACCGGACCCCAATGCACATTGATGTGACTGGAACCGCCAATGGTAAGGCCGGCCTGGGTAATGATGGCTGCGTTGGATTTAAGAAGTGGGATACCGGTGTCATTAGGATAAACCAGCACGCGCTGCTGCACCACCCGTTCCTTTTTCGTACCGGCGTATTCCGAAACGCCGCGGGCCTCAATAATCAGAGAAGTCTGACGAAGCGAACAGGTCGTCTCGTCGGAGGTACCGGGCGTAGTGATCCGCACCATATCGACGTAATTTTTAAGATCACTGGCTGAACCACCCTGGAACAAGCTGGTGTTAAACTGTTTATTGTCTTTGCCATTCTCAAAAGACGCCACTCTGCCCGCGTTTTGCGGAAAGGTGTAGAGTACATACCGGCCGTCACTCAGCGGCGTTGCATTGCCGATATTAGAAAACCAGGTAGATTTCGCCTGGGAAGGGGATGCATCTGCGAGGGCATAATTCGACTCAATCACGTCCTCGCTCATCTTTTTCGCCGCGTTTACAATTGCTGTCAGTTCGGTTTCAATATTACCGTTTCCCGCCATGTCTGCCCCGAGTTCAGGATCGATAATCCAGGCGCGGGCAACATGGGTACCGCTCACGGCAGCCTGGTAAGCCTCTTCAAAAAGTATCTTGTCCCGCGAGGCACGAACGGCGGTGTTGCTACTGGAAAGCATAATGCCGACGATCATGGTGATGATGCCAACGCTGACGAGAGCGCCTACAAGCGCGGTGCCCCGGCGCTGGGATTTATAGTTGCATGAGGGTGTTAGTAGTTTCTGCATAGTGAGCACTTTCCCCGGGATGGTGGTTCTTGGCGATGATGTCTGTCTGGAACTGTCCGGCGAGCAGACTGTCTTGCACGCCATCGTTATCCGAGTCAGTTGTTGATAACGTAAAACCCCGGTACGTGTAGCTGATGGTCAGGGTGATCCAGGAAGGGGAGTGGAAGCGGACCGCGAAATCCTGGATAAAGGAGTATTCCCAGTCGGCTTTTGTCTCTTCAAGGGTATCGGGTGAGAAATCGTCGGCGTTTTCAAAAACCTTGATTACGCCGTCAGAGGTATTGGCGTTGGTTGCCGGCACAAACGCGACCACGCCCTCACGAACTCCGTCATCTTCAGATGGATCGGGAATTTCGTATACCAGGCGGGTGAGCGTAGTAGAGATGTCATCGGTGCTATAGCCCTTCATGAACCGGGCATTTCGTAATGTTGCGGCTATGCGTTCAGATGCCGAACCGGCCTGGTTCTGGGAACGTGCCTGCTCACGAATGACCAGGCTGTTGCGGCCGGTGGCAAAGGTCATATAGGCCATGGCGGAAAAGATGAACGCCATAATTCCGATGGAGATAACGAGTTCGACGAGCGATATGCCGCGGGTAGGGCGGGTAAAGAAACAGCGCATGTCAGTCGATTCCCCGGGTGATTACTGCAGACATGGAGACTTCCTGCGGGCGGGTAAGCGAGCCATAGGGTACCCATGCTACAGACACTCGCGTAAACACGGGCTCATCAAGCGAAGCCGCCGTCATTGATGTGTTCCAGTCGACGGTGCCGTTGGTGTTCAGCTTGAAGTATTCAATCGTGACGTTGGCATTGAGATCTTCAACGCCGGGAGCATTAAAGGGCACCAGAACCTTTGTAGAGGCGAAGGCGTCATCAAGAGCCTGGATGGCTTCCATGGACTGGCGGCAGTAGTTAAGAGCCGTAACGCGCTGCTTCTCTAGCTCCATGTTGATGCGGCTGTACACGATAGCGCTGATGGTGCCGATAGCGGTTATCATAACTATCACCATTGTGATCATGACTTCCACAAAGGTGTGGCCGCGCGGGCTCATCCTGCTGCACTGACATTGACTGCAACTGAGATGAGGACGTGTAAGGCGTGCCTGGGTCTGGGGCCGAGGACGCGCCCGGTGTATTTCCATAAAGCGGAACACAGGGTTACACTGCCTCTTTTGTACTGACTGAGAGTATTGCTTAAAAATGAGTTTTACTGCTGTAGTTATTCCTTAAACAGCTTGGAGTTTGATTGCAAGGAAAACATGAACCTTCGCACTATTTTTATGCACGGTTGAGGCGACTGGAATTAAGTAAAACATAGCAAAAAAATGCCGCCGTCCAAGTCTGCCGGCGGCAATCTAACACGTTCTATCTTAAAGTAAGACTTTAGTAATTTAGGTTGGGGGCCAGCCATTTCTCGATTTCTTCTACGGTATCGCCTTTTCTGCGGGCATAATCCTCTACCTGGTCTTTGCCAATCTTGCTTACCGGGAAATATTGAGCTTCTGGATGCGCGAAATAAAGCCCACTCACAGCTGCACCGGGGTGCATGGCGCAGCTTTCGGTTAAGGTAATCCCAGCGCGGCCAGGAGCGTCCAGTAGATCAAACAGGATGCGCTTTTCGGTGTGATCCGGACAGGCAGGATATCCGGCAGCCGGCCGAATACCGCGGTACTTTTCTGCAATGAGATCGTCATTGGTCAGCGCTTCTGAAACACCATAACCCCATTCATCGCGAACGCGCTTGTGGAGCATCTCTGCGCAGCCTTCAGCCAGCCGATCTGCCAATGCTTTAATCATAATGGCAGTGTGGTCGTCATGGTTTGCGCGGAATTCAGCCGCTGCCTCGTCGGCATTGTGTCCTGCCGTAACCGCGAAAGCCCCAAGGTAATCCGGCCGGCCGGTTGTTTTCGGCGCGATAAAGTCTGCAAGGGAGAGATTTGGACGGCCGCCTGAAGTAACGCCCTGGGCGCGCAGCATGTGGAATCGGGTAAGGACCTCGCTGCGGGTGTCGTCGGTGTACAACTCTATGTCATCTCCGACGGAGTTGGCTGGCCAGAAACCGTAGACGGCCGCCGCAGTGATGAGCTTTTGGTCGAGAATCATCTTAAGAACTGCCTGCGCATCCTTCCACAGATCTGTCGCGGCTTCGCCTACGACTTTATCCTCCAGAATCTGCGGGTAGCGGCCTCGAAGTTCCCACGCATGAAAAAACGGTGACCAGTCGACAAACGGCAATATGTCTTCAAGAGGAACCGGGTTGATCGTGCGGATACCAGTGAAACTCGGAGTGGGAATATCGACCGTGCTCCAGTCGAAATTCGGGCCATTGGCACGGGCGTCTTCAATGGAGAGTAAAGTGCGCTTTGTCTGTCCGGCCTCATGTTTTTTCCGCGCTTCTTCGTACTCGACTGCAATCTTCTGGACATAAGTCTCGCGGTTATCCGCGCTAAGCAGATTACTGGCGACGTTAACGACACGGCTGGCGTCAAGCACATGAACAGTCGGGCCGCCAGTATACGCCGGCTGAACTTTAACTGCCGTGTGCGCTTTGCTGGTGGTTGCTCCGCCGATAAGCAGGGGCAGCGTAAAACCTTCGCGGGTCAGCTCTTTCGCGACGTGCACCATTTCATCCAGGCTAGGCGTTATTAGACCAGACAGCCCGACAATGTCCGCATTGTGTTCGCGTACGGCTGCAAGGATCTTATCGCTGGAAACCATGACGCCAAGATCAATGACGGTATAATTGTTACAGCCGAGAACCACGCCTACGATGTTCTTCCCGATGTCGTGTACGTCTCCCTTTACCGTAGCCATTACCACGATTCCCTGCGTTCTGGCAGCGCCGGATTTTTCCGCTTCCATGTAGGGAAGCAGAATGGCGACGGCCTTTTTCATTACTCGGGCGCTTTTTACCACCTGCGGCAGGAACATTTTTCCAGCGCCGAAGAGGTCTCCCACAACGCCCATGCCGTCCATCAGGGGACCTTCAATGATGTCCAGCGGTCGCGGATATTTCTGACGTGCTTCCTCTACGTCCACATCCACATACTCAACTATACCCTTAACAAGTGCGTGAGAGAGGCGCTCTTCCACGCTGCCGCGCCGCCAGGCTTCATCCTTTACTTCTGCCGTGGCTTCTTTCTTGTAAGTTTCAGCAAAGGTGACGAGCCGCTCGGTTGCGTCGGGCCGACGGTTCAGCAGCACGTCTTCCACGAGTTCAAGCAGGTCTTTAGGAATTTCCTCGTAAACTTCCAGCTGGCCGGCATTGACGATACCCATATCCAAACCAGCCTTGATGGAATGGTAAAGGAAGGAGGCATGGATGGCTTCGCGCACTGGATTATTACCACGGAAGGAAAAGGAGACGTTGGAAATGCCGCCGCTGACTTTTGCCAGGGGCAGGTTCTCTTTTATCCACGCAGTGCTTTCGATGAAAGCCCGGGCGTAATCATTATGCTCCTCCATTCCCGTTGCCACGGTAAGCACGTTGGGATCGAAAATGATGTCCTGGGGCGGAAAGCCAATTTCGTCTACGAGGATACGGTAGGCACGGCTGCAGATCTCTTTCCGGCGCTCGGTGTTATCAGCCTGGCCCTGTTCATCAAAAGCCATAACAACCACAGCGGCACCATAGCGGCGAATGAGGCTAGCCTGGCGACGGAATTCATCTTCACCTTCTTTAAGACTGATGGAGTTAACGACACCTTTACCCTGGATGGCGCGCAGTCCGATTTCAATTACCGACCAGCGGCTGCTGTCGATCATGATGGGAACGCGTGAGACTTCCGGCTCAGCACCAATGAGGTTAAGGAACTTCTGCATGGCAGCTTCGCTGTCCAGCATACCCTCATCCATGTTTACGTCGATTATAGCCGCGCCGTTCTCTACCTGCTGGCGCGCCACACTTATGGCCTGCTCATAATCCCCGGCAAGGATCAGCTTTTTAAACTTCGGGCTGCCGGTAATGTTTGTGCGTTCGCCGATATTGATGAAATTGGATTCCGGGCGTACGACGAGCGGCTCAAGTCCACTAAGGCGGAGGAAAGGCTCCGGTTTCGACGGGACGCGGGGAGCCATACCATGCACTGCTTTTGCGAGAGCGGCAATATGTTCTGGCGTGGTGCCGCAGCAACCGCCGGCAAAATTCAGCCAGCCTTCCCGGGCGAAATCCGCAACCGCCTCGGCCAGACCATCAGGACCCAGATCGAAGCCGCCCATGGCATTGGGCAAACCGGCATTCGGATAACAGGAAACGTAGCAATCGGCCAGTTTGTGAAGCTCTTCAATGTAGGACCGCATTTCCTTGGGACCAAGGGCGCAGTTAATACCGACCGATAGCAGCGGGAAATGGTTCACGGAGTACCAAAATGCCTCGGCACCCTGTCCGGATAGATTACGCCCGGACTTGTCGACGATGGTCAGAGACATCATCACAGGCAATTCTTTGCCTGTTTCCTCGAAGACTTCTGTTATTGCGTACAGGGCAGCCTTTGAGACGGCCGTATCGAAAATGGTTTCCACGAGCAGAACATCAACGCCGCCATCCATAAGGGCCTTGATCTGCACCTTGTAGGCATCAACGAAATCCTGGAACACGTTCGCGCGGAACGATGGATCGTTAACGTCTGTCGCTACGGAAAGAGAACGGTTTGTAGGTCCGATAGCACCGGCGACAAAGCGGGGCTTGGCGGGATCGGCAGCCGTAGCTTCGTCGGCGGCTTCGCGTGCAAGGCGGGCGGCTTCCATGTTAAGCTCGACCGCCAGGTCCTGCATGTTGTAATCAGCCATCGAAATGGCCTGGGCGTTAAAGGTATTTGTCTCAACGATATCGGCGCCAGCCGCGAAATAGCGAGCATGGATCTCTTTAATGATCTGGGGCTGGGTCAGATTAAGTAGCTCATTATTGCCGCGCACGTCGCGCTCGAAGTCTTTAAAGCGCTCGCCCCGGTAATCAGCCTCTTCCAGCCTGTACTGCTGAATGACGGTGCCCATGGCTCCGTCGAGAATAAGAATGCGTTCCTGAAGCAGGTCTTCAATCGGGTGGCGAGTGCGTTTATTGGTCATGGTAGAGTGCGCTACAATGATTCTCTGGGAATGATCAAAACCTGATGCCTAACGCGTTGAGTAGAGAGTGAATCAATGTTTTTCTTGCTCTCTGCTTAGAACAGCCTAAGCACTGAACGCGAGTTAAGTAACGCAATAGTTACGGAGTTAAAGAGATGATATCGGCAAACGAAGACAAAATGGTATTTACCAAAGCTTGGAGAGCGGTTGCTACTGCCGTTGCGAGCCTGGTGGCTTGGCATGGCGCAACAGTCCATGCCGCGGAAACCACAGCATCAAAGCCCAACATCTTATGGATCACATGCGAAGACCATGGCCCCGACATGCCGTTTTATGGCGATCCGCATTCGCATATGCCCAATCTTCAGAAGCTTGCTGACGAGGGCTGCGTTTTCACCCGGGCTTTTTCCACCGCGCCGGTTTGTTCTCCCAGTCGTTCTACCATAATCACCGGCGTCCACGCAGTGACTATCGGAACTGAGCATCTCCGCAGCAGCGTTCCTTTGCCACCGGAGATTAAGCCCTTCCCCGCGTACATGCGCGAAGCCGGCTATTATTGCACCAATAATGTAAAAACTGATTACAACTTTCCTATCCCCGATGGAGTCTGGGATGAAAATAGCCGCAGGGCTCACTGGCGCAATCGGCCTGATCCTGGCCAGCCCTTCTTTGCCGTCTTTAACTTCACAGTGACCCACGAAGGCAAATTTAAGTTCAACGAGAAGCAGTACAAGGAAATCACAAAGGACCTGGAGGATAAGTATCGCGTCGACCCGGATACGGTAGTTCCGCCTCCATACTTTCCCAATACGCCTGTCACACGGAAAGACTGGGCCCGTCACTATGATTATGCCTCCCAGATGGATTTTGAAGCCGGCCAGATCCTGAAGCAACTGGAGGAAGACGGGCTGTCGACGAACACCATCGTTTTCTTTTTTAGTGATCACGGCGTTGGCCTGCCCCGGAGCAAGCGCTGGCTCTATGACGCCGGGCTACATGTTCCGCTGGTGATCCGGTGGGAAAGCGTTGTGGAACCCGGTTCCCGCAACAAGGAACTGGTCAGCCTGCTGGATCTTGCACCGACAATGTTAAGCTTACTCGGTCTGGAAGTGCCGGGCTACATGCAGGGCAGAATCTTCCTGGGTAAAGGCAAGCAGCCTGCGTCAGAGTACGTGTTTGCCACAAGGGACAGGGTGGATGAAGCCGATGAACTGAGCCGGGCAGTTCGCGATACCCGGTTTAAGTACATCCGTAACTTCCGCCCGGAGGTGCCATACGCCCAGAAAAGCGCTTACGCTGATGAAAACCCGACAATGCGGGAGATGCGGCGGATGCTGGCTGAAGGCACACTCACAGGCCCGGCAACACTTCTGTTTGCTCCAGAAAAGCCGGTGGAGGAATTCTACGATACGAAAACCGACCCGCACGAGATTCGTAACCTGATCAGCGACCCGGCCTACGGTGATCGCATTGAGGCAATGCGAACGGCCCTGACAGATTGGCAGACGGAAGTAAAAGACGACATGAAACCTGAACCTGAACAGCAAAAACGGGAAGCGGCACGTAAACGTAACCGTCGGCAGGGCGAAGAGTAGCAGTCCTCCCAGCAGTTTTCCATTGAGCAAAGCCGCAGGGGAAGTTGTAACAGCGCCACTGTGACTGATTTTGTCAACATCCACGAGCCCGATGTCCGCAAGGCCATTGCCGCCGAACCGCTTCTTGCTGCATACTCGAGGGAGCAACAGGACCAGTTCCTCCATCTTGTAAACGTTTTAGTTGAAGGCCAATCCCGGATGAATCTGACTGCTATCCGCAACCCGGTAGCAATGGTGCGCTATCACCTGGCAGATTCAGTAGCGCTGGATAAGGCCGTACAGCAGTTTCCCTTAGACCGGGGAGTGGAACGGGCAGCCGACGTGGGTACCGGGGGTGGTTTTCCGCTTTTGCCGATAGCAATTCTCTGGCCGCAGACACAATGGGTGGGAATAGAGTCTGTCGCAAAGAAAGCCCGGTTTGTTGATGAGGCTGGTAAAAAACTTGGTCTTTCCAATGTCAGCGCAGTACCTGCGCGCGCAGAAGATGTGGCTCGTGGAGAGGATAGGGAAACTTTTGATCTGGTAACATCACGAGCCGTAGGGCCGGTGGCAAGTTTGCTGGAAGTGGAAATGCCCCTTCTAAAGGTTGGCGGACTGCTCTACCTAATGAAGACTGAGGCGACGCGGCCGGAATGGCAGGCATGTGCCGCTCTGCTGGATAAGCTTGGCGGCCGTCCACTGGGGGAGTATGATTATCGACTGGAAGGGGACGACCAGCCACGAGTGATTTTTGTTGCTGAGAAGGTGTCGGAAACGCCGGCAGAGTATCCTCGGGTCGCAGGGATTCCCTTTAAGAAGCCGTTGGTAAAATGGACCGAAGGGTCAGTCAATTGAAACGGCTGCGGGTTGTTCACATCACACCCAGTGTCCGGCTGCTCGGTGCGAGACGCAGCCTTTTAACCCTCGTACAGAACCTTGCAGGCACACGGGTAGAATCGCTGGTAGTAGTGCCTGCGCAAGGTGGCCTGACCAAGGAACTTGATCGCCTGGCGATCCCTTACGAAACCGTTTTTCTGCCGCCATGGCGCAAAGGCAAAAGCTGGCTGACGATGGCTCGCCAGGTGACACTACTGCGTGAGGTAATCGCAGAATGGGGCGCGGACGTGGTGCACTGCAATGAGATATACCCGACTCCGCATGCATTGGCCGCTACGGCCGGCGGAGGAGTAGGAATTGAACTCGTGAGCCGCGGGCTGCAGAGGCGTCCCCTGAAACCGCAGCGCATACCGGTAGTCACCCACATGCGGCTTTCTGTTAACGAGCGATTGACGCATAACTACTACCTGGAAGACGCTACCCGTCTGATTGCCGTTTCCAATGGCGCAGCAGCGGATTTTGATCCCTACAGCTGGAAAGATCGCAAGGTCCGTGTCGTCTATAATGGCATCGACTTAGAACCCTTTATCCGCGCAAAGGCCCAGCGGGATGCGAAGCGAGCAGAGCTCGGATTTAAAGCAGAGGATTTTGTTATAGGCCAGATCGGTCTGATGATGCCCAGGAAACGCCCAAAGTTCCTTGTAGACGCTGCGCAGGAAGTATTGGCGGCGGCGCCAAATGCCAAATTTCTCTTCATTGGCGATGCCAGCCCCGGACAGGAAACCTATCTGGAGGAGTTAAAGCGGCTCGTTCAGGAGAAGGGGCTGGAAGAGGTGACCCGTTTTGTGCCGTTCCAGACTGACATAGCTCCCTACTTCGCTGCCATTGACCTGAACATGCTGGTGAGCGATGAAGAAGGCTTCGGTCGGGTAATCCTGGAGGCGGCCGCAGCGGGAGTGCCGACAGTCGGAAGCCGTGTGGGTGGAATTCCCGAACTCATTACGGACGGCAAGACCGGTTATCTCATCGGCGGTGCCGGAGTGACCGACGAAGAATTTTGGAAAGAAACTGCCACACTGGCGCGAATAGTTGCCCAGCTTGCAGGGGATAGGTACTTTTGGGAACAAATGGGTGCAGCAGCAAAGGCTCGCGCTGAGCAGACGTTCGGCGTAGGGCAGTACATCGATGGCTGCAAATCTGTCTTCGAAGAGGCTATTGCTGAACACGACAAGCTGCGGGACCAGTGGTAGCAGCAAGGCAGTTCTAATATCTGTATCAGCGTTCCGCTTCAGCTTTCATCATTTCCATTGCCCCATACTAATCCTCATCCAGCGGCGTTGGGTTAAACATATTCCGGATTTGAACCCGCAGCAGTTGCTGGCGTCGTGAAACGTCCGGCTCAGCCAGCAGGCTCTGGCGCTCATAGGCGTCATCGACCAGGAGACTGGCCATGACATCGACCAGTTTCCCTGGCGTCAATCTGCGCGCATCATCACCTGGAATTATGGATAACCCCTCCGGCAAGGCATCCGAGAGTTTGTCGAATATCTTGAGAAGGATTTCATGCACGTCTCGTACTTCTGCAAGCCTGTCAGGTGGAATGAGATCATCCACAACTTCCACCCTTGCCAGGCGGAACTCATCCACCGAAGGCAATTCTTCCAGAACCTGGGTCCGATACAGACCCGAAAGCACGATGTCATACCGACCATCCGGCCACTGTTCCACATCCACAATCCGGCCGACCCCAAGAATCTTGTAAACGGGCGGCGCACCGAAGTAATCGTCGTGCCACCCGGGCCTAAGCTGCACCACTCCCAGCAGCCTGTCGCCCTCCAGCGCATGAGCCACAAGCTTCTTATAGCGCGGCTCAAACACATGCAGCGGCAACATCGTGTTGGGAAAAAATACGGTGTCAGGCAGTGGAAATATTGGAACGTTTAGGATCATTATCTAAGCAAAAGCGTCCACTGTGCCCAATCAGCAGGGCAATGTTTTTATGCGGGAGCCGCAACAAGTTGCGATCTTCGAGGCACTGCTGCAGCAATTTCGGTATAGCGAGAGACGTTCATAAGTATCCCGACTGCAGTACAGTTAATTAAGAGCGAACTACCGCCATAGCTGATAAGCGGCAAGGTGAGTCCCTTCGTGGGGAGCAGACCCAGTACCACGTACATGTTTACGAACGCCTGCAGGCCGATCATGATGGTGATACCCGTGGCAATGAGGGAACCGTACATGTCAGGAGCCTTTGTGGCCACACGAATCCCCTGAACCATGAAAATGGCATAGATCATAAAAATCGCCACTCCGCCTGCGAGCCCCAGTTCTTCACAGATACCAGCGTAAATAAAGTCGGTATGGCCTTCCGACAGAAACTGGTACTTCTGTGGGCCCCGGCCGAGCCCAAGTCCGTAGAGACCCCCCGTCCCCACCGAAACCAGCGACTGAGCCAGCTGCCAGCCTTCATCCTTTAAACGTGAGAAAGGGTCCAGGAAGCTCATAACGCGCTTTACGCGATACGGCTCGGCGATAATAGCGATTCCCAGCAACGGAACGAACAGGATACCCAGCGATGCCAGGTGGATAATCCGCATGCCGCTGATATACCACATGGTGTAAACAATAACAGCCAGCATAACCGAAGCGCCCAGGTCTGGTTCCAACACAATCGCACCAATAAACAAGGCCAGGATAAACAGCGACGGCAGAAATCCACGCACAAAGCTTTTTAGCTCACTCCGCCGTTCGGTAAGCTTCTTGGCCATATAGAGAATCATCGTCAGTTTTGCAAGTTCGCTGACCTGAAGGTTCGTCACCCCCAGGTTCAACCATCTTCGCGCGCCCTTACTTTCCACGCCAATGAATGGCAAATAGACTAGGAGCAGCATAATAAAACTGACCCATAACATGGGCGCCGCATACTTCTTATAGCGCTCGTAATCCACCTGGTACGCCGCCAGCATGGCAATGATTCCTAGAATGGCAAAGGCACCCTGGCGCTCTAGGAAAGTCGTGTTGTGGTTAGACATCCTGGTGATGCTTTCCACATCGTTGGCGTGAGCCTTACCGCCCGATTGCTTTTTTGCAGAGCTTGCTGTCATACTGGCAGCGATGCTGGCGCTGGTACTGTAAACCATAACCACGCCCGTCATTATAAGCGTGAGGGACGTGAGAAAAATTATCCACGTAGTATTGAAACGCATCAGCGAACTTCCTTCGGGAACACGAAGCGTGAACTTGGTTTGAGAATATGGTTGCGCGCGGGTGCGAGAATCAATTGAAAATTTAAACTTGTGCAGTACATGACCATCGAAGCTCTACAAGAGGGATCGGATATTGATCAGTAGGAGAATCGAACAATTCCAGAGTGGGAATTTTACCCTGACTGGCCAATGGGACGGCCCCATGACGGCCACAGATGACGACATCATGCTGCCGGGGGTCATTTTCGCCCATGGGTTTACCGGGAACCGGATGGAAAGCCGCCGTATGTATGCCCGACTATCGTCGCAACTGGCAAAAAGAGGCGTCCATACCTTCCGGTTTGATCACCGTGGATGCGGCGAAAGCGAGGGCGATTTTCGAGACTTTAACGCCAACGGCCTCCTGGCAGACCTGGACAGCGCTCTGAAAGTCTTTGAAAACAACAAGCGCGTGGATACCCGCCGCACCGCCGTAGTCGGCTATAGCCTCGGCGGCCTGTCCGCCAGCTACCTCCTAAAGCAAAGGCCAGACTTCCTCACAGCCGTTCTGTGGGCGCCGGTAGCTCAACCCGACATCATCCGAGAACGCCTTTCCGGATACCCCGATTTCCACAATTACCATACTAAAGGCTACTTCGACTACATGGGATTCCGGGTCAGCGCAGAGTACTTTGATAACATCGGTAATCTCCATCCGGTCGATTGGATAAAATCATACGAGCCGGGCATTTTGATCATACAAGGCGCTGAAGATCCTATAGTTAAACCCGAGCAGGCAGAGAAATACATCGCCGCAAGGTCCAATTCCGCCGACGAGTTGCTGGTTATCCCCAACGGTGACCACTTCTTCGGCACGGCGGACAATATCGACCACGTCCTCGCGAAATCCGAGAAGTGGCTGTTGGAAAAACTAGCCTAAGGAAAATCACGCCGCGACAACGGATCGAACTTGCAAAGGGTCGCCGCCAGTGGTTGTTCGTAAATCAGCACCGGAATTACGATGTGGAAAGGCTGGAAAGCCCTCATGAACAACGAAACTCGCAAACTAATGAAACTGCTCCACCTGGGGCCCGACGAAATCTACCATGTATTCTGCCTGGCACTTTGCATGGCCTACCTGGATGGCCGGGTAAGCGACGAAGAAGGTGAAATTCTCACGCGTATCGGCTTTGGCCTTGGCCTCACCCCCGAAGACATTTCAGCACTTGGCGAAAACGCAAAATCCGCCATCGCCGAGACAAGCCCGGTTGATGTTATTGCTTACTCCGTGGCAAGCCTGAAAGCCAAACTCGACGTAGAACAACTGCAGGGCGTACGTCAGATCCTGCAGTTTGTAGCCGTAAGCGATGAACACATGGACTCAACCGAACAGGATCTCCTGCACCTGCTGGATGAAATCTGGGCAGGCGCCTAAACAGCACAGACAAAGAGAAGTGCCGTAAGAACTTAAAGTCTCCACCCTATCTGAACAGTGATTTCGTACAAATTGGGGTGGAGACTTTTACTTTAGCTCTTCAATCTGCAGCCCAACAGCTTCCCACCGTGCAATAAGCCCCGGCAGTTGCGTTTCCAGTTCCTTACCCTCCGCTGCAATTTCAGGAGTGATCAGATTGTTGGTATAAGCCTCAGGATCAGCCTGCAGCCCGTGGATTTCGGCCAGCCGCGCTTCCGACTTTTCAATCTTCTTTTCCAGGTCCCGAAGTTCCGCATTTAGCACGTTCCGCTTCTGAGAGCGCTCTTTTCGGCTGTCGGCAGACTGCTTCTTCGTGTCGCCCTTATCCCGCTTAGCAGCGGCAATGGCCGCCAATGCGCTGCTGGTATCTTGCGCCGGCATCGGTTTCGCCGTTCCCGTAATAGCCGGCGTGTTAGCCACTGCCGGAGCCTTGGCGCGCCCTCGAAGTGCATCCTCATCGCGCCCACCTGCCTCGCGCCGGGCCAGGTACTCTGTGTAGTTTCCGTAATGAGCCGTCACATGCCCATCGGCCACTTCGATAATCCGGTTTGCCACCGCATCAATAAAGTAGCGGTCATGGCTGATCATGATAATCGTGCCCGGAAATTCAGCCAACGCCTCCTGCAGCACCTCACGGGTGGCAATATCCAGGTGGTTTGTCGGCTCGTCCAGCAGCAATACATTGCCGCGGCGAAACATCATCCGTGCAAGCGCCAGGCGGCTCTTTTCACCGCCGCTTAATACACGCACCAGCTTAAACACATCGTCGCCGGAAAACAGGAAGCATCCCAGGAAAGAGCGAATCTGCTCGTCGGTCTGCGGCGCGCCCGGCACCCGGGCTTCCGTCAGCACATCGTTGTCCAGGTCCAGCGTGTCGACGCGGTTCTGGCTGAAGTACTCCAGCCGGGCCTTCGGGTGCACTTCGCGCTCGCCCTTGTGATCCAGCAGTCCTGCGCAAATTTTCAGAAGCGTCGACTTTCCAGCCCCGTTGCGCCCTACCAGGGCAGCCCGATCACCTTGCTCAAACCGCAGGTTAACGCCGCTGAAAACGTGGTTGTCACCGTAGGACTTCGCCACATCACGCAGCTCCATCACGTTACGCCCGCACGGCGCTGGCTCAGGAATGCGCAACTTCATGCGACGCGCGCCCTGGGGCAGTTCAATGCGGTCGATTTTTTCAACCATTTTAATGCGGCTTTGCACCAGCGTAGCCTTAGACGCCTTGGAGCGGAATCGATCGATAAACTTCTGGTGGTGCGCAAGCTCCTCCTGCTGGTTCTCGTAGCGCCTCATCAGCATCTCTTCGTACTCTGCGCGCTCTTTCAAAAATCCACTGTAGTTTTTCGCATAGGTATCCAGCCGCTTCTCATGCACCCAGGCGGTTCGATTGGTCACGCGGTCGAGAAAGTAACGGTCGTGGCTGACAACAACCAGCGCGCCGTCAAAAGTGGTCAAGAATTTCTCCAGCCAGTCGATGCTCTCCAGGTCAAGGTGGTTGGTAGGTTCGTCCATCATCAGGACGTCCGGATTTTCCAGAAGCAGGCGTCCGATATGGGCACGCATCT
>JAKFFN010000173.1:0-1922 GCA_036675025.1 Candidatus Sumerlaeales bacterium | reverse complement strand
GCCGGAGACGACGATGTCCGGCTCGATGTCCAGCATCCCGGTGATCGCGACATGCACGCAGTCGGTCGGCGTGCCGTACACGCGCCAGTGCTGCGCGTCGATCTGGATCACGCGCACGGGCGCATCGAGCGTGAGCGAGTTGCTGGCGCCGCTGCGGTCGCGGTCGGGCGCGACCACCAGCACTTCGTGGCCGGCGGCGCGCAGGCCTTCGGCGAGGACGCGGATGCCGGGGGCGTCGACGCCGTCGTCGTTGCTAACGAGGACCCTCATTTCAATTCCAGTCGCATGGTTTCCTTGCGAGCCGCGGACGATTGTCGCGGCGTGGAGTTCCGGTGTGGAGGTCCGGCGCGGAACTCCGTTGTAAAGCAGGCTGCCGGGCCATGATAGCCGATGCCGTGCGGTGGCTTATGACCCGATTGCGATCGAAACGACCGATCGCAGCGGCCGATGAACCGATCGATTGCGTCGGCCTGCGTAGACGCTAGTCTTGGCGCATGGGCAAGCCGCCGCGCGAGCGTGACACCACCGGGGAGAATGACCAGGACGACGCGTCATTGTTCCGGGACGCGATCGGACCGGTACGCGAACTGCCGCCGACGGCCGCGCCACCTGCCAGACCGAAACCGCGACCTTCGCCGCGCATGGCGCTGCGCGACGAAGCCGAGGCCGCCAGCGAATTCCGCCGGGCCCTCACCGCAGATGCGCTTGAAGCCGGTGACGCGCTGAGCTATCGGCGCGACTCCGTACCGCCGCGCACGCTGCAGCGGTTGCGGCGCGGGCAGTTCTCGGTGGAGGACGAACTCGACCTGCACCATTCCAACGCGGCCTCCGCCGAGGCGCTGTTGCGCGCGTTCCTGGTCGACGCCAGGCACCGCGGTCATGGTTGGCCGGGTTAATGAAGCAAGGGCTTACAGGTAAAACAGTAAACCGGAAAATATCAACGCTTAAGGCTTTTTTTAAATATCATTTAAAAACAGGCTTGCTTCAAACTACGCCAATGACCACAATTGTAGCACCTAAGATTTCAAAAAAACTTCCGGTGTTTGTGGAACAAAAGCATACGGAAACACTTTTTAATCATGTAACATTCCCGGAAGGATGGGACGGACGTACAGAAAGGATGATCCTGGAATTGTTATATGCCACCGGTATGCGTTTAAATGAATTGATCAATATTAAAGAAAACCAGGTAGATGTTAACCAACTAAATCTTAAAGTACTTGGTAAAGGGAATAAGGAAAGGATCATTCCTCTTAACGCGGCAATAACGGGTAGTATCACCGGGTATATGCGGGAGAAACGAGTTGAACATAAAACATCTGATACAGTTTATCTCTTAGTTAACAGTAAAGGGAAAAAATTATATCCTAAATATGTTTACCTGGTTGTAAAAAAATACCTTTCACTTGTTACCACTGTTCAAAAGAAAAGTCCGCATATTCTGCGCCATACTTTTGCCACCCATCTTACCAATCATGGTGCAGACCTTAATGCAGTAAAAGAGCTCCTCGGTCATTCCAGTCTTGCAGCCACCCAGGTGTATACGCACAATACTATAGAAAAGTTAAAGGAAGTGTATAAAAAAGCGCATCCCAAAGCCTGATGCATTAAGGTATTGGGAATAAAAAAATGCGTTCGTTTGCAATAAAGTTTTATTTGAAATCTTATATATAAAGGCCTAACTTGAGGTTGTTGCAGCTTTGCAGTTACAGCATAAGTTCTTTCTTTTATTTATATTTTAATTGTTCACAGAAATTAAACTGGATTATCATGAATGTAAACATTCAAACGGTGCATTTTGATGCCGCATCAAATTTGCTTGAGCATGTTAACAAAAAGATCAAAAAACTGAACAATTTCCATGACAGGATCACCACCATTGACGTGTACCTGAAACTGGATAATGTGTCGCACCAGATCAA
>JAKFFN010000358.1:0-12117 GCA_036675025.1 Candidatus Sumerlaeales bacterium | reverse complement strand
AGCGCCCTCGCCCGCGCCGCCGCTGGCAAAGCTGGCGGCGTTGTCGTGGCCAATCTTTCCACGTCGCGTGCGCTAGACGACGTCGCCAATGAGTTCGGCGCACGCCTTGTCCGCACGCCCATCGGCGAGGCCTGGGTGGTTAAGGCTATCATGGAGCAACAGGCCATCATTGGCGGCGAAGGCAATGGCGGAGTCATCTATCCGGCGGTTCATCCCGGCCGGGATTCCGCCACCGGCATCGCCATCATCCTCGACGCCATGGCGCGCCACGGCGGCAGGCTTAGCGCGTTGAACGCCGAGGTGCCTGACTACGTCATGATAAAGACGAAGTTTCCCGCCACGGAAGATGCTGTGCGCCGCCTGAAAGATCTTGTAGGCAGTGAGTTTTTCGATGCCGATCTCATCACCGAAGACGGCGTAAAGGCTGTCTACGGCGACCGCTGGGTGCACGTGCGCCCGAGCGGGACAGAGCCTGTCGTGCGTATCTTCGCCGAGGCGCCAGACCAGGCCAGTGCCGATGAGCTCATCAAGCGGGCACAGAAACTGTTTTAATCTCCCACTCAATTTCTACCCGAAGGAAAATGATCCGTGGCATCTACCCCTGGCGAACTCAATATTATCCCCTTACCCGTATCCGTTCAAGTAGCTGAAGGGAGCTTTGTCATCACCTCCGACACGGTGATTGTAGCCACTCCCGGCGCAACTCCAGAAGCCTGCCTCTTTGCGCAGCAGCTCGCGCCGGCTCTGGGCTTTGAAATGCCCGTTGAAGAACATGCCGACGCAACTCCGCGCAAAGGCGCCATCTGCCTGAGGCTCGATCCGCAACCAGCCTCTCTCGGTGAAGAAGGGTATCGGCTCTCCATTCAGCCCGACCGGATCGACCTCGCCGCCTACCGGCCCGCCGGCCTGTTCTATGGTTGCCAGTCCATCCGCCAGCTGCTTCCCGCGGAGGCCTTGAGCGCAGAGGTCGCAAACGACGTTGAATGGTCGGTTGCCTGTGCCACCGTTGAAGACAAACCCCGCTTTTCGTGGCGGGGACACCTGTTCGATACCTCCCGTCACTTCTTCACCGTGGAAGAAGTGAAACGCGCCATAGACCTCATCGCCTTTCACAAAATGAACGTCTTCCACTGGCACCTCGTCGATGACCAGGGCTGGCGCCTGGAGAGCAAGCGTTACCCGAAGCTCACTGAAACCGGCGCCTGGCGTAAGACCGCCCTGGGAGTGGATTACGGCGGCTACTACACACAAGATGAGGTACAAGACATACTCGCATTTGCCGCGGCCCGACACGTGACCGTTGTGCCAGAAATTGAAATGCCTGGCCACTCCGTAGCCGCCCTCGCCAGCTACCCTTACCTGGGCTGCACCGGCGGCCCTTACGAGGTTCGGCCCGACCGAGGGATTACAAAGCAGGTGTATTGCGCCGGGCAGGAAGAAACCTACCAGTTTATCTTCAATCTGCTGGATGAAGTGCTCGACCTGTTTCCTTCGCAGTTCATCCACATCGGCGGCGATGAATGCCCGAAAGATGAGTGGTCGGCCTGCCAAAACTGCCAGGCCCGCATCAGGCAGGAGAACCTGCAGGACGAGAAGCAGCTGCAGAGCTACTTTATCCACCGCGTAGATGAGTACCTGGCCAATCGCGGACGTCGCATGGTGGGCTGGGATGAAATCCTGGAAGGTGGCCTTGCGCCCGGTGCGGTTGTGCAGGCCTGGCGCGATGTAGAGCATGCCAAGGCCGCGGCCATGGAAGGCCACGATGTCATCCTGTCGCCCACAAGCCATTGTTATCTCGACTATGCCTATGACAAAATTCCGACCGAGCTTGCCCACGGCTACGAGGCCGTATTGGAAGAGCTGACCGCCGAACAACAGGCGCACATTCTCGGCATCGAAGGCAACACCTGGACAGAGGAGGTGCCAGACCAGGACACCTACGACTACCACACCTACCCACGGCTGTCCGCTCTGGCAGAGGTCGCCTGGAGCCCTGCTCCGCAGCGCGCGTGGGAAAGTTTCAGCATGCGTCTCCAGGCCCTGAAGCAGCGCCTGGAGGTACTCAAAGTGAAATTCGGCGAAGAACAACCCGCACCAACAGGGTAACACGGGTGCGCCCACCCGTGCCTCCGATTTTTATTTGTTCCCTACGCCGCCTTCACCTCAGCCGTCGGCTTCCATCCATAGGCCTCATACTCATACTCGAATCGGCCATCCGGATACAGCTTCACAATGGTAAATCCAGGCCGCGCCGGGTCCATATCCATGTGCCGCCACTGCGCGCCGCACACCGATCCCGCGTTGAAATACGTCGCCTCATTCAGCTTTACCAGGCTCTGGTAATGGGTATGGCCGCTAAGACACAGCTTCACGTTGGGATGCTTGCGAAACAGGTCAACAAACTGCCGCGCATCCGTCATCATATCCTTGGGCCCCAGCAGATAACTTCCGGTTTCTTCCTGCGGTTTCTGCGAAGCCATGGTCGTAATCTGCAGGATGGGAATATGGCTGCAGATAAGCACCGGTTTGTCAGAAGGAATTTCCGCCAGCTCCTTCGTCAGCCACGCGCGCTGTTCGTCATCGATCTTGGCAATCCAGTCATAGGTGCCATCCGGCCTCACATTCGAAAACGGGTTGATGCTATCCAGCATGATGACCTGCCAACTGCCGGCATCGACACTGGTGTAAAGTTTCGGAAGACCCAGGCGCTCCTTCACCAGTCCCTTGCCAAACAGCGGCTCCGCAGGCCGTAGTTTGTCGGCATCTGCCTTAATGTAACGGGTTCCCCATACGTCATGGTTGCCAATGGCGTAATGGATCGGCAGCGAAAGCTCGTTTTTCGCCGTCGCGTTCCAGATCTTCCAATACTCCTCCACCCGCGGCAGGGGCGTGTGAACGCTATCCATTATGATGTCGCCCGTATGCAGAATCATCGTCGGTTTGGCCGGATGTGCCTGGATCCTGTTCAGGCAATGAGCCACCCACTTTTCCGAAGCGTACTCATTGGTGATGTGGGTATCGGTAATGTGCGCAATTGTGAGGGGAGCACCACTTTTTGCGGCGGTGCTTCCAACTGCGGCGCCGGTTACGGTACCCGTAGTCTGCTCTGCCCGCAACAGGCTCGGCGCCATCAGGCCGCCGCCAAATAAAGCGCCAAGGCGCGCAAGTGCTTCCCGTCGATTCATCATCAAGCTCTGTCCCTAACTGGAATTGTCGAACAAGGAACATTGCTGGACGCGATGGTATTTCGTGGCAAGTAAAAGGCGCAGTTGTGAAAACGCGCCAGCAGTAAAGCGCGCAGCAAAGAAAAAACTGCACAATGCGCCGACTTCCATGCCGACGGCGTCAGGACTGACTGGCTTGCTGGTCAATCGAGTTTGTCATGCTTCAGGATTTTCAAGAATGTCTCGAAGTCTGAGAGCGAGGTCGGATGGATATTTTTCTAACCATGTTTCATCTATGAGACCAACACTCAGCAAGTCTTGCAGGTGAACCTGGTCTTTCAGTCTGAAGCTAGTTAACTTCATGCGTACAGTCGATTCCAGGCTAGCGATGTAAAAGCCGCGGTCAGAATAGCAGATTTCGTTCATTTCAGGGGCCGGAAGACTGTGTTCTGGCCGAGCTTTTTCTCCAGCAAAGATTAAAAAAATACCACTCCGCGGGCTTCCATCCGGGCCGTCCAGAAAGAAGTGGAGATTCTCCACCTGCCTATAACAAAATCCCACGGATTCTAGAGCAACAATAGCGCGTTCCAAATCCGATCGATTCAACAGAACATCGACATCTGGAGTACTGCGCATTGCACCTGGATCAACTGATGCCACCCAGCTTGCAACAGCATTCCCGCCAATTATAGCATACAGTATCTTGTTCGACTCCAAGGCAGCAGCAGCCCGCTTTGTCCGCTCGATCACCGCTGCCTGAGCCGCAAATGCTCTTTCCACCACATCGAACCCACGGGTTGAAAGAAAGTTTGGTGCAGTGACAATATCAAAGCGGTAAGACATACGCTTGTAGAGATCAGACCTTTTCATCTGCGGCCACTATGGGCTAAACTCCAATTTATAAGCAACCTTTTTCGAGAGAGCCATAGGTTAATAATGCCCAATTCAGCACGCGTTTAACCCTTCTTACATCCGACGAAAAACATTGCGTTGCACAAATCGCCCTTGTTCATTGGAGTCGTTAAGTCAAAGGAGCGCGATGAATGGCTGAAGTACGCCTTGAGAATATCTGCAAGATCTACCCCGGCAACGTCAAAGCCGTGGATAACGTCAATCTCGACATTAAGGACAAGGAATTCCTCGTCCTGGTGGGACCATCGGGTTGCGGAAAATCCACCACTTTGCGTATGGTGGCCGGCCTGGAAGAGATCAGCTCCGGCAAGATTTTCATCGGCGACCGCCTGGTTAACGATGTGCCTCCCAAAGACCGCGACATTGCCATGGTGTTTCAGAACTACGCGCTCTACCCTCACATGACGGTAAAAGAAAACCTCGAGTTTGGCCTGAAGCTGCGCAAGGTGCCCAAAGACGAACGCGACCGCCGCGTTGCCGAAGCCGCACGCATGCTCGACATCACCCATCTGCTCGAGCGCAAACCCAAGGCTCTTTCCGGTGGCCAGCGTCAGCGTGTGGCCGTTGGCCGCGCCATTGTACGCCAGCCCAAGGTATTCCTTTTTGACGAGCCGCTCTCTAACCTCGACGCCAAACTGCGCGTCCAGATGCGTACTGAGATTTCCAAGCTCCACCTTCGCCTGCAGGCTACAATGATCTACGTTACCCATGATCAGATTGAAGCCATGACCATGGGCGACCGCATCGTCGTTATGAAAGACGGCCTCGTGCAGCAGGTAGATGCACCGCTGGAACTGTACGAACACCCGGTCAACAAGTTCGTGGCCGGCTTCATCGGCAGCCCGCCCATGAACTTCATGGACGGTGTCCTCGAACAAGCCGCCGGCGGTGGACTCATCTTTAACGAGGGCAACCTGCAGCTGCGCGTCCCGGCCTCTTACGACAAAGTCCTGCGTAACCACGTCGGCAAGAAAATCGTTTTCGGTCTTCGTCCGGAAGACATCCATGATCCGCAAGGCTATCCTGCGGATTCCCAGACTAAGCAGGAAATCGACGCCACGGTTGAAGTTATCGAACCCATGGGCAGCGACATCTACCTGTACCTAACCACTGGTAAATCAACGTTTATCGCTAATGTGATCCCAGAGGCACAGGCGGAAATCGACGAGAAAAAACGCCTGGTCATAAATATGGAAAAGGCTCACTTCTTTGATACCGAAACCGAGCAGAACCTGGTTTACGGCGTGGAAACCGGGCGCAGCCCGGAAGTTGCCGCACAAGGCGCATAGCAAGTGGTATATAAAAGTGTAGAGGGTTGAGAAAACGGCCGCGGGCACATGCCCGCGGCTTTGTTTGTTTATTAGTTTCCGGCAGCCCCGCCGGCAGGGGGCAACTACGCGACCGTCTTCGTCCTTGTCGCGTAACGCGCAATGGCATTAGTGATAGAGATCAGGATGACCAGCAGCAGCGCCGCCGCCCATGCCTGGCGGTGCCAATCTGGATACGGTGACGACGCAAATTTATAGATCTGCACCGGTAGCGTGTTTGTCGGCTTAGTGGGGTCCAGGTTCCAGAAGTCATTACCCAGGGCCGTAAACAGCAGGGGAGCGGTTTCCCCACCGATACGGGCCAGCGCCAGGCATGATGCCGTGGTGATGCCTCTGCGCGCCGCAGGCAGCACTACCTTCCAGATTGTCTGCCAGCGGCTGCTACCCAGAGCCAGAGACGCCGCCCTGATCGAATCAGGCACCGTCCGCAGAATCTCTTCCGAGCCTCGCACGACCACCGGCGTCATCATGACAAACAGTGCGAATGAACCCGCAATGGCAGAGAACTGCCCCGTAGGCAGCACGACCACGCTGTACGCAAAGATACCCAGGATGATACTCGGCGTCGCGTTCAGCATATCACAGACAAACCGTACTACCGTTGCCAACCGGCTTCCGCGGCTGAACTCATTCACGTAAACCGCCGTCATAATGCCCAGCGGAATCGCCGCCACTGCCCCCATGCTGATCACCATCAGCGACCCAACAATGGCATTGGCCACACCGCCGCCGGTTTCACCCACCGGCGCAGGCAGTTTCGTAAAGAATGCCAGGTTAAGGCTGCTGAAGCCCTTTACCATCAGGTAACCCAGTATGCCAACCAGCGGCGCAATCAGCGCAAGGGCACACGCGCCCAGCACAATCAGCCAGAACGTGTTATACATGCGCCGGCGCGCAATGTGTGAGCTTCCCCCGTAAGGGATACTAATTCTTTGCGACACCGCGCATCCTCCAAAGAAGAAGTCGTGCCGCCAGATTAATGACCAGTGCAACTACGAACAAAACAAGGCCTACAGCCACAAGAGCGCTCAGGTAAATGGCGCTGTCCGCCTCACGGAATTCATTGGCAATCACCGCCGCCATGGAATGTCCCGGCCTCAGCAGAGATGCGCTGATTTCCGGCATGTTGCCGATAACCATTGTCACCGCCATCGTTTCACCAAGAGCGCGGCCAAGCGCCAGCACAATCCCGCCGCCAATGCCAATCCGGCTGTAGGGCAACACCACTTTCCAGATGGTTTCCCATTTCGTCGCGCCCAGCGCCAGCGATGCAGCCTTCAGATCCGCCGGTGCGGTCAGCAGCACTTCGCGCGATATCGCCGTAATAAACGGCACAACCATGATGGCCAGGATAATGCCCGCCGTCAGCATGCTCACGCCGTCATTGCGACCCTGGAACAGCGGCAGGAAGCCGAGGTACTTCTGCAGCACCGGCGACAGGTCCTCCTGTATAAACGGCGCGAGCACGAAGATGCCCCACAGGCCATAAACCACGCTGGGGATCGCCGCCAGCATATCGACCACAAACGCTATGATATCGCGCACGTTCTTCGGCGCCATTTCTGTCAGGAACAAAGCCGTGCCTATCCCGAACGGCGTCGCAATCAGCAGTGCCACGGCACTGGAGACAAGCGTACCATACAGAAAAGGCAAAGCGCCAAATTGCTCATGTACCGGGTCCCACTCTGTGCTTGTAAGGAACCCGAACCCGAAACGCTGGAGCGCAGGGACCGACAGAAAAACAAGCTGGTAGAGAATGCCTGCCAGCAGGGCCAGGATAATTAAGCCCGAGACAACGCTAAGGCCAAACGCCAGGCGGTCATACCTGCGTAAAGTGCGCGAAGGCGTACTTGCAAACGGGCGCACGCGCGGTTCACCTGTTAAAGGAGAGAAACTGGGGGAAGCTGACACGAATTACGGTTTTCCTTTAATCTGGGCTACTTTTTCGCGGGCAGGCGTCAACAGCTTCTCTGGAAGCTTCGAGTACTTTAATTCATTAGCCTTGGCCTGGGATTCATCGCTCAGGATGTAAGTGAAGAATTGTTTCAGCGCGGCAGCCTTGCTGGCATCATCCATGGTTTCCCGTGCTACTACCCACGTTATGCCGGCCATAGGGTAGGCGCCGTCACCAGTGGCATTCGTTATGCTCATCCGCAAATCTTCCGGCACGGTAGTAAGTTCAGCCGCTGCGGCCGTTACGCTTTCCACAGAAGGAAGAACCGGTTTTTGTGCCTGGTTAATGATAGCAGCTACAGGCAGTTTGGCCTCCAGCGCATAAACAAGTTCTACGTATCCAATAGAATTAGCCTGGCGCTGCACCTGGGCAGATACACCCTCGTTGCCCTTGCCGCCAATGCTGTCTGCAGGCCACTCCAGGCTGTTTCCCACGCCGATGTTCTTCTCCCATTCCGGGCTCGTCTTCGCTAGGAAGTCCGCAAAAATAAAGGTTGTTCCGCTGCCGTCAGCGCGCCGAACCGATACGATGTCAGCATCCGGCAATGCAACGCCGCTGTTAAGGGCGACAATGGCCGGATCGTTCCATTTCTTAATCTTCCCCTGGTAAATATCGGCAATCAAAGGACCGGAAAGCGTCAGCGGAGCTTTAAGACCTGCTATATTATAAGTAACAGCAACCGCGCCCATAACCACCGGGATATGTAGCACAGGCTCCTTCACCTCGGCAAGCTGCTCTTCGTTCATCGGCGCGTCCGTCGCACCAAAGTCGAGCGTTTTCACCGTAAATTGCTTCACTCCACCGCTGCTGCCCAGCGACTGGTAGTTTACCTGCACGCCGGTTTTTTTGTTATAATCACTGGTCCAGCGGTTCATCACGGGGTACACAAATGATGAGCCACCGCCCATTAACGAATCCGAAGCGCCCCCGGCCCCGTCAGCGTTTACCGGGACAGGGCCACCCGGCTGGCCGCACCCGGAAATAAGAAGGGCAGCAGTAGCCGCAGTCAGGTTGAGTTTCACACAATTCCAGTTCACGGGAAGAGTCCTCGCACGTTCTCTATATCGATGTTCAACTGTTTTTTCGTCGCTGCGTATTACCGCTCGTTGCAACTACTTCATGGGCTGTCACGAAAATGTCACAGACTTCACCGCGCAGGATGCAGTTTAACTCCTGCTGCTCAACAATATGATTTTCAACAGTTGATAAGAAAAATATTCCCTATATTTCCCGCCGTCATACCAGGTGCGGATGATAAAATCTGTGCAGGCGGTGTAGCTAGCAAAATGAAAATTTACTGTTTCCCGGCGGAGCGCGGGCCTCTGCTTGATAAGTTCGGCGAGTCAGGTGAACGCGATACTCAAAACCTTGCCCTGGTGCAGGGGATAATAGACGACGTTCACGCTAATGGCGACGCTGCGCTGGTGAAATACGCAGCTAAGTTTGATGGTGTCGCGCTGGATGAGCCGGGACTTAAAGTAAATCCTGAAGTGTGCCGTAAGGCCTTGGAAAACCTTGACCCAAAACTGCGTCAGGCATTGGAATTTGCAGCCGACGGCATTCGTGCTTTTCATGAACAGCAGGTGCGTAAAGGTTTTGTTTTCAATCGCAATGGCGCAAGGCTGGAACAACGCCTTCGTCCCCTGAACCGTATCGGCGCTTACGTACCCGGCGGTCAGGCCGCCTACCCCAGCACCATGCTGATGAACATCATACCGGCCCAGGTTGCCGGTGTTCCCCACATCATTGTTTGCACGCCGCCGGTTAAAGGTGACCCCGAAAGCTTTGTACCCTTTGCCGTTGCCGAGATGCTTGGTGTTTCAGATACTGTTTACCAGGTCGGCGGCGCCCAGGCCATCGCGGCCATGGCCTACGGAACTGTAATGGTACCAAAGGTAGACAAGGTCGTAGGCCCTGGCAATGAGTATGTTGCGCTGGCAAAGCGCCTGCTCTACGGCACCATTGATATTGATTCGGTAGCCGGCAACAGCGAGGTTCTGATCATTGCTGACAAAACCGCCAAAGCGTCCTACATCGCCGCAGACCTGATTGCCCAGGCAGAACACACCGGCGGCGAAACTGTGGTTGTTGTCGGCATAGGCGACTTTGATTTTACTGCAGTTGAGTCTGAACTTCAAATGCAACTCGCGAAGGCTCCGCGGGCTGTCCAGGCCCGTAAGAGCCTTGAAAACGGCGGCATCTTCGTACAAGTGCAGTCAAGACAGGAGGCCGTTGAAGTTGCTGACCTTAAGGCCCCTGAGCACATGGAGATCTTTACAGAGAAACCCGAAGAGATTGCCGACCATGTTCGCAATGTCGGCGCCATCTTTGTAGGTCCCTACACGCCCGAACCCATTGGCGACTACGTAGCCGGTCCAAACCACGTGTTGCCAACCGGCGGCACCGCCCGGTTCTTTTCGCCCCTCGGCGTGGATGCGTTTCTCAAGGCGAGCAACATCCTCACCTATTCCAAACAGGCATTCGAGGAAGCTGCGCCTCACACCATCTGCCTTGCAGAAAGCGAAGGACTGTTTGGCCACGCAGATTCCATCCGCATCCGGCTGGAAGACCCGCTGGACTAGCCTAGGCTGACTCGGCAGAAACAGGCCCCTGCGGCTCTGGCTGTTCAGGCTGACCTTCATCATCCGAAAGGCACCCGTCGTTAATGTGCTTGAAACGTTCCAGGTTCTCCTCAACAGAACGTGGAAGCCGGTGGTCGCGCACGTAAGACTCCCGCAGCGCCGGTACACATTCCATTTCCACGTTGATGCGGCTGAGCAATTCGCCGACACCATTTACAGCATTTAGCATGTCCACGTCAAAGCGTTCATTGTCTGCAATCCGTATCGGACCAAAGTCAAAGGCTCCGCTGATAACAGATTCCGGGGCAAGAGCCATGCGATGGTGAACCTCAGCCACCAGGGCGATGGACCGGTCAAGGTGTGCCCTGATGCTACGCACAGCTTGCTGATACGTTTCATTGGTAACCGGGGGGGCGTCCGCCATTACAGAGTACTGCTGCGGTACAAAAGGCAACACATGGAAGGCCGCCACGTTCTGGTACTGGTCCTGAACCTCATTGGCAATCCGCACAGCCTCCAGCCAGCTTTCCGGACTCTCGCCAATACCAATCCGGATTCCGGTCACCAATGGAATGCCTGCTTTTCCCACGTCTTTTAGCGCCAGCGTCCGTAAAATCGGGTTTTTCTGAGGCGCCTTGGCGTGTACAATCGCGCCTGCTACAGGGTCTACCGTATCCAAAAGCAGCCGTACCAGGGGAACCACCGGCTGCAGCTTCTTCAGTTCGCGGGTCGGAATGGCCCCCACATCCAGCACCGGGGTCAGCGGTTGGCGGCCCTTTGCCTCCAGGGTCAGGCGGCATAGTTCGAACAGATAATCATACCAGCTGCGAAAGCCATAATACCGCATGGCGCTCAGGATTTCAGGCATCTGGTCAATGCCTTCGCCGGCGGTCAGCGTTACCTGCCATGCCTCCAGGCGTTGTGCAGTCCGCAGGTACGACCGAAAGGTCTTCGGAGACGGCGGCAGCGGAGACGGTGTGTTCGGGAAATTGCAGTAATCACACGAGAAGGCGCACCTTCTGCTAAGGAATACTTCGTAGGCGGGTGTAAAGACGACTGTAACCATCAGATAACGTGCTTCGGCCCTTCCGGCCCCTTGCCATACCTCTCCGATTTAGACTCCTATGATGCACGGTTCCGCCTCTTGTTCCATAGTAGTATGGTGCAAGGCAAATGCCAAATGCTCCCTAGACACAAAAAAGTGTATTACAGTGCTGCAATCATTTGCGTAAACAGTTTTTGAGTTTTCCCGTAGTACTAGTGAAATGGCGCGTGGAGAGTGCAGAATGTATATGAGGATGAAGTACCTGCTCCTAGGGGTGGCGCTTTTGTACGCAGTACCTTCAATGGGGCAAAACGGCAGCACAACCAACGGCGACTCAGACAGTGGCCGCAGCAGCCGAAGCAGTCGCAGCAGCAGCCGGTCAACCCGCTCAGAGCGGGGCGAAACCACTGACGACCGCGAACGGCGCAGGGAAAGCCGCAGCAGCGACCGGGAATCAAACAGTCGCTCATCCTCCCGCAGGAGCAGCCGCGGAAGCGATGAGAAAACCGACAGCAAAGACAAGCCAGCGGCCGCCGCAGACGGTACCAAAACCGTAAAGACAGACAAGCCCAAGGCATCAGGCAGCAAGAGTGGCGGCGGCAGCGGCGGCGGTGGACGACCCACCGTGGACATCAAGTTCGAAATGCAGGTCGACCCTGAAACTAATATCATGTACCTGGAAGCAGCCGGCGAAAAGCCATCGCTGAACGTTAACGTACTTGAAGACAAGAAGTTCGTGACCCGTCTGGCTCTCTATAATCCAAAGTCCTCCGGCTTTACCCAGGTTGATGCTTCGCTCAAGTATGATCCTGAGGTTGTCAGACCCGTCGGCGTTGATGACAGCTCTATCCGGTCTGACCTCCAAAAGCCCGCTCGCGTTTTGGTAGACAAGAACAGAGGACTGCTAAGCGTAGCCCTGGACTTCAAGGAACCGCGTTCCGACAGTTTTATGACCATCGCAAAGATCCAGTGGGAAGCGCTGCAGCCCGTAGCCAGTAGTCCCATTTCTTTTCTGAACACAGAAAATCATCCATCGGGCGTCTTTAATGCTGCCGGTGAAAACATCCTTCACCAGCGCAGCGATGGCACCGTTGAAGCCTCGCCAAACGCCGGCCTGCTCGATGCGACCGTA
>JAKFFN010000015.1:0-1934 GCA_036675025.1 Candidatus Sumerlaeales bacterium | reverse complement strand
TCGCGGTGCTGGCACGGATGCATGTGACGGATGACCTGGTCGCCGAGCCGATGATCATGCAGCGGCTGCTACTGGTAGGTCATCCGAAGCACCCGTGAGGAAAAGGAACAGCAGATTGAAAACCTCCACGCCTTCTGGAAACGCAATGAGGGACGCTCCGCCGCTGCACTGGCCAAACTCCGCGAAGTGGCCATCAATAACGGCAACATTTTCGCAGAGCTGATGGAAACCGTAAAATACTGCTCCCTCGGCCAGATCACCCACGCCCTCTACGAAGTAGGCGGACAGTATCGCAGGAATATGTAAATTACATACCCATCTGACGCCTGTCAGGACAGGCGTCAGATGGGTATTAACCAATTGTCGCGACAGACCACTAATACCTGTCGCGACATACGTCAGACGAGTTCAAACTAACATGCATGAAACACATTTCCTTTTTACTCATTCTTTTTGCCATTGCCTCTACCGGGTTTGCACAATCGAAAAAACGCAATACCGCCAAAACATCCACCCTGCAGTCCACACCTGATTCTTCGCTCGCTCACGCTTTCAGAACTGTCAAGTTCCGGAATATCGGTCCCCTCCGCGGTGGGCGCTCTGTAACGGCAACGGGTATCCCCGGCGATGATAAAACATACTACATGGGAACAACCGGTGGCGGCGTCTGGAAAACAACCGACGCCGGTATCAGCTGGAATAATATCTCCGACGGCTTTTTCAATACCGGCTCCGTAGGTGCCGTTGCGGTAGCGGAATCGGATCCAAACGTTGTATTTGTTGGCATGGGCGAACACGCTCCCCGCGGCGTAATGACCTCTTATGGTGATGGCGTTTATAAGAGTACCGACGCTGGCAAAACATGGAAACATGTTGGATTGAAAAACAGCCGCCAGATCTCCGCCATCCGTATCCATCCCAAAAACCCCGACCATATTTATGTTGCCGTTCAAGGCGCCCTCAATGGCCCATCCCCTGAACGCGGAATCTACCAATCTACCGACGGTGGCAACACCTGGAAGAATATTCTTTTTGTAAATGACAGCACAGGATGTTCAGACCTCAGCATGGACCACAACAACCCGCGGATCCTGTATGCCGCCATGTGGGAACATCACCGCCTCCCCTGGGAAGTTAAAAGCGGGGGACCAGGAAGCGGTCTTTTCAAGAGCACCGACGGGGGTCTGAGCTGGCAAAAACTGGAACAGGGCCTCCCCGCTGAAAAAGGAAAGATGGCCATAGAGGTATCACGCTCCAACCCCGATAAAGTATATGCGCTGGTTGAAAGCGATACCCATAAAGAGCAGGGGGGATTGTTTGTTAGTAATGATGCAGGTGCTTCGTTTAACCGTATCAGTAAGGACCACCGGCTTACCACTCGCGCATGGTATTATATTGAACTGGCAGTAGATCCGCAAAATGAAAATGTTGTGCATGTACTCGGGGCCGAATGGGTCAAAAGTATCGACGGTGGCGCTACATGGAACAACCTTAGCACCGCACATGGCGATTACCACCAACTCTGGATCAATCCTTCCAACCCCTCCAATATGGTGATGGCCGATGATGGAGGCGCTTCCATAAGTTTCAATGGAGGTAAAACCTGGAGCTCGCTCGACAACCAGCCGACTGCCCAGTTGTATCGGATCAATGCCGATAATCTTTTTCCTTACCAGGTATATGCCGGCCAACAGGATAACACTTCCTTATTAATTGAGAGCAGGAATACCTGGGGCGGTGCAATAACTGAACGCAACTGGTTCTATAGTGCGGGAGGCGAGAGCGCTTTCCTTGCCTTTGACCCCGACAGTCCCCGTTATGTGATGGGAGGCAGCTACCAGGGCACCATAGAACTGGTTGATCAGCAGGCAAAGGAAGGGAAAGGCGTAATGGTAGTTCCCCTTCAATACCAAAGTCTCGAGGCAAAGAACATG
>JAKFFN010000174.1:0-12144 GCA_036675025.1 Candidatus Sumerlaeales bacterium | reverse complement strand
ACGTGGGTGACCTGACGCAGGAGGAGAGCCTGGTGCAGCCGCGGCCGGCGGGTAATTGCGCGAACTGGGTGTTGGGGCATATCATTGTGTACCGGTGCAGGTTGCTGCGGGGCCTGGGTGAGCCGGCGTTTTGGGATGTGGCGGATGACAAGGTGTATGAGCGCCATGAAGCGCCGCTGACGCAGGCGGCGAACGCGAAGCCTTATACAGAGCTTCTGAGGGGAATCGATGAGACGTTTAAGAGCCTGGAGAGCGCGTTTGCGAAGATAACGCCGGCCAGGCTGGCTGAGCTGGCGCCGTTTATCCAGGTGGATGAACCGGGCGGGACGATTGAGAGTGCGCTGACGGTGTTTGCGTTTCATGATGCGTATCATGCGGGGCAGACGGGGGTGCTGCGGCGGGTGATCGGGCGGCCGCCGGCGGATATGTAGGGCGGCGCGGAAGAACGCAGAAAGTGGAACGTAGAAAGTAGAAAGTTGCCGTTCTGGTTTTTGGGAGCACCTTCTTGGAGTGCGCCCGCTTGCTGGCGCTCTTGGAAGGCTGGACACCTGCTTAAAAAGTAAACAGCATGTTCAATATGATGAGGGTTGGCCGAGTGCGAATCACGTTCGCCACCTCTACGCGCCGGTAGCTACGGCTTCCAGGCGGGGGTGTCGGCGTTGCCCTGTTTGTTAAACGCGGCTTTGCTTGTGTAGTAGGCGGCCAGGGCTTTGGTCACCTGGTTGTGGTTCACCTGGATGAGGGTGTCGTTCTTTGTCCATCCGTAGGTGGTCACTTTTTCCAGGGATCCATCGACGTAGCTTTCTTCCTCGAAAGACCCGACCTTTGGCTGGGCGCCGAATCTCTGGCTGAGAAGCTGGACCAGCGCCTGGACGTCGGTCTGGCCTTTTACGTAGTGGACGATGACCTGCGCGAGTGCCTGTTCGGCCTGGTTGGCGAGGACGAAGATGCGCATCTCGATAGGGCTGTTCTGATAGGATTCGTAAAGCTGCCAGCTGTCACTAAAGGTGTCGTTAGGCTCATTAGTGAACATGAGGCGTGGGTAGCGGGTGGCGATGGCTTCCCGCTTGGAACCCCAGGGCAGGCCATCGTAGCCTGACCACTGGGCGGGAGCGGCTGTGGCGGTCGTGGCTGCGGCGCCGGGGGCGGTCTGAGCTGCGGCGGGCACGGCCGGGGCTACCTGCGCGGCGGCCGGCAGCGTAATGGCTGCGCTGGCCAGGGCGAAGCAGAAGGAAAGTATGATGGGTCGCATGGGTGGATGTTGCCTTTCGGGTGGAAGGTAGGTCTGCCGACTCGCTCGTCGGTAGGCTCCTGGTCCCGGCTTTGCAAACAATTTTTGAAGCCGCTGGCGCGACGGGCGCCGTGCGGACTACAGGCCGATGCGCGACCAGTTAAAGAGTTCGCCGGGATCGGTGCGACGGCTGCCGGCGTATTCGTCGTGGCCGACGATGTGCTGGCGGTCGTGCTTGATGGCGGGGTGGCGCTGTTCGATCTGCGCGAGCAGCTGCCTGAGGGCCTGGTACTGGGCGTCGGTGTAGCCGATGAAGTCGGGGTGTTTTTTGGCAAAGGCGGCGTAGACTTCGGGTTTCATGAAGATGGCCATGTCTTTGGCTGAGCCGACGTTCAGCATCTCGATGCCGATGGAGTATTCGTTGAGTTTGTTGGTGCGTTCGGGTTTGCCGGGCACGGTGCCTTTGCCGGCGTGGTAGGCGACGCGCTCTTCGGGCACGAAGCGGTAGACGGTGCCATCGCGGCCGATGAGGTAGTGGGCGGAGACGCCGACGCCTTCGAAGATCTCGACGATGCGGTCGACGCTGAAGGGGTTGTCGGGGTTCTCGATGACATCGCTGCAGAAGTGGAGCATGACGGTATCGAGGGGGGCGGTGGGCATGCGGTCGCGGGAGACGGTGGCGGTGAGGGGCCGGTCGACGATGCGCAGCGGCGCGGTGGTGTCGGCGGCGGCGATGGATGTGAAAAGCAGGAAGAGGCAAAGGGTAAGAGGGCGGTTCATGGGTTCAGGCTTTCGGTAGAGAATTTGACGCAAAGGCGCGAAGGACGCAAAGACTTCGCAAAGAAAAAACAGGAAATGGATTAGCCGCAAAAAGGCGCAGAAGGCGCAAGAGAAGAATTCGGTAAAAGGGGAGCAGAAAAAAATTAGCCACAAAAAGGCACAGAAGGCACTAAAAAAAAACCGGGCTGTCGATGCTGACAGCCCGGCGGTTAGTTTAACTTTCTACTTTATACCTTCTGCATTCTCCAGCCGAGCCTAAGCTCGGCTACTTGAGGCTTTCCATCACCTGGGCGAGGGCTTCGGGGCCGGGGACCAGCTTTTCAGCGGGGAGCTGGGTGAGAGGGGTATCGACCAGGTGTAGCTGGTCGGCCATGGGTCGGTCGCCTTCGTTTTTGTGGTAGAGCAGTCCGGTGAGGAAGAGCTTTTCCGAGCGGGCTTTGTGCAGTAGGGTCAGGGCTTCGTTGCGATCGGTGGGGTTGTAGTCGTGGCTGAGTTTCTTCAGCACAATGTGGCTGCCGTCGGCCATCTCGATTTCCTGGGCGGTGCCGGGTTCGTAGTCGACCTTGGTCTCCTCATAGTACGGCACAAAGCCGAATTCGTGGAGCGGGTCTTCGTGGCTTTTGGCGTATTTGAAGCTCTTGGTGCTGCCTTCGTGGTTGTTGAAGGTGACGCAGGGGCTGACGATATCGATGAGTGCAAAGCCCGGGTGAGCGAGGCCGGCCTTGATGAGGGGGACGAGCTGCTTGATGTCGCCGGAGAATGAGCGGGCAACGAAGCTGCAGCCCATCTCGATGGCCATGGCGCAGACGTCGATGGGTTCCATCTCATTTTCGACGCCTTTTTTGGCCACGCTGCCGCGGTCCGCCGTTGCGGAAAACTGGCCCTTGGTCAGGCCGTACACGCCGTTGTTTTCGACGATGTAGAGCAGCGGGATATTGCGGCGGATGCTGTGGAGGAAATGGCTGAGGCCGATGGACGCGGTGTCGCCGTCGCCGGAGACGCCGATGTGGACGAGCTTGCGGTTGGCCAGGTAGCTGCCCGTGGCGATGGCGGGCATGCGGCCGTGGACGCCATTGAAGCCGTGGCTCTGGCCGAGGAAGTAGGCGGTGGTTTTGGAGGAGCAGCCGATGCCGCTCATCTTTGCCACGTTCCAGGGTTCCACGTCCATCTCGAACAGTGCCTTGATCAGCTGGCTGGTAATGGAATCGTGTCCGCAGCCGGCGCACAGGGTGCTTTCGGCGGCCTTGTAAATTTTTTGCTCATGGCCAAGGCGGTTTGTTACCGGCGGCTTGGGGGATGCAGATGTAGCGGGGCTGGTAGCGCTCATGGTTAGGTGCTGATTCCTCCTGTTAGTTCACTGTTCCGGGGTTTACGATCACGCCGTTGATGACGGTCTGGGCGTCGAGGGGGAGGCCGTTGTAGTGGAGCAGGGTGCTGACGCGCGGGGCCAGGTCGGGGTAGTCGCTGCGGATGATGGATGCCATCTGGGCGTCGCGGTTCTGCTCGATCACGATTACGCGCTCATGGCTGGCGATGAACTCGCGCACGTCGGCGCTGAGGGGCAGCGCGCGGATGCGCAGGTAATTGGTTTTGAGGCCGTGCTCTTCATCCAGGCGGACGCGGGCTTCGCGGATGGGTGCATCGCTGCTTCCGTAGGCGATTATGCCGATGCCGGCGCCTTCTACGGTATCGATGACCGGCTGAGGTGTGATGGCGCGGGCCGTATCAAACTTGCGGGAGAGGCGGTCCATGTTGCTCTGCCAGTCTTCCGGTTTTTCCGAGTAGGTGGCGCGATCAGTGTGGCCGGTGCCGCGGGTGAAGAATGCGGCCTTGGGGTGCGGCGTGCCGGGGAGTGTGCGGTAGGGGATGCCGTCGCCGTCAACGTCGCGGTAACGGGCAAACTCTTCCACCTTGTTCAGGGCTTCGGCGTCGAGCACCTTGCCGCGGTCGAGGGGGCGGTCGGTCAGCTGCAGCGGGTCGATCATGTAATTGTTCATGCCGATGTCGAGGTCGAGCATGAGGAAGACGAGAGTCTGGAGGCGCTCGGCGAGGTTCAGCGATTCTATGCCGAACTCGAAAGCTTCCTGCAGGCTGCCCGGGATGAGGAGCACATGTTTGCAGTCGCCGTGGCTGAGGTTATAGGCCTTGGCGATGTCGCCCTGGCAGGTTCGGGTAGGCAGACCGGTTGAGGGGCCCATGCGCTGCACATCTACGATAACGGCGGGGATCTCGGCGAAGTAGCTGAGGCCTGCGAATTCAGCCATCAGCGAGATGCCGGGGCCGCTGGTGGCGGTTACTGCGCGGGCACCGGCCCATCCGGCACCGACGACCATGCCGATGGCCGCCAGTTCATCTTCAGCCTGGACTACGGCGTAGGTTGCCTTGCCGTCTTCCTCGTGGCGGTACTTGCCGAGAAACGCGATGAGGTTTTCGCAGACGCTGGAGCTGGGGGTGATAGGGTACCACGACAACACCGTGGTGCCGCCGTAGAGCAGGCCAAGGGCTGCGGCCATGTTACCATCCATGATGACTTTGCCTTCGGCTTTGCCAGTCATGCGCTCGACGGAGAAAAGATCCTGGCGCTCCAAATTTTCAGCGGCCCATTCGTAGCCACCAACGGCGGCGTTCTGGTTCAGTTCCAGGGCGGCAGGCTTGCGGCCAAACTGTTTCTGGATAGCGCGTTTCAGTTCTTCAAGGTCGAAGTGGAGCAGCCAGCCGACAACGCCCACATACATCATGTTGACGACGAGTCGGCGCAGGCGGCCGTCGGGGCAGATCGGCACCACGAGCTTTGAGAAGGGGACAACGTAGATGATCAGGTCATCGCGATTGATGAACGCCTTCATGTCCTCGTTGATAACGAGGATGGCTCCCGGGCGCAGAGACGAAATATCGTCGCGCGCGCTTTCCGGGTTCATGGCCACCATCAGGTCCACACCGGCGCGGCGGCTGGTAAAATCGTTTTTGTTTACGCGGATGTCGAACCACGTGGGCAGCCCCTGGATGTTGGAGGGGAAGAGGTTCTTGCCGCCTACCGGCACACCCATGTTAAAGATGGTGCGCATGAGGATGTTGTTGGCAGACTGGCTGCCGGTTCCGTTGCTGGTGGCAATGGAAATAACGAGATCGTTTACGACCGGTGTGCGGCCGGCGGAGGCGGGTAAACCGCGGGTGGCGGGTTCGCTGCTGCCGGTGGCTGCATTTGTGGTGGCCGATGACGCTTCTATGGACATTGTGACGACACTACCTTCACTTTACCTGGTATATGGTATCATTCCCTGCTACGAAAACCATTGAAACACAGGTGGTGTTCGTCGCACATGAGGACGCATACCATTAAGGAACACCGGTGTTCGTTTGGCCGTCCCGCTATAATTGAACGGGTTGCAAAACCGACGCCCCGGGGAGCGGAGATGAGGGCGGGATCGGTGACGCGAGCCTAATGTCCAGTAACTTGGTAGACATTATGTAGTGGGTCGTAAGGTATTCGCGAAATTGCGTTTTTTGTTTACGAACCCGCAAACCATTTCAAGATCCCAGCCAATAAGGGTGATTAAAAGTTGACCCCTCTACCCGATTATTGCTGAGCTTCAGTAGTCATTTTTTTAGCGGGGGCCATTGATATTATGCTTAACAGCTTTTGTCGCAACTTTACGGCAATACTGTCTGCTTTCGCCATAACACTTACAGGGATCAATGCTAGCGCCGCAAATTACCAGTTTACGTGGATGAGAGGCAGCAAAGCTATTAATGCTCCCGGAAGCCGGATAATGCAGAATGAGGCGTCGCCTGAGAATTCACCGCAGGCGCTTTCAAGGTGCGGTCTGTGGAAGGATGAAGCCGGTCATGTGTGGCTGTATGGCGGCATTGGGCAAATTACCGGAGCCCCTCCTATCGAGAACAATGAACTATGGAAGTTTGACACGGCAAGTGGGAACTGGGCCTGGATCTGGGGACATGATGAAAGCCATACCTCCAATTACGATCTGTTAGGCGGTGAATCTGAGTTTAACCGCCCCGGTGCCAGGGTACATTCTCAAATGTGGACTGACACGAGTGGTACCCTCTGGCTGTTTGGCGGACGATACGGCACGATAAGTCATCGCGATTTTTGGAAGTTCAACTTTGCCTCAGGGCGATGGACTTGGGTGGCAGGTGATGGTCGATCTGCCATACCAGGCTATTATGGGACGAAGGGGGTTCCTGCTGCGGAGAACTACCCAAATGGTCGCGACGGCGCAGCAACGTGGAAAGATTCCGAAAACCAGCTTTGGATGTTTGGCGGACTGGGACCGATAGGTCACAGACTGAACGACATCTGGAAGTTTGACCCGCGAACCGGATACTGGACGTGGATAGGTGGCGGTAACACATCAAATACCACAAGTACATACGTGGAGAAAGGCGTGGCGGCGCCGGAGAATGACCCGGGTGGCCGCACGGGATCTATTGGTTGGACCGACCCGGTGGGCAACTTGTGGATTTATGGGGGCCAACTGCTAAACGGTGAGTACTCAGATGACGTGTGGAAATATGACGTATCACTGCGGCAATGGGCGTTCATGGATGGAACAACTACGGCCAGTACACAACCGATATACGGTACGCTGCAAATACCCCACGAGGATAACACACCCGGCAGCAGGGCTTTTGCATCGGGCGCGTCAGACAGCAGTGGTAACCTGCTGTTGTTCGGCGGCGGCATCCAGTATCGGCAGCCAAGCGGATCTTTTGGATATAACCGGAAAAATGACCTCTGGAAGTATGACATCGCCGCTGGCAACTGGACGTGGATTGGCGGCTCGCAGGGCATTAATGAGTTTGGAGTTTATGGAACGGCCGGTATAAGTGACGCTAGCAACCGGCCTGGTGGCCGTGTATCGTCGACCGTGTTCACCGATCAAGATGACAACCTTTGGATCTTCGGTGGCCTTGGCGGGGCGGAGTCAACTGTTGGTTACTTAAATGACCTGTGGAAAGTGACCGCCGTGCCGGAAGCCTCGATTGTGGGTTGGGAGATGTACTGAGGCGAAGACCACCAGAGGCGTGAAGATACGAGCGTGACTGCGCGCATGCGCCGCTTGACATGAGGTGTTGTCGCGCACCTTCGGAGCGCAAGCTGTGCGCGGAACTAGTCCGGGGGCTGCGGCATTCCGGCTACTTTCAGAAGCCTTCATGCCTGCCCCCCGGCTAAAATCTCTGACTCCTTCGGAGCCGGTGTTTGATGTAGTTACAACCTGGATCTTTTTCACTGGCGGTTCGCTGCAGTGCGCTACTTTTGGAAGTGTTATTAGTCGCGTTTAATCTCGTGTTAATCCTGGAATTCCCTCCCGCCTGAGTATACCTCGTCGTCAGCTGCCTTGTGCCGCTTTGCAGTGGCGGCAGAGGACTACCAGGTCTTCAGGGCTGACGGATTTTTTCCGGGGATCATGCAAGACAGTGAGGACGATGACCAGCCAGTGGTGGCCGGCGTTGTCGCAGCGGACCTGGCGCTTGATGGTGCAGTTGAGAAGCGCGGCGATCTGTTTCGCTTCTGCCAACATTAGAAGTTCGCCGGACGGCCAGCTGCGGCCTTTGCCTGCGGGGGTGCGATAGGTGTCGCCGCGGCAGGGTATGAACTCATTGGCGTCGTTTCGGTAGCCTACGGCATGGTGGGCCAGGCCGCATGACTGGCATTTGTAGCCTGCCCGCCGCAGTGCCGCTTCGCGGGCATCTTTAGAGGGAAGCTTTGGCCTGGTCTCGGGCGCAACGGAATCGGCGGCGACTGCTTTTGAGATACCATGGGTCGAGGTTTCGTGCTTCACATGCTGGTCAAGAGCATCAATGGCGTCTTTGACTTCGGGAAGGTAGAAGGGCGGAAGTTTGACTTCGCCCAGCTTGCTGTGGGCCTTTCCTGATCGCACCGCGCCAAGTAATCGCGCGTGATCAAGCCTGGCAAATTGTGCAGCAGCTGTAAGCTGGTCTTTGCGCAAAGCCGCGAGGGTGCGGTTGAACGCGCCATCGGTGTTAAACATCTCAAAAGTCCAGATAAGTTCTCTTGTATGCATCCGTAACTTTCCTGTAAATGTGCGATCAGGCAGAAGCAATAAAGCGGCTTCAATGAGTCGAGTTCTGTATAACTATCAGTGCAAAACCGCACATGAAGTGGCGTCGAATGAGGCGCAGTGGCAGGCGATGAAGTTGGAACCCAGGATGCATAGTACAGGCCTGGAATTAAAGCATGCAAAAGAAGTGAAATCTGGTTTAGCGCCAGACCTGACAGTGGTATATTTCCGGCCTGTTTCTTGATATATACTTTACAAGTCGCCCGGTGTGGAGGGGCTTAATAAAATGGCTCGGTCAGATGGTACGCTTTTTGAACTTTGCACGGTTCAGCTCAGTAAACCCATGGAAGATGGGACTTCGACGGTATATCTACTGGGAGAACTGCCTGAAGACCATCCTCGCTACTGGGATTTTATAAAAGGCCATCTGAGTGTGAAATGGGCGCGGCTGGGCGACCGGAACCTGCAGGTGATTCATGCCGCAAGATTTGAGTCTGACAAGGCAGGCCGACACTTCCTGGTATTGCAGATTGGCGAGCAACCCGCGTCGCAGGATTTACGGCTGGAACTGAACCGGGCAGAGTGCTTATCCGGACAGATGCTGATAAAAGGCATACGCCCAAAACCGGACACCGGCACGCTGGAAGATGGTATCACTGGGACAAAATCCCAGCCGAGCGGTGGCCTGTAAAACTACTGCAGGCCGCCAAGCTGCTGCAGAGCGGCAGATTCCTGTTTGTATTTCTGGATGAGTTGGTTGTAGCGGACCTTGTCTTCAATGGTGAAATCGATATCAAAATCGAGGGCGCCATTGGCATACTTCCAGTTGCCCCATTGCGCCTTTAGCAGGTTTAAAGCATCAAGGGCGGTTCTGCACATTGCCTCTGTAGCCTTCATACGCTTCATGATGGTTTCTACATCTTTCAGCATCACAGCAGCTCCAGTTTTAATGTGAGGTTCGGGTACGCCTGCCGCACGAAGATCAGTTTCGATCCTGGAGAAGTTCTGATCTACGGTTTGCATGACATTTTCAGTCTCTTCCTGAGCGAGCTGATACAAGCTGATGCGGGCATTAAGATCGCGCTCAGAGCTGAAATCCGGGGTGATGCCGCCGGCAGTGTGGATCTTTGCCGCAGCACTTTTCCACCGGGCGACGGCGGGGTTCAGCCGGTCCATCTTGGTGGCGAACAGTTCTTTAACCTCAGCTTGCATTTGGGCACTGGCGTTGGATTTGGGAGCGACCGAAGTGCCAGCGGCCGGCGCAGTGCGTGGCGCGGCGGTTGGTGGAGATTTTTGCGCAGGGGCGTCGTCTTCACCAAGGGTGATGCTAATTGGCGCAAGGGGCGCTTTGTCTTTTTTTGGCGTTTCTTTCGCCGTCTGCGCAGTAGCGCTCAAGCCGAGAATCATGGTGATAAAGGTGGCACAGGTGCGGAGGGTCATTTTATCGTAGCCTTCAGGTTATTTGCTGAACCGCTTAGCGCGGTATAACGAATGCGCTGGATTCAATAGGCGCCAAAGCGGGCGCTGTTTGTCAAAGCAAACCACAGGCGTGGGCATAAGGAAAAAGTTGCGTTGTCGCTTTATCGAGCAACTGATGGACGTACACTGATTACCTAAGACAAATGAGGAGGAAGTGGCTGTGACTATATTTACAGATTTAGTGAGTGGCCGAGGTGCAAGAGCGTGGGTGCATGTAATGTGTGCGCGGACAGCGCTGGTGTTTGGGGTTTTGGCCTGCGCAGCGATGGGTGCCGCGCAGTATCCGGGCCTGGCGTGGATAAAGGGCAGCAAAGAATTTGATGCTAATGGGGTGTTTGGAACGCAGGGTGTGGCTGCGCCGGAAAACACACCGGTGGGGCGGAACTTTGCCGCTGCGTGGACTGACCTGGAGGGGAATTTCTGGGTTTACGGCGGAACAGGATACGCCGGCGGCGGTGATACAACGACGGGCTGGCGCAGCGATCTATGGAAGTATGACGTGTCGACAGGCAACTGGACGTGGGTGAGCGGGGAAACGACCACGCTGAACACACAACCCGTGCATGGCACAATGGGCGTAGCTAACCCCGCGAACTCCCCTGGAGCGCGTAGTAAATGTGTAACGTGGACGGGGGCAGATGGCAGGCTATGGCTTTATGGGGGTGAAGGTCAAAGTCCGGGCTTTTCTGATCGTTCCTGTACTCGCAACGACCTTTGGAGCTACGATATTGCCACGGGCAACTGGACCTGGGTAGACGGTTCTACATCGACATCTTATTTGCCGCCTTCCCAGCTCGGTGTTTATGGTACCCAGGGCGTGTTTGCAGAGGAGAACCAGCCCGGTTCAAGATGGCTCGCTACTTCCTGGACAGACGCGGAGGGCAATCTCTGGTTATTTGGAGGCCTTACTGTCAGTATTGGAGGTCCGCTTTTTTTCACTACAAGCGGGGCAAATGATTTGTGGAAGTACGACGTGGTGCTCGGGCAATGGGCCTGGATGAAAGGCGGCACGCCCGGCGGGAGTCCGGCAGTATATGGTAGGCAGGGAGTCGCTGCGGATGCCAACACACCCGGCCCGCGATTTAACTCCGTCGGATGGAACGACAATGCCGGAAACTTCTGGCTTATGGGGGGCGATGTAAATATTACTGATGTCCTTCGGGGTGGAATGAATGATGTATGGAAATTTGACCCTGTAACCAACAACTGGGCGTGGATGGACGGCAGCACTGAGCCCGATCAGCCGCGGATAGCCGGGCAGCAGGGAGTCGCCGCCGAAAGCAATGACCCGGGCGGGCGTGACAGCCATGCGGCGGCTGCCGATGCTGAGGGGAATTTGTGGATGTTCGGCGGCACCGGCACTGTAATTGTCGGCGGGCCTGGGGTTATGAATGACACCTGGAAATACAACGTCTCTACCGGTCAGTGGACCTGGGTGCATGGCTCCCTTTTAAGTAATGAGGAAGGCGTTTATGGTACCCAGGGTGTACCGGCTCCGGAGAATACGCCGGGATGGCGCCTGGGTGCACGGGGGCTGACGGATGCGTTTGGCAATGTTTACTTCTTTGGAGGCCATGGGCGCGGCGAATTTACAATGGGGTTAATGAGTGACCTGTGGAGGCAGGAATTTGTACCGTCACCTGTGCCGGCAGCAAACCTGACAGGCGCATGGGGCCTGGTGGAAACAAAGTGTAAAACGAATAAGAAGGGCGTCACCAAGTGCCAGGTGAAGGCGCAACTGCTTGTTACCAGTGCAGGAAACTTTGATGCGGATAAGAGTCTAATCACTTACTACCTGTCTGACGACCCGGTGGTGGGTGCCGGTGATATCGAACTGAAGCCGAAAAAGCTGGGCAAGATGAAGGTGGGTAAATCAAAGACGGTGAAGGTTAAACTGAAACTGACAGAACCGCCAGCGGGTAAGTTCATCATCGCGGTGCTGGATGCTGGAGGCGTTGTGCCGGAACTGAGTGAAGCGGATAACCTGCTGGTGAGTGATCCGTTGCCGTAAGTAGCAAAAGTGGTTTGAGTGTGAGGGCGGCGCCAGAGATGGCGCCGTCTTTTTTTATGCTGATGAGGTCGCGGGCGGCGAGTGGTGTGGTGGTGCGTGGATGTGGGTGTTGTGCTGGGTGGCACTTCGCGGGTTGGGGGTGGGTGGTGAGTTTTCCAATAGCGCCAGTAAGCGGGCGCAGTCCTAGAAGGTGCGCATTTACGATTTAGTGAGCTTCGCTGGTCGGGGTGTGGTCGTGGTTTGGGATACTTCGTCGGCAGAATGCCGACGCTACTTTTTGTGGCGCTTCGCGGGTGGGGGTGGGTGGATATATCCGGTGCTTCGCAGCGGGCAGGATGCCCGCGCTCCCAGGGCGCGCACTCTTAGAAGGTGTGATTGTCGTTCTCTTGGCGGCTGCGCGAGTTTGAGCTTTTTATTGGAGTTGCACCGGGCACAATGGGAGGGAACGAATTACCGGATGTGGGAGGCTTTTCTTATGTTTCGGAAATCGTATTGGGTAGTGCTAATGTGGGTGCTTGCCGCGCCGGCGTGTTTGGGGCAGGAGTTTACGCTTCCTTCGGGTGATAAAGTGGAGGTCTTTGATATTGCCAGCGGCAACA
>JAKFFN010000239.1:0-12147 GCA_036675025.1 Candidatus Sumerlaeales bacterium | reverse complement strand
CTTATGGACTGCGGTGGCTTGCCACCGCTTTGGAAAAGGACAAAAGGACGTTTAAAAAGTCATGCCAACTCCCACTCCCGTAGACGCCCGCCGCGTCATCCAGGCGAGCATCGACCTGCCCACCCCCCTGGCCAGCTCCCAAACCCTCAACGCCGCCTGGGGATTTCAAGTCTTCTTCAAACTCGAGATGCTTCTTACCACCGGCTCGTTCAAAGAACGCGGCGCGCTTTACAAGCTCAGCAGCCTCCCCGCCGACCAGCGCGCCCGCGGCGTCATAGCTGCCTCCGCCGGCAACCACGCCCAGGCCCTCGCCTTCCACGCGAAGGCCCTCGGTATCCCCTGCACCATCGTCATGCCGGAAACCGCACCGCTCATCAAGGTGCGTAACACCACCAATCACGGTGCCCGCGTCATTCTCCACGGCTGCGACTACGACAACGCTCTCGCCCGTGCCCACGAGATTTCAGACAAAGAAGGCCTCGTTTACGTGTCCGGGTTCGACGACCCCTGGATCATCGCCGGGCAGGGCACCATCGGCCTTGAACTGCTCGAACAGTGCGAAGCCCTCGACTGCGTCATCGTGCCGGTAGGCGGAGGCGGCCTCATCGCCGGCATTGCCATCGCCATCAAACAGCGCGCCCCTCACGTGCGCGTAATCGGCGTACAGGCCAAGGCCATCCCGTCCGTCCGCGCAGCCCTCGATGCCGGCCACCCTGTGGAAGTGCCCGCTGCCAGCACCATAGCCGACGGCATCGCCGTCCGCAAACTCGGAAAGCTATGCTACGACGCCATTAAACAGCACGTCGATGAAATTATAGAAGTCGGCGAAGGCGCCACTGCCCAGGCCGTACTCATGATGCTCGAGCAGGAAAAGTCGGTAGTAGAAGGCGCCGGCGCCGTAGGTGTCGCCGCCATTCAGTCGGGCCAGATCAAGGGCCTCGAAGGCAAAAAGGTCGCCGTCATCCTCAGCGGCGGCAACATCGATGTCAACCGCCTCTCCCGCATCATAGACAAAGGCCTCGTGCGCGACGGCCGCCTTGTGCGCCTCCGCGTGCAGGTGCCCGACGTGCCCGGTCAGCTCGCCAAAATTCTCGACCACGTAGCCAAATGCCGCGCCAACATCATGGAAGTCCAGCACCAGCGCGCCTTCGCCACCGCCGAAGTCGGCCAGACCGCCATAGAGCTAACCCTCGAAACCCGAGGCCGCGACCACCTCGACGAGATCCTGAAAAGCCTGGAAGAAATCTGCGCCAGCGTGGAGACGCTGGGCTGAACCAAGTATACGGTCTAGCGTATAAACTGACCTTATACGGTAAACCGTATAATCCAGCACAGCCTCGCCGTTAAGCTAAAATAATCCGTTACAGCACACATCGGCTCTCTGGAGTGCGGTGACCTGACACCGCTCTCGCTGTGCGCGGAGCGCACCGACTTCGCGCCTTCCCGATTAGCGCAACGTGGTATTCCAAATGCAACGGCGCCGCCAGACTCGTCAAACCGCCCACAATCAAATCCCGCGCAACAAACCACCCCATAGGGGCGAAGCCCCGCCCTCAAACCAGCCTGGGGTAAGGAGTCCGCCGTGGCCGACGACGCAGCCCCAGGTTATCATTCCCTTTTCTCAACAGGGCTGGAAGCCCGCCTCATACACGCCACTCAATCCGCCCGCTCCGGCACCCCGCTAAATTTCACCTTGTGCTCCGTGGTCCGCGCAAATTGCAAAGTCACTGTTCCAGTCGTAACGGGTTCAGCAAGCTCCGCGTAGCACCAGTACGGAGCGCTCCAGTGTCCGTCCTGCAATGGACTCATCTGCAAGGGCTGCGAAGTCTCTGTGTGCATCGCCCGCACGGCCAGCAGCGAGGGATCCTCGGTTGCGGTAAAGTCGATGCGATTATTCCCCAGGCTCATGCCGGCGTGTATGATGTTCGTGCCTAGTGCAAGAACCCTGGTGCTGGAAACATCTGATGCGCCGGGCGTGATGGGCGGCATCTCAACCCAGGCTGCATCCACGGGCGGGTCTTCATACAGCGTAAGCTCGGCTTCATAGTTCCCGCTGTTCGTGGGAAGGTTGTACTCCATCACCAGGGCACACCCGGTCTTCGCCCTGAACAGGACGCCATTCGTGCGCGAATCAGGATTGCCGGAAGCGTCGGTTAGCGTGAACCGGACATTCCGAAGCGTCTGGGTTGCCGATGCGCCATGGAAGTAAGGTTCAAATACAAGAGCCGTCCGGGCGCGGTGCGGGAATTCCGCCGCAACAGGATCACCATTTAAAAGAGCCTCAATTCCAGATGTCATTGTGTCCGTTACCGCTACGTCAAACCGCGCAGCGAGAATTGCCGGCATCTCTGGCAGGCTGATCCCCGTCCAGAATTTCACCCGTTTAAGCTCAACGTCTTTGTCGCTGACCGCGGCGGGTACCGGGTTCTCCTGCAGACCCGCAACCCGCGCATCGTATGCGGCGTTGGGAATGGAAATCGACCCCAGTAACTGGTCAGGCTCAAACCTTCGGATCGTCGAGTACATACTTAGAGTCAGGCTCGTGCAATCCCGCGGCGTGAATGCAAACAAGGCTCCATAGGCGTCAGAGTTGATCTCGATGCTTCCCATCCAACCACTGAAGTACCAGCCGGAATCGTCAGACAAAATCCACCGCGCATCATCCTGCAGGTCTCTTGCGCTGCCCTTGCGCGCCTCCCGTCGCAGACCTATGCCGAGACTCTTACTACCGTCAACAGACGGGCCCATAGCAGCCCAGTCATCCTCGCTTTTTACGAGCCAGGTAAGCTTGTTCCTTACAGTGTAGGGAATCAGTTCATAAGCTTTCGTCGACATCGACCGGAGGTCGAATTCATGGGTGTCACCGTAATCCAGGTAGAATAGTTCAAGTTCAGAGCCGTCCGCCAAGTCAAACCGCGGCCGTTGCCGCCGGATAAAGCCCAGCGCAGCAATAAACACGGCAAGCAGCAGGATTGCGATGATAATTTTTTTCACGGTGATTACCCTGGTCCTCCCAGTTTCACATAGGATTGGGTGAGCAACTGATCAGGTATGGTCAACCTCGCATTGGCGATTCTAAATTGCCCCCGTACACGCCCCACGCGTAGTGAAACAATCTCCTCGCGCTTTCCAACAGCGCCAGCAAGCGGGCGCACTCCAAGAAGGTGCTGATTTGTCGCCAAATCCCCCGATCCCGGCAGGGGTCGCACAGCGGTAGCCCCGGGTCAGGAGCCTTAGCGACGCCAACCGGGGTTACCGATCCACCAACAACCCGAGTCCGGCAGGGGTCGCACAAACACCTATTAACCACCCATAGGCGCAAAGCCCTGCTGGCTTTAGCCACCTCCCTCTTTGCACCCGCCTTTAGGCGGGGTGTAAACACTTCCCCCGCCACCGGTCCCCAGCCGACTTCAGCCGGGCTTCTTAGCCGCTTTAGCTATTCCGGCCAACTGATATAGGCGAGTTAGGATGAAAGGTATATTTACTCCTCATCCGTAATAACGAAAGTGCCCTTTGGATAAACTGTCACCTTCTTTTCGCGCACCTCACCGGGTTCCAGGTGGTACGATAAATCCCTCCTCACCACCTTCTGAAATACATCATCAGATTTGTACGGCTTTATCTCCCAGCCTCCCGATATGTCGTAAAAGCAAGTTCCTGCCGGGATGTTACCGATCGTCGCTATACCCGCGCCGTCAGATACACCGCTAAACTGCTGATTAAACCATATACCGTTACCACCTTCGGTGCCGATATTTGGAGCGGCGCCGGCCTCTGCACCCACGACGGGTTTTCCTTCCGCATCTAAAAGCCTGAACTTCATGGTCGCTGTCGGTTCCATTTGAAGCACACACTCCATATTCGAAGTCCGCATTTCAAATTGTTGGGTATCCTGAAAAGGGCGAACTTTTGATCTATGTACCGAGCAGTAACCATCTACGAGCGCCCAGATATGGACAGTGCCTTCGGGCATATCCGTCAGTTCAAAGGTTCCATCCGAGGCAATGTCCACCGTAGATTTTCCGTACCGCCCAAAGCCATATCGCCCCGTAGCCACGTACGCAGAAACTTTTCCGTTGGTAACTGGGCGAGGTACATTATCACTTAGCCGACCGTAAACCGTGTGCGTAGGCCGCAGAACAACTTGAAGCGGGCCCTCAAGTTCACGTGGAAAAGTGATACTATGGAAATCGGACATTAAAACGGCTGTGCCCGTAGAGGGTTTGTGCTTTAAAAAGAAGCTGGTACCTTTCTCACTGATATTCCGAATGGAGATAGATCCATCCAGTTGACGGTCCCACTTGGGACTCAACCCATGGCGATCAACAAATTCGGTGGAAATTTCACCAGTAATCGGCAAGGAACTGCCTTCATCAATGGGTATAACATCCAGTGAGTGACCAGGCGTAAGTACGACTTGTGTTATGCTGGTAAGCCTCATGTCACAATAAGCCGAGGCATAATCAGGATGGGTCGTAAGAAACACAACGCTGCCTGTTTCCAGTTTCTCATGGGCATACTTGCGAACCTGGCCTTGAACTGTACCATCTGAACTGGTAACCCAGGTAGGCGGATCTGCCCCCCAGCCAAACCATGCACTAGGTTCTGCAGTCGCGCGAATTCCTAGTGGCTTAATGGAAGCGCCTTGGACAGGATTTCCGGCGTCGTTAACCACGCTTAGTGCAAAGTGTATGGTCTCATCATCAATGAACGACCCAGAGGCGTTAGCGCGAGGATGGGAAACTCCGGCTGGTTCAGTTTGTGCCTTAACTAAGGTAGTCAGACCTGTATTATTGGTAGCCCGGTGCACTACAGGGCTGGTTGATGGGGTAATACGTCCCGCTTTTGTTTCCGCAGGTATCGCGTGAACCTTGCTGCTGATATCCAAATGAGATTTCAGCTTATATACAGCGCCCACACCTGCCGCTACGGCTGCTATGGCAATAGCTATCTTTACGGCTCCGCCGGAAGGAAACAGGCTCTGCAGAAGCTGTGACGATTCAGTGGCGACAGGATCGCCAATGGGTTGTGCAAAGGACGGAAGTGTAGGAGCAACCGTGTCGGCTGCTAAATCCAGCAATTGGGCACGTGTGGCTGCAGGCAAGGCAGAGACGGCAACGATCAAGCTGAGGGGCTTCCCTGCGGAGCTATAAGGCGGTTTTAGTAATGCAAGCCCCGAAGCAAGGCCCTGCTCCCATTGCTGGCGTAATTGTTCCCTGGCTTTTTCAAGCCGTCTGGTGACGGTAGAACAATGCTCACCATTCATCCTGGCGATGTCGCTTGGAGAAAGACCCTCCACGTAATGCAACAGTATCACATGTCTCAATTCAATAGGTAGAGTTGCCAGAAGCTCGTTCACCTGCCCGCGCTGCTCCGCCATTCCCGCAGCCTCCCGCGGATCAGGTTGTGTATCGTCAACAGGTTCCACGGTCATCTCCTCCATGGGCACAAGCGGTAAAAGCCGCGAACGTTGCTGCCCCGTGCGCATCCACTGCAGCGACAGGTTCGTGGCGATGCGCAAAAGCCACGGCAGAAGCAGAAGCGCCGGCTCCTTCACGGTATCGCGCTTCAGCCATGCCCGCAGAAATGTCTCCTGCGCTATGTCCTCCGCCATATCTGCGTGCCGCACGATAGCCAGCGCAGTAAAGTACACGCGGCCATAGCAGCGACGCGTCATGTCCGCAAATGCCTCCCGGCTGCGGAGCGTGGCGTCACTTATCATAGGATCCTCTGTAAGTGATTGCCGATTCACGCCACGCTCCTTCGCCGGTTTCTCCCCCACTCCCGATTATATCGTTAGCGGTCACTCCTATAAATGATTAAGCGGGGCGGTTTTTGCGCGCCAATGAAAAAACCTCTCAGTATCTTACAGAACACAACAACCTGCAAAGCTAACCAAGGTCCAATTAGTCGTATCGGCCAACCCGCGCCCTGAAGCCCGATTTGTCCCACTGGTACCACTGGTCCCATAGGTGCCATAGGTCCTATTCATCCTTCCCGCAGCTTACGAATCCTCCCTTGCGTAACCCAGCACCCCTGCTGGCTTTAGCCAGCTCCCTCTTTGCACCCGCCTTTAGGCGGGGTGTAAACACTTCCCCTGCCACCACCCCCAGCCGGCTTCAGCCGGGCTTCTTAGCCGCTTTAGCAAAGGCGGCTAACTCCCGCTGCCACGCCGCTCCAATCTTTGATCCCGGCAGGAGAGGCGGACTCCGCCTACCTCGGTAGTTTGTCGGCAACCGGCTCTACGGTATACATCTGATCCAGGGTCTCGCCCGCCTTCAGCTTCACCTGCTTCATATAGTTCATTGTTCCGTGAAACGGATCAATTTCACCGACTATCCGCCAGCCATCGAGCACCCAGATCTGGCTCTCTTGCGCGGCCGGTACCCCGGTTATCTCTGCCATGCCATCAGCGCCGGATACTGCCGTAAATTCCTTGTCCCAGTTCTCGCAGCAGTTATTAAAGCACAGCATGGATCCGCACCGGACCTTGGCACCGGCTGCTGGTGACCCGTCGATAGTTACGAGCTTGATCCTGAGGTTTGCGCGAGGCTCCATAGGCAGAACATACTCTTGGCCATCAGCCAGCAACTGAAAGCGGTGAGCTGCGCCATGGGGCGAATGGAATTCCCGATCACCAGGCCGCGTAGAGTTAAATCCTTCTGTCAGCCCCGCAATAATCACCTCTCCGCCGGGCATGTTTGTAAGCTGGAATGTTCCATCCGCTGCGATATCCACTTCCTGCCTGCCAAAGTTCGTGCAGGTCTCCTCAATCGAGCTGCGTGCCTGGATCTTACCTCCGGCGACCGGCCGCGGAACATTCGGGCTTAGAACTCCCTTCACCGTAAACCCTTGCGTCATTGGTACGCGCAGCGGTTCTTCATTTCCATGAGGTATCTTCACCTTTTGATATGTCGACACCAGCATGTACCCTGCTTCGTCTGTACCCTTGAGGTAAAAATCCAGGGCGTCGCCACTGATTTTTCTTATGGCGATTGTGCCGTCGGGCCGGCGCTCCCAATCAGGCTTAAAGCTGCTGTCAAACTCCGGTGTTATCGTAGCCAAAACCGGGGCTGAGGTCAATACATCAACAGGAAGCACCTGCAGCGTGCTGCCGCCCGTCATCACGATTTTTGTGACGCTGGTAAATTCCATGTCGGCAAAGGTTGCCGTATAGTCAGGATGGACAGAGCGTACGGTGAAGCCGCGAGTGACGTACTTGTCAGTAACGAACTCAGGGACAAACAGCCTGGCAATGCCCGCGTCGTTGCTTTGCGCCGGCGTTATCGTTCCACCATTAGTGCGAATAGTGCCCGTCGTATCTGAGGGAAGACCGACGGCTCCCGATATATTCTCTTCCTTGTACTTCAACTGGAGGATGTTTAACGTTGCGCCTTCCACAGGGAAACCGCTTCCGTCTACCACCAACATATCCAGGTAAGTGCCGCCAGACGTTTTGCCGTCGTCGCTTACGAATTTCGGGTTGGTGCTTACCAGGTCATCCTTCAGCAGGGCAACCCGTTCTGAAGGGCGCAGCCTTCGTGCTGGTTCCCGGGGTTCTGTTTTTGGGCTGTTGATTCTCGAATTTGCTACAGTGCTACTATTGGAAGTCCCCCTGGGGGATACTCGAAGCGGGTTGCTGGCGTCGGTACCGTTGTGTTTCGCAGGCTGATGAAGTTCTGCTGATGCCCCTATACTGGCCGGGTCGTTTCTGGCACCGGGGGCCATATAGTTGACGGCATACACCCCGCCCCCCACGGCGGCGATCGCCGCTGCTCCCGCAATCAACTTTGCTGCCCCTACCTTTGCAATGATGCTCTTCATGATTCCTGCCTCCTCGATGGTTGCCGCCTGGGCGGCTGATGTGACCGCGTTAATCATCGGGGGAGGGGGAGTATCAGATACCATCTGGAGGAGCTGTGCGCGCGAGACAGCCGGGATGGCCGCCGCGGCAGCGACGATGCCGAGCGTACGCTGCAGGTCACTCCCGCTCGGACGCAGTGCCTGCGCCGTTGCCGCGAGTCCTGCTGCCAAGCCGTCTTCCAGGTGCTGGCGCAGAAGCCCCCGCGCCTTCTCCAGCCGGCGCGTCACCGTTGATGGCGCCTCACCGTTCAGCCGCGCGATATCGCTCGGGCTCATGCCTTCCGCGTAATGGAGCAGCACCGCCTGGCGCAGGTCATCCGGCAGGGCCATCACGGCCTGCGTCAGTTGCGCGTTCTGTTCCGCCTGCCCCGCGGCCTGCCGGGGTGTCGGGTTTTTACTGTCGGCAGGTTCCACGGTTATCTCCTCCATTGAGATGAGCGGCAACACCCGCGAGCGCTGCTGACCAGTACGCAGCCACTGCGCCGCCGTGTTGCGGGCAATCCGCGCCAGCCATGGCTCCAGCAGCGCCGCATCGCGCAGCGTGTCAATCTTCAGCCACGCGCGCAGAAACGTTTCCTGCGTGATGTCCGCCGCCGTGTCGTGATCGCGCACAATTGCCAGCGCCGTCAGGAAGATGGCATTATAGCTGCGCGCGGCGGCATCAGAAAATGCCGACACATCCCGCAGCGTGCCCGCCCCTGCCTGGGCCGCGCTGCGGGTACTGCTGTGTCGGTCATCCTGATGGCTCACGCCGTCGCTCCTGTTGCTGATGGTGTTTCGTCTCCCCCGCTCCCGGTGATTTGATTGCGGTTCACATGTATTGATGCAAAAGCCGTTAGAGTTTTGCGCAGAGAAGCAAAATTCCTTCGATTCGCCACCATTGTGTAGGCTGCACCCTGCTGGCTTTAGCCAGCTCCCTCTTTGCACCCGCCTTTAGGCGGGGTGTACCCACTTCACCCCCCTTAACCGCAGCCGGCTTCAGCCGGGCTTTATAGCCGCTTTAGCAAAAATTGTTACAACCATTCCACCCAAACCGCACCCGCCAATCCCGGAGGAAGTCGCACAAACACCTATCACCCACCCCACAGGGGCGAAGCCCCGCCCTCAAACCAGCCTGGGGTAAGGAGTCCGCCGTGGCGGACGACGCAGCCCCAGGTTATCATTCCGTCTCCTCAACAGGGCTGGAGGCCCGACTCATACACGCCACTCAATCTGTCCTTATTTACTATCGTTCATCTAAGACCAAATGCGCAACGCCACCGCACAGCTCTTCCACCTAACTGGCGTTAGGGCCCAAAAGTAGAAGGCTATCTCGGTTCCACAAACGGAAAGTCTGCTTTATCGATAATGGCGTGCTGCAGCCAATGTCCAAACGATTAAGAACGAGCGTAAAAGTCTTTGGTACGTGCTTTGGGCGCTGTCGATTATCCAGTTTCATCGGCGGCAATTGGAATCGAACCCTAAACTGAACCATCTTTCCCGGACGAATATCCAGGTAATCTGTCCATTGCGGCAGATTTACCGCACCCACAGTGTTTTGCACAGTTGCCGATGTATTCTCGGTTTCTCGCTTAAGTAGGAACACAGGATAACGCCTCTTTTCGCCGTCGTACGTTACCCACATACTAGCCGTTGTTACCTCTGATCCCGCCGCCGCGGGCTTACTAGTGGAATTGTCTTCTGTAATGTTCACCGTAGGGAAGAGAAGCCTTACTGGACGCGTTGCACAACCTGCCTGTAGATGCAATGTCACATCGTAAACGTCACCTCCGGACCATCCGTGGTTTATCTGAACCAGCGGTGAAGTCGAAAGTGTTTCTGTCGTCATTGGCGCTGGCATGGCCAACGCCTGTGAACTCTCAGGACGAGTAAATGCCAGCAACCCAACGCCTAGAAGTATGGTTAATTGAATACTGGCCCGATGGCATGCGAATCTTTTCATCTGCATCTTCACCTGACGAGTTTATGGATATATCAGGCGGCTATACTCAACCTGCGCTTAACTTAATAACCCCACATTTTAAGGGTCGCTAAGCATCCCTAAGGGTCATTGCGGGAATGGCGCCGCGGATTTTTATATGATGTAGTCCTCTCCGGTTTCAAACATCACCAATAACTATAAGGACCAAAAAATGACACTGGAAAAGGCAACTCGTACGGATGTTAATCCGGCTAAAATAGCTTCCGTGAAATTTTTTTCGCGGCAATTTACGGACCGCTTCGTAAGCCATGCAAAATCAACGGCGGAGGCCGCCATAAATACGCGATTTCCCAATATGCCAATTTCTGCCTGTAACCCGTTCAGAATCAACGACGGAGGCCGAAATAAATACGTTGGCTCAAAAAAGCGTGATAAAAGCTGCGGCGGAGCCATCGGGAATGAATCTCCATCCGCTGAATTACCACGCGCTCTTTTTGAATCCCCACTAACTTCGCGCGTTAGCTTCTCGTAACATGGCGGCCATTCAAAATACGGGCGGGTTTGACGACCGGTTTCTTGCGAAGCTCAGCAAGGTCGACCGCGAAGGCCTTGAGTCTTTCCTCACGAACCTGGTCCGCGAGAAGCAGTTTCTCCAGGTGGTATTCAATGCCATGCTCGATGGGCTCGTTGTGCTGCGGCCCAACCTTGAGGTGCTTTATATTAACACGTCCGCCCTTGAGATGCTGGGTATCAATCGCCGCTCGCGCATCTACCGTGAGCACTTTGCTGCGCTTACCGATATTCCCGAACTGAAAGACCTGCTGTCCCGCTTCGCCTTAAAACATGAGCAGATCATGCACGCGGAAATTGAGGTGCCGGGCCACGAACAACGCTGGCTTGATATCAGTCTGCTGCCCATCGAGCAGAAAGACAGTCCCCAGGCAGGCACTTCAGTAATGATCATTCACGATAACACGGAACTGCGGAAAGCACAGATGGAACGCGGAAAGGCCGAGCGGGCCGACACCCTGGCGCGCCTTACGGCCAGCCTGGCCCACGAGATCAAGAACCCGCTCAACAGTCTGCAGATCCACGCCCAGCTGCTGGGCAAGGCGCTGCGCGAAGACAAACCCCGCAAGACCGACCAGGAGCGAATCCAGCAAAGCAGTAACGTGATACTGGAAGAGATCAGCCGCCTTAATAAAGTGGTGAACGATTTCCTCACGGCCGTCCGCCCGACCCGGCCCATGAAAGACCGCGCCGACATCAACCGCCTGATCGAGCATGTCTACGCCACGCTCCGCCCCGAGATGGAAGCCCGCGGCATCGTTTGTACCCTGCGCCTCGACCGCGAGATACCATCTGTGCAAATCGATCCGTCACAGGTAACGCAGGCCGTGCTGAACCTGGTAAAAAACAGCATGGAGGCGTTGCAGGAGCAGAAAGAAGTGCTGCAGGCGCAACCGCAGAAGGATCTCCCGCCGGAGATGGCAACATGGAGCCCGGCCATGGAGATCCAGACGCGCATTATCGATGAACATTATCAGGTGCGGGTAGCGGATAACGGCCCGGGTATTTCGGATGAGAATCTGCAGAAGGTTCTGGAGCCCTACTACACCACCAAGTTCAGTGGCACGGGGCTTGGCCTCGCCATTGTCAGCCGGATTGTGGAAGAGCACGGCGGATACATGGAGATCTCCAGCAAAGAAGGTAAAGGCACCGTAGTCAGCATTAGTCTGCCGCTGGAAGGCAAGCCGGTGCGGCTGCTGGAAGCGCGGACCGGCATGGGCCACGACGGCGAAGGCGCGGCGGCCGGTGGGGCGGCAGCCGAAAGTGCGGCAAACAATGGAACTCTCATCGGGTATTCAGATATAGCTGATGGTGACGAGTTCCCCTACGAGTCCGCAGGAAACGGCGACGTCGGCCCGAAAAATACGAGGTAAAGCAGTACCATGGAAACGCAGTTGGTTTTATCCATTGTAGCAGGTTCACTGGTAGTAATAGCGCTGATGTTCCTGAGCATGATCCACCTGTTTATGATCCCGAAAGATGTGATGGATCGTGATACAGGAAAATGGAGGAAGCGGCGCGAGAAAGAGGAAAGACTGAAACAGGAGAGGGAAAAGAAAGCGGCAACGACGGAGAAGCCGGAAGTGCCGGAAGTTCCCGTCCAAAAGCCCGAGGTGCCCAAAACACCCACGCCTAAGCCCGAAATACCGCCGCCTTATAATCCCAAACCCGAAGAACCCATAGACCAGCCTTCACCGGAACCGGAGTCGCCAGGTCCGGAACGCACAGCTTAAGCGCTCTTTAGCCGTTTCTCCGCGTTCTACGTTCTACATTCTACTTTCTACGCAGTTTCA
>JAKFFN010000272.1:0-1940 GCA_036675025.1 Candidatus Sumerlaeales bacterium | reverse complement strand
GCCACGCCAGGTGCGCCTGACCGAATGCGGCGAACGGCTGTTCCAGAGCCTGCATGGGGCTTTTCTGGAAGTGGCGCAAAGTGTCGATACACTGCGTCCGCAACGCAGTGGCGCCAGCCTGACGGTCTCCACTACCGCCGCCTTCGCCGCCCTGTGGCTGGTGCCAAGGTTGGGACGTTTCTACGCCCGACACCCGAACATCAACGTGCGCCTCGATACCCACTGCGAAGTCATCGATCTGCATCAGGACGCCAGTGTCGACCTGGTGCTGCGCTACAGCCTCGATGATTACCCCAACCTTTACGGCCAGTGCCTGTTCGATGAGTCCTTTGGTGTCTACGGTTCGCCTGAACAAGTGGCCCTGGCGTCGAGTCGCGCCCCGACGCTGATCAGCGTGCGCTGGCACAACTCCAAACTCTATGCCCACGGCTGGGAGGCCTGGTGCGCTCGCTCCGGCGAAACCTGGCTGGGCGGTCGGCCGGCCGTGCGCGAATACGACGAAGAGCATTACGCCCTGCAAGCGGCGATTGCCGGCCAAGGCCTGGTGCTGGCAAGCAATATTCTGGTGTCGGAAAGCGTGGCCAGTGGTCTGTTGTTGCCGTACCGGGGGGAAATCCAGGTCGATGGAGCCGGCTACAGCGCACTGTGCGTGCCGGGGCGTGAGCGACATCCACCGGTTCGGGCTTTTTTTGCGTGGTTGCGTGAGGAGGCATTGTTGTCCGGGCATGCGGTGCGCTGATCAGCGCCTCGACAACAGTTCAAGTGTTTCAAGTTTAACGACTGCTTAAGTTCACCACTACGAATTAGAACAATCACAAACGCAGAATAACAAACACAACTAAAACCTGAAGTTACAAACCAAAACTAGACTTTGAAATCTATAAACCTATTCTAACAACCACAGCCAGCCGGCTGCTCATACCAATAAGTAAAGGATTACTTTCATGCTACTTGAACAACGACTCGAATTTATTGATTCCCTGCCAGCATTACCTATCATCACGCAGCGCTCGGCACCTGTATTTTCTACGCTCTCGAGCAAACCTGAACATGATATCGACAAACCAACCGCCAGCGTCATGCCTGATACTATCAATGCCTTCCTGCCCGGCGTTTCGCAGGAAATCATCGACGACGTCAATTTGTGCAAACTGGTCATGCAAAACGCCGCCACCAAACTCTTCCCCAAAGATGAGCAACTCTTCGAATGGTATCGCTACTATGTTGACGGCCTGAGCAAACTGGGCTGGGTGACTCAAAACCGGAACATCCAGGAGGTCACAGTCAAGAGAGTTGGCCTGACAATGGATCAGGTTGCCCTGGAAGTGGCTGCAGGATTGATTGGTAGTAATGCGGCTAAAATCCTGGCTGATGTTGCGAAAAAGGCCGTTGAGGCGGTGCAGAAAAGTCCCGATGCCATTAAGATTTTTGATCGTAACTCTAAGCTGGGCACCCAGGCAAAATTCGATATCGCACCGATCTGGCTTGATAACGGTGGGCAACCAAACATGGTCCTCAACTGCATCTCCCTGGATGCAAGGGAGAGCACCCGCGGTATTCTGTTCTGGAAATCGACCCGCCAGTCCACCACGATGAAAACGGGTGCTGTGCGCACTTACCTGGACACTAAAACGTTTTCAGGCCTGCGTGGCGACCTGTACAGGAAATTTAGCGAAAGCGGTAAAAAATTCATTGATGAATTGCCTGATTTCTAACAACCAATGAAATGTTTAAATCGGCCATAGCAGGCCGATTTAAACAACTTCTTGCGTCCACCTGCGCGTAGGTGAAAATATGAAAAAAACAACAATTGATACTTGGCTGGTTAATGGCAACATAACGATCTTCTACGGTCTGCACACTGACAGCTTTAAAAAAGATATTCTAGCGTCTAGCCTGCTAGGCGAACTGGTGGCAGCACAAAAAAGCAGAAACCGTGA